>CAYTVY010000001.1:0-23959 GCA_964441925.1 uncultured Geothermobacter sp.
CACAAACAGCGCGCCGCCGTCAATCTTCGTCATGATTCTCTCTCCCGCCAGAAAAGAAGTGCCGTGAGCCGTTCGGCGCACCGGGAAGGCAAAGTAGTGTGTGCGGCGTGCACCGCTGCTTATCTGTCCAGAGGAATCGGGCCGTCGGGCCCGATGGTCGGCTTCATCCGTGGGATGCCGGTGCAATTGACCAGAATTCGTGGCGCGCCGTGAACCTCGCGCGCCACCGTGACGGCTGCCTGTCCGGATACATCCTTGACCCGCCCTTTTTGCTCAGGTCCGGTCTTGCGGCGCCAATGCCGCCCCCACCCGCTCGGCAACGAAGGTCTGGCCGGCGCGGCCGATGTCGAGCACGCCGTCGAACAGAAAGAACGGATGAATGGTCCCCTCAAAGCATTTGTATTCGACCGGCACCCCGGCGTCGCGCAACAATTCGGCATAGCGGGCACACTCGTCACGGCACGGGTCGTATTCGGCGGTTACCAAAAGGGCCGGCGGCAGGCGAGAAAAATCACCCGCCCGGATCGGCGAGACGAGGGGATCGGCGACCTCGCGTTCAGGGTTCGACAGATAGAGTTCGCGAATGAACGCGAAATCCTCATAGGCGATGAAATAATCGCCGCTTCCCAGCTCCCGGCGCGACGGGAAGTCGTCCCCGTCGTCGAGAGCAAGACCAGGACAGACCGCGACCTGACAGGCGATCGCCGGCCGGCCGCGCTGGCGCGCCAGCAGGCAGGTGGTCACCGCCAGCGAGCCGCCGGCGCTGTCACCGACGACCGCCATCCGCCCGGCATCGAGTCCCAGATCAGCGGCATTGTCGGCGACCCAGCAGGTCGCCGTGTAGCAGTCCTCGACCCCAGCCGGGAACTTGTGTTCCGGGGCCAGGCGGTAATCGACGGCGATCACCACAATATCGGCCGTGCGGCACAGAAACCGGCAGACATGATCGTGGGTCTCGAGATTTCCGAGGTAGAAACCGCCACCGTGGAAATAGAGCGCGGCCGCCAGCCGCTCACGCGCGCGCGGATGACGCGGACGGTAGATGCGCAGCGTCAATTCGCCGCCGGGGCCGGCTATGGTTCGATCCTCGATCCCGAACACGTCCTGGCGCGGCCCGGCCATGGCGATCGCCATTTCGGTGAGCCCGGCGCGCGATTCCTCGATTGGAATCCGGTGGGCGGGACGGAATCCGCCTTGTTTCATCTGCTCAACCAGGGCTCTGGTCTGAGGTTCCAGTCCGCTCGGAAGTGCCATGGCTTCGTCATCCTTTCCTGTTCTCACCACAGAGAGCCCGTGTCACTGCGCCGTCATGCCACCGTCGATGATCAGCTCGGCGCCGGTCATGAAGCTCGATTCATCGGAGGCCAGATAAAGCACCCCGCAGGCAATGTCCTCGATGCGCCCCAGCCGCCCGATGGGATGCACCTGCTGGAATTTCTTGCGCGCCGCGGCGGCGTCGCCGCTGCCGATTTCGCGGAGCACGACCTCGCACATGGGGGTCTCCACGAGGCCGGGATGAATGGAATTGACCCGGATATTGTAACCCAGTTCGGCACACTCCAGAGCGGCACATTTGGTCAGCAGCTTGACGCCGGCCTTGCTGGCGCTGTAGGTGGCGGTGCGCGGCGTGCCGACCAGGCCGGCCACCGACGAGATATTGATGATCGAGCCGCCGCCGGTTTTCTTCATCGCGGCGATCGCCGCCCGGACGCCGAGAAAGACGCCATCGAGATTGAGCGCCATGACCGAGCGCCAGCGCTCCAGCGTGGTGTCCTCGATCAGCTCCATGGTCGGCACGCCGGCGTTGTTGACCAGCACGTCCAGGCGGCCGAAACGCGCGCACACGTCGGCGATGCCGTCGCGCCAGTCGGCCTCAACGGTGGCGTCGAGAGAACGGAAAAACGCCGGTTCGCCGATCCCCCGGGCGACCGCCTCGCCGGCTTCGATATCAATGTCAGTGACCGCCACTTTCGCCCCCTCGCGGGCGAGAATTTCCGCCGCCCCCCGACCGAGACCGGAGGCCGCACCGGTCACCAGCGCCACCTTGCCATCCACGCGTCCCATGTCGATCTCCCGGTTACCCGCCCGCGCCCTGTGTCAGTCCGGCGGGCCATCCTCAAGATGCCGATCGAAGGCAGCTCGCCAGACCAGGGAGCCGTCATAGCTCTCGGTGACCCTGAACAGCTTGCCGTCCCTGACCTCGACGAAGAAGAAATAGATGTTGTTGTAGGTGGCGCCCTGCGCCCCTTCGCCGCGCCCCATCAGGATGACCGCCGCGCGGTTGCCCTCGGCGACACCGTCCACCAGGTAAAGGCCGAACCCCGGGCCGCCGCGAAACCGCGTTGCGAGCGCCTTGCCGATGTGAGCCCGGAAGTCAGAAAGCCCCTTGTAGGTGCCGGCAACCGGCGTGCCGCCGGTCATCGTCCAGGTCAGCTCAGGGTGACACATCCCGAAGGGATCGACGGGCTCGCCGCGTATGGCGCGTGTACTGTCGTCGGCAAAACGCCGCATGACCTCGATCGGATCGTCGCGGCTCATGATCCGGCCTCCGCCGCCGCCCGATCGCGGCTGGGCACGAACTGGCGGCCGAACAGGACGGTCTCGATCTGCGTCGTATCGGGGAACAGGCGGATGTCGGAAATCCTGTCGTCCCGGATGATGAACAGACAGCCCGCCGGATCTCCCGCTTCGTTATACGTCCGGCCGGCTCTGGCCTGGGCGCGGATTTCGAGCAGCGCGCCGACACGGTGCCCTGAGCCGACCATGTCGATGAGCCTGACGCGGGCGCCGTCGATGACGCCGGCCGCCGTATCGATCAGAACGCTGCGAACGATATCGAGGCCCGGGTAGCAACCCGACAGCGGCGTCGTTCCGTTGATCCAGACACGCAGGTCCGGGTGAAGAAACCGCCAGGGATCCCCGTCTCCGCCGCGCAATGCCGCGTCGACGTTGCGGATGAAAGCGGCAACCATATCCTTGGCTGTCATTGCCGTGCCTCGAAAAGCGGGCAGGGCCCGCCGACGCCTGCCCGCTCGGGCCTCTTCAGTAAATGAGGCTCAGGCTGAGGCCCCATTCACGCGGGCGGCCGAACTGAACCTCGGCAAAGCCGAGGCTGTTGACGAAGTCGGTGCCTGCCAGGATGTACTTGGTGTTCCCGAGGTTGGTGCCGAAGACCGCCAACTGCCAGCGGCCGTTGATGTCTTCAAACGTCAGCCGCGCGTTGACCAGCGAATAGCCGTCCTGCGCGATCAGCGGGCTGTTTGCCGCGTCATGCTGGATGGTGCTCTTATACGCGTAATCGACCCGCGCCGTCAGGCTGCCCAGATTGGCCAGCGGAAAACTGTACTGACCACCCAGCATCACCGACCACTTCGGCGTCTTCTGAAACTTGCTGCTGGTGTTGACATCGGCGGTCGGGTCGGCCTTGGTGAACTGCGCGTCGATAAAGCCGATGCCGGCGTTGAGGCGCAGGCCGGCCGCCGGCACCACCACCAGTTCAGCCTCGAAGCCCTTGATTTCGGCAGCCGCGGCATTATCGACCACGATGATCGGCTCGGCGCCGGCCGATCCCTTGATCACGGTAAACTGGATGTCCTTGTAATCGCTGTAGAAGAAACTGCTGTTCAGTCTCAGCCGGCGATCCAGCCAGTCCGACTTGAAGCCGGCCTCATAGGTCCACAGGAACTCGGGGTTGTAGAGATCGAAATCGAACGCCGAGGACGACCGGCCATTGATGCCGCCGCTCTTGAAGCCGCGGGCCACCGAGGCATAGGTCATCAGGTCGCGGGTCCACTGGTACTCGAGTCCGACCCGCGGTGAAACCGCGTCCCAGTTGCCGGACTTGCGGTTCGGCGGCGCCAGGGTGACGCTGGTGAACTGGCGAAATACCACCCGGCCGACGGCCTTCTTCTCATAGGTGTAACGCAGCCCGGCGGTGACACTCAGTTTGTCGGTGATGTCATAGGTTGCCTGGCCGAAACCGGCATAGCTCTTGTTGGTGCCGGTCAGGTCCCAGGTGAGGCTGAGATCGAGACCAATGATGTCGAGCAGCTCCTTGAACACCACCACCGGAATGGTCGACCTGATATCCTCATAGAAATAATAGCCGCCGACCACCCACTTCAGCCGGCCATCAAGAGACTCGCCGGTCAGCTGCACTTCTTGCGAAAACTGTTCCTGACCGATGTCGTTGTCCTGGTCGATAATGGAATAGGGCGAGCCGTCGGGATCGACGAGATTGAGAGCGTCGAAAGTCCGGTAGGCCGAGATCGACTTCAGGCTCCAGTTCCCGAAGTCCCAGGTCACGTTCAGAGATCCGCCGCCGGCATCGAGCCGGTTGCCGTTCCCCCCGGTGGCGAAATTCGTGAACGGACTGTCGGTGATAAAGCGGTTGTCATAGGGCGGATCGACGAACATGTTGAGGACCGAGACGGCGAACGGCTGTCCGATGGCGACCACCTTGCGCACCGGGCCCTCCTCACGCACCCGGGTTCCGTCGATCGAGAACAGGACTTCAAGGTCAGGTGTCGGCGTCCAGCGCAGAAGCATGCGACCGGACAGGGTGTTCTGGTTGCCCATCCGGTCGGTCATGTTGCCGGTGAAGAAATCGAGGCGCCGGCCATAGCCGTCGCGGTTGCGCGTTGACCCGGCGATCTTCATCGCCAACTTGCCCTCGACCAGAGGAATGTTGATGCTCAGCTTGCCGTCGGCGCGGTCAAACCGGCCGGTCGTGAATTGTGCCTTGACGGCAAACTCGTCGCCCGGTTTCGCGGTCACCACATTGACGGCACCGCCAGTCGTGTTCTTGCCGAACAGGGTGCCCTGAGGGCCACGCAGGATCTCGATCCGTTCGAGATCCATCAGATCCAGATCGAGCGCCTGCATCCGACCGAGATAGACGCCGTCCACATACAGGCCGACACCGGGATCATTGGTCACCAGGGGATCGGTCTGTCCGACGCCGCGAATAAACAGCAGGCCCGACGTGCGGCCCTGCTGACCGTGATTGAAAAAGGTGAAATTGGGGGTGAACTGGCCGATTTCCTTGAGGCTGGTCAGCGACTTCATCTCCATGTCCTCGGCGCTGAAAACGCTGACCGAGATCGGCACTTCCTGCAGGCGCTCCTCGCGCTTGCGCGAGGTCACGACAATCTCCTCGATGACCGCCTGTTTCTGGTCGGCCGCTTCCTGGGAAACGGCCGGACTGCTCCCGATCAGGAGTCCGGTTGCCAGCAGACTCGCCGTCAGGGTCGCTGCGCCAAGCCGTGCCATGCCAGGAAACCGGAGCGAAGGCGCACACCTCGACCTCTGGCTAGTCGTCGTCATGATATTCGACCTCCCCACGACCCCTGACGCCTCTCACGGATGTCGGCTGAACACCCGGTCGCCGGGCGCTCCCAGTCCGCGTTGGATGATGCACCAGAGGTCCCGATCTGACTGTCGCCGATTCGAAGGCACCCCTTCGAATCTGGCTCCAGCGTATCAAACGATCGATCTGTTGGCAATATATATCAATCGTTCGATATAGCCCGGGGTTCAGTCCCTGGGTTCGTTCACGGGGGCTAATCATCTTGATCGCCGGCCCGAGCGGACCGCCTATCACCGCTTGCAACCCCGGCGGCTATGCCCGAACAAGCGCGCCGGTCATCGGTGCGAGGTGTGGTCACTGCGTGAAGTTTTTCAGACGTCGGCCAGCAGGATGCCGGATTTTAATCAAGAACCAGCGGCCTGTTCGGCGAGGCTCTGAACACGCCGGGGCATCAGAGCCTGATGCCCGGGCTCATGCCCCGTGCGCGCGGGCGGCCTGTGCCGGGACCGGGGAGAGCGTGTATCCGCCGTCCACGATCATGGCGAGGCCGGTGACGTATTTCGCCTCGTCCGAGGCCAGATACAACACCGCATAGGCAATATCGTCGGCCTCTCCCATGCGACCCATCGGTATGGAATCCGCCACCTGGCGGAGAATTTCCGGGGACCTTCGACGGGCGATGCCCGGCGTCGTGATGGCCCCGGGGTGAACCGAATTGACGCGGATGTTGGAACCGTTCTGGGCGCAGTGCAAGGCCAGCGACCGCGTCAGTTGCCACACGCCCGCCTTGGAAGCTCCATACACCAGATCGTTGGCGGTCGGCAGGAAAGCGGCAACCGATGAAATGTTGACGATGGCGCCGCCGCCGGCGTCGCGCATGACGGGAATCGCATGTTTGCATCCCAGAAACGTGCCTTCGAGGTTGACCTGTTGCACGCGCCGCCACTGCTCGAGGTCGGCTTCCTCGGGAGGGACGGCCGGGCTGCCGATTCCGGCATTGTTGACAAGGATATCGAGCCGGCCGAAATGTTCCCTGGAGGCTGAAATGACGGTTCTCCACTGGTCTTCGTCGGCAACGTCCTGGGTGAGATAGAGGGCGCCGTTCCCCGCTTCCCTCGCCGCCGCCTTGCCTTCCACGTCATTGACGTCGGTCAGGATCACATGTGCCCCTTCCCGTGCCAGCAGCACGGCAATCGCACGGCCGATGCCCGAGGCAGCACCAGTGACGATCGCAACCTTGTTTTCAACGCGGGCCATGGCTCCCTCCCCTCTTGCGCTGCCGTTCGCCCAACCAGGCCTGCAACTCAGGCCACCGGTCCACCGGCAGCATGACACCACTGATGTGTTCCGCTCTGTCCGAGGCCGGAAAGACAGCCGTATGAGCCACATCCCGGGCATCACCCGTCTTGCCGGTTGGCGACCGGGCGTCCCCGGCAGGACCATGACCGCCGCGCCGTTCCGCCAACTCGCGATGCAGGCAATTCATCAGCATGTTCATGAGGCCGGGCAGAATTGATTCCATATGATCCGGATATGTTCCAATTCGTAAGGTGCGTCGATGCCGCCCGTGATCTACAGGACCGCCGGTGCCGCCGGCGTGCGCGCCTCGCGATCAAGCACCACGGCGACCGGTGTGATCAGCGCGAGGCTGGCGCCATAGCTGAGCATGCCCAGAATCGCGACCCTTGCAAAGTCGCTGCCGGTGACCAGCACGCCCGCCAGTGCCGGGCCGATCGCCAAACCGGCCGCCTGCATCGTGACAGCCAGCACGATGACACGGCCGGCCGGATCAAGTGCTGACTTGAGACCAAAGAAATAGGACAGCGTGAAATACCAGGCGAAGGCAAAAAATCCGGCGGCGGCCAGATAAGCCGCATAGGAGGCGCTGCCGCCCAACAGGTAAACGCTGCCGAACGAGACCAGGAAGCCGGCAATCATGGGGCGGCTGCGGCCCAAACGATGACCCAGCCAGGCCGCCAGTGTCGCTCCCAATATTCCGGCGACGTGGGCGATGCCCAGAGCCCCGCCGACCCGCGCAGCGTCAATTCCCGCGGCAACCCCGATCCGCTCCAGATAGGTCCAGACCGCGCCCTGCCCGATGAAATAGATGAGGATGGCCAGCAGCGCCACGACGGCCCGGCCACGGGCGACCCGGCCACCCTTACGGCCGATATCGACGCGGTCGCCGTTGAACAGCGGGAACCGGGGAGCGGCCAGCAGGGCGGCCACGCCCAGTATTGCGAACACGGAATAGGCCCCGGTCAGGCCCCAGGCGGCGGTGACCAGCGACAGACCGGGCAGACCCGCCACCGCAAGCGTCAGGGCGCCTGTTATGAACAGCCCGAAGGAACGATCCGGATTGCGGGTGCTGGCCAGAGCCGCATTCACCGTGGCCGCGGCGGTGGCACCACCGATACCGGCCACGAAGCGCACCGCGGCGAGGGCGGCCCAGCTGTCGACGAGAATCGCCGCGAGATTGGCAAGGATGAATACGGAAAGGCTGCAAAAGACGATCGTCCGGCGGTTCCAACTGTGCACCCGTAACGACAGCGCCAATGTGGCGGTTCCCGCACCAAGCATTTCGGCCGCGGCAACGAACCCGGCTTCACGGGCGGAGATGCCCAGCGAGTCGATCATCGCCCCGACCACGATGGGGAGCAGAATCACCGGCGACGCCGCCGCGACACCAATACCGATGGTCAGAGCCTTCTGCGCCGGCCCGATGTCGTGCGCTTCAGCCACGGCGGCCATACCAGGAGCCTCGGTCAGGGCAGGTTCTCCTTTTCATCTTCGAGCGTTCACAGCCATCGGCGCAGGGCGTCCGTAACGAGGTCGATGCCGCGCCGCGCGCAAGCGAATGTTCCCGCCGAGGCCATCACGGCATGCGATGCGCCTTCGATGCAGACATGTTCCACCGGAACACCGGCGTCCCGCAGGCGCTGAACGTAGTGCAGGCCCTCGTCGCGGAACGGGCAGAACCCGGCCGTAATCACAAAGGCCCGCGGCAGGCCGGCCAGACTTTCCGCCAGGATCGGCGAGGCACGCACGTCCCGCGCGTCCTCGGGCGAATTCAGATACAGTCTGGTGAACCAGTCGATCGCCTCGCGCGGCAACCCGTAATAGGGATCGTCCAGTTCGCGGCGCGACGCGTAGGGAGGATCGGACTCCATCGTCAACGACGGCAGCACCGGGATCTGAAGCGCGATCCGCGGGCCGTCCCGGTCCCGGGCGAGCAGGCAGGTGACGATGGTGAGGGTTCCGCCGGCACTGCCCCCGGTGATCGCGATACGATCCCGGTCGATACCGAGTTCATCGGCGTTGTCCGCCACCCAGCAGAATGCCGCATAACAATCCTCCACCGCGGCCGGAAACTTGTTCTCCGGCGCCAGCCGGTAACCGACGTCAACGACCACCGCACCGGCGCTGTTGCAGAAATGGCGTGCGGAGTTCTCGAAGGTGTCGAGGTCGCCCAACGCGAAGGCGCCGCCGTGGAACATGATCAGCCCCGGCCGCGGTTCCGCCCGACCGGGCGGACCAGGCCAGTAGATGCGCACCGGAATTGCCCCCAGCGGCCCGGGGATGTTTTTCTCGACGCGGCGATGGACGTCCTCGCGTGGCAGGTCCGTTCCGATCTTCGCGTCCTTGCTGAGCCGGCGGACAACCTCGATCGAAAGGTCATGCATCGGCGGCCCGCCGGCCGCCCGGGCGGCGTCGAGGAATGCCCTGACATCGGGATCAAGTTCCATCACGGCGCACCCCGCAACCCGGCTCAGTACACGAGGCTGAGGCTGAGGCCCCATTCGCGCGGGGGGGCCCACTGCACCTCGGCAAAGCCCAGCGCATTGCTGAGGTCGGTGGCCGCCAGGATGTATCTTTCGTCGGTCAGGTTGGTGGCAAACAGGGCGATGGACCAGTTGCCGCCGGCGCTTTCAAAGACCAGCCTGGCGTTGAGCAGGGAGTAGCCTTTTTGAAGACCAAACGGGCTGTTGAGCGCGTCGTGATGGATCTTGCTCTTGTAGACCCAGTCGAGCCGCCCGACCACCTGGCCGGCGTTGCCCGCGGGAACCGTGTACTGCCCCGACAAGGTCACCGTCCATTTGGGGGTCTTGACGAACTTGCTGTCCACGGTGATCGGCGCACCGGGATCGACCCTGGTGTACTCGGCATCGGTCAGCCCCGCCCCGGCGGTCAGGACAAGGCCGGGCGCCGGCAGGGCCATCGCCTCGATCTCGAAGCCCTTGATTCTCGCCCTGGCGGCGTTGTCGATGACGGTGGTCGGTTCACCGGTTTCGGGATCGCCCCTGACCACCGTGAACTGGATGTCCCGGTAGTCGCTGTAGAAGAAGGTCCCGTTGAACCGCAGGCGACGCTCGAGCAGGGTCGATCTGAGCCCGGCCTCATAGGTCCAGACGAATTCGGGCTTGAAGGGCTTGAATGCCGTGCCGGACAGGGAACGCCAGTTGATGCCGCCGCTCTTGAACCCGCGGGCCACCGAGACATAGGTCATGACATCCTCGGTCCACTGGTATTCGATCCCGGCCCGGCCGGAGACCGCCTGAAAGCTCTTTTTCTCCCTCTCGAAGGGCACGAGCACCAGCCCCGAGAATTGCCGGATCTGCGAGCGCGCCACATCCTTCTTGTCGTCGGTAAAGCGCAGGCCGCCGGTAAAGCTGAGCTTGTCGGTGAGGGCCAAGGTCCCCTGTCCGAAAGCCGCATAGCTCTTGTTGTCTGTCTGCTGTTCGGCGGTAAAGCTGATGTCGAGCCCGATAATGTTCCTGAGATCACCGTACACCACGATCGGATTCACGTGCGAGGCGTCCTCCTGAAAGTAGTACAGACCGAACACCCAGTTGAGGCGGTCATCGAAAGACAGTCCGCTGACTTGCAGCTCCTGGCTGAACTGGTTCTGGTCGATCGTGGAAAGGAAATCGATGATGTCGTATATCGACCCGTCGGGATCGACGGCGCTTTTCGCCGTCATGTCGCGGTAGCTGGTGATCGACTTGATGGCCCAGCCTCCGAGATCCCAGTTCACGGTCAGAGCTATGCCCCAGACATCGAGGTCGTTGGCGTTGCCTTTATTGGAAAACGTCGTGAAGTCGCTGTCGGTGGCGAAGGCCTCGCCATAGGGCGGATTGACGAACATGTTCAGGAGACCGACAAGCGGTGCCTGGACAAATGCCACGACCTTGCGCACCGGGCCCTGCTCGCGCACCCGGGTTCCGTCAACCGACAACAGCACGTCGAGATCGGGGGTCGGCGTCCAGTCGATCAGGGCCCGGCCGGAAAGCTTGTTCTGGTTGCCCATACGGTCGATCTGGTTACCGGTGAAGAAATCGAGGCGCTGGCCATAGCCATGCCGGTTGCGGGTCGCCCCGGCGAGCTTCATGGCCAGCTTGCCCGGCACCAGGGGAATGTTGACGCTCAGCTTGCCGTCGATGCGATCGAACCGGCCGGTGGTGACCTGCGCCTTGGTCGCGAACTCGTCGCCCGGCCTCTCGGTCACCACATTGACGGCACCGCCGGTCGTGTTCTTGCCGAACAGGGTGCCCTGCGGGCCACGCAGGATCTCGACCCGCTCGAGGTCCATCAGGTCGATGTCGACGCCTTGCATGCGGCCCATGTAGACACCGTCGACATAGATACCGACTCCCGGGTCCTTGAAAATATTGGGGTCCTCCTGGCCGATGCCCCGGATGTAGACAACCGCCGCACTGCGGCCAAACTGGCCGTGGTTGAAGAAGCTGAAATTGGGCGTGAACTGGCCGATTCCCTTGAGGCTGGTCAGCGACTTCATTTCCATGTCATCGGCGCTGAAGACGCTGACCGATATCGGCACTTCCTGCAGGCTCTCCTCGCGTTTGCGCGAGGTCACGACGATTTCCTCGATCACCGCCTGCTCCTCGTCGTCGGCTTCCTGAGAAAGCGCCGGCGTGTTTCCGGCCAGGATACCGGTTGCCAATAGAACGACCATCAAGGCCGCCGTGCACGGCTGCATCGTGCATGGAAACAGAAGCGAGGGCATGCGCCTCGACCTCTGACTTGTCGTCATCATGATATTCAACCTCCCCACGACCCCTGACGTGTGTCTGAGAATTTTCGCCGCACATCCTGTCGGAAAGCGCCCCAACTCCGCCTGGAACGACACACTCAGGCCCCGGAACTGATTGTCACCGCCTCGAAGGCACCCCTTCGAATATCGCCCTAATGTATCAAACGATCGATCTGCTGGCAACATATATCAATCGTTCGATATGTATTGACACTCGAGCCGGGGGGTTGTTATCGTGGCCAGGAGCCAAGGGCATTCGGCCGTCGGCCCCGAACCGGCCGGGGTGCCCGCAGTTTGTATTTACGTTCGCCGGCGGGGCCGGTGGTTTGTTGCGTAAGGCTGTGACCTGGGAGAGGACGGCAATGTCCGCACGTACCGATACCAAAGACGAGCTGATGGAAGTGGCGACCGAGCTGTTCGCTGCCCATGGATTCGCGGGAACCTCGATCCGCGATATCGCCCGGGCAATGAACATGAGCATCTCGAACATCTACCACTACTTCGGCAACAAAGAGGGGCTGTGGCTCAAGATCCTCGAATATTCGGTTCAAAAGCTGCCTGAAACCTTGCGCGAGGCGGTCGATCAGGATGCCGAACCGCTGGAAAAACTCCGGGTGCTGATCCAGACACATCTGCGCTCGGCCGAGGGCCACCGCCGGGAATGGCGGATTTTCTTTGTCGATGAGGAACGGCTGTCGGCCGAAGGCATGGAGCGCAACCGCAAACTCCAGCGCGAGATACTCGACATCTATCTCGATGCCATCCGCGAGGTTCAGAACGCCGGCTATGCCCGCGACTGCCACCCCAAGGTCCTCGCCTTCAACATCATCGGCATGATCAACTGGTACCTGCGGTGGTTTCGCCGGGGCGGCGAGCTTTCGGAACAGGAGGCCTATGACGAGATCATCGCCTTCATCATGCGCGGCATCGGCGCCGGCGACGCCGAAATCCGGTCCCGGGAAACCTAGAGTGGCTCGGGACTGACAGGTCGTTCCCCGCGCGGGCATGTACAGACAATGGCTTTTACAGTCGACATCGACACCGGCGGCACGTTTACCGACGGCTTTATCGTGCGCGGCGGCGAGGTGCGAACCGTCAAGGTTCCGACGACACCGCATGATCTGACGGTCTGCTTCGCCGCCTGCATTCAGGCCGCGGCCGACGCCTTCGGGCTCGATCTCGTCCGGTTTCTCCACGAGGTGGACATCATCCGGTTCTCCAACACCATCGGCACCAACACCCTTATCGAGCGCGACGGCAGCCGCATCGGTCTCATCGTCAGCGCCGGCCGTGAGAACCTGGCGCCGAGCGCCGAGGCCGGCGGACGGCCGCCGCTGGTCTCCCCCGACATGGTGACCGGCGTGATCGAGAGCGTCGAGGACGACGGCACCGTTGCGCGCGCCCCCGAGCCAGACGAGGTCCTCGAAGCCGCGCAGAACCTGATCGACAAGGGCGCCCGCTGCCTGGTCGTGGCGCTGACCAATTCCCATCTCAACGCCGCCAACGAACGCGCCGTGCGCGATATCATCAAGCGCGAATACCCCCGCGATTATCTGGGTTCCGTGCCGGTCTACATGTCGGCAAATGCAACCCTGCACTCGGATCAAAGCCGACGCATCAATGCCGCCGTGGTGAACGCCTACATCCACGCCAGGCTGGCGCGGCTCCTCTACAAGGCCGAAGAGGACCTGCGGAAACAGCATTACAGCCGGACCCTTTTTATCGGCCATAACAACGGCGCGGTGGCCCGGGTCGCCAAGACCAGAGCCATCAATACCTATAATTCGGGGCCCGCTGCCGGCCTGCTCGGCGCCCGCGAGACCGGCCGGCTTTACCGCCTCGACAATCTGATTTCGACCGACATGGGCGGCACCTCCTTCGATGTCGGCTGCGTCCGCGCCGGCGAGATCGCCATCGATCCCGATCCCGACATCGAAGGGTTCCGCTGCGGCCTGCCGATGATCTCGATCCGGGCGCTCGGCGCCGGCGGCGGAACCATCGCCACGGTTGTCGATGCCAGCCTGCGGGTCGGGCCGAAATCGGCCGGCGCCATGCCCGGGCCCGCCTGCTTCGGGCTCGGCGGAACCGAGCCCACGGTCACGGATGCCAATCTCGTGCTCGGCATCCTCGATCCCGACTATTTCCTCGGCGGCCGGATGCAGCTCGATGTGCAAAAGGCCCGCGACGCCATCGATGACAAGGTCGCCACGCCGCTTGCCATCACCGTAGACGAGGCCGCGGCCCGGATCCGGGCGCAGATCAACCGGTCGATGGGCGATGCGGTGACGGCGATAAAGGCCGCCCTGGCGCTCGGCTGCCGACCGGTGATCGTCGCCTATGGTGGTGCCGGCGGCCTGCATGCCTGCGACATCGCCGAAGCGGCGGGCATCGACAAGGTGATCATGACCCCGTTTGCCGCCGTCTCCTCGGCGTTTGGTTCATCGCTCATGGATGTCGGCCATCAGTACTACCGCCGCCTCGATGCCCCCTTGCGCCAGCGCACGACACGCAAGCGCATTCTGGCGGCGGTTTCCGAGATGCGCCGCGAAGCCGGGCGCGACATGCGCGGTGAGGGTTTTGCCGGCGACAGCATCCATGGCGAACTGCAGTTGTTTGTCAAAGACGGCGCAGGCCGGTGCGAGGCGGTGGTGCCGGCGCCCGAAGACGCACTGGCGAACGCCAAGACCTTCAGCCGGCTGATCGAGACGGCCGGCAAGATGCTGGTGGACTCCATGCCTGCCGGCGCCCCGAAGGACGGTCCGGTCCGGGCGGTTCTGACCCTTGTCGGCTACCGCGCCCTGGCGCCGGTTCCCCATTACCGGATCACCGAAATGCCGCCGGCAAGGACGAAGGTGGACAGTGCGCGAAAGGGCTGTCGGCCGGTCCAACTGGGCGACGATCGGGATGCCTGCGAGGTGCCGGTCTTCGAGCGCGCCAAACTCGGGCGCGGCCACGCATTTGCGGGGCCTGCTCTCGTCGAGTCGGATCAGACCACCCTGTTCGTGCCGCCGGGCTGGCGGCTTGAGATCGACCGCTTCGACAACGCCGTGCTGGAACGGGCGGAGGGATCATGAAGGTCAGGATAACCGAATATCTCGACATCGATCTCGAACGCGAGATGTGGTGCTGCAACCGCTGCGGCCACGAAATCTTCGATGCCCGCGACAATTACAAGAAGGGGTGCCTGGTTGCCGAACGGCCGCTCGACGAGGTGCATCACCCCTTGATCGAGGGCCAAACCTACAGTTTCCGGTTCGATCCCGATTATTGCCGCCTGCTTGAATTCTATTGCCCGGCGTGCGGCATCACCATCGAGAACGAATATCTGCCACCCGGACATCCGATCACCCACGAGATCGAGCTCGATATCGATGCCCTCAAGGAGAGAGGCGGAACCCGGGAATGAACACCAGCCGCGATCTGTTCAACTCGTTCCTTGCCGGGCGCCCGCCGCCTCGACCGCCGGTGGTGCCGATGGCCGAGCCGCTGGCGGCGCGGATTGCGGGACTGTCGCTGCGCACCATGATGTCGGATGCCGGGCACTGGACGACAAGCCTGATCAGGACCGCCGATCTGCTGGGCCTCGATGGCATCGTCACCGGCTTCGATGCGACCCTGAGCGCCGAGGCCTGGGGCGCCGGCATCGCCTGGGATGACGACCGCCCACAGATCGAGGCGCCCCCTGGTACGATCACCCAAAGCCCGCTCGATGGCACCCGCCTGGCCACAGCGATCGAGACCGCGAACCGGCTGGCGCAGACGCGCGGAACCGAGACCGCGCGGATCGCCGCCATGACCGGGCCGGCGACCCTCGCCCTTCAACTGTTCGGCACGACCGATCTGGGGACGGTAATCCGGCAATTGAAACCCTGTGTGGTCAGCGTCGCCGAGCAGTTTCTGGCGAGCCGGTCGGACCTTCTCCTCATCATCGAGGGGCCGGCGCTGGCCGAGGCCGAAATCGGAGCAGCACACAAACGCGCCTTCGCCACCCTCGGCAAGGTCGCCGCCTATTACAACGTCGCCACAGCACTTTATGTCGACGGTCACGCGGGCAAGGGCCTTGATCGTTTCGCGGCGATCGGCGCCGATTTCTACGTCATCGGCCCGGCCGACGATGGGGCGACGGTGCCGGTTGGCGAAGCCCTGGCGCTGGCCGCGCATGCCAGAGGCGTCGGCGTGGCGGTGCCCTTCGAGCGCCCGGACGAGGCCATGGCCATGTGCGCCGAGCTGGCCCGCGCCCGACAAGAAGGAGGCAATTTTTTCATTGCCAGTTCCGGGCCGCTTGCCGCCGATCTCGATATTGCCGCCACCCGGGCGCTGATCGAGCAGATGGCACAAATCTTCGAAAGGCAGTGAGAGGACGTGATGGGGATCAGCGTTGGCATTGACGTCGGTGGCACCTTTACCGATTTCTTCTGCTCGGAAGACGGATCGGTGCGGCTCTGCAAGACGCCGACCACCCATTACGATCTTTCGGTCGGTTTCATGAAGGGGCTGAGCGAACTTGCCGGGCTGTCCGGCCGGGCGCTCGACGCGTTTCTTTCGCAGGTCGACTCGGTGCGCTATTCGACGACCGTCGGGACCAATGCCCTGATCGAACGCAAGGGCCCCAAACTCGGGCTGATCACCACCGCCGGATTCGAGGACACCATCTTCATCGGCCGCTCGCGAAGCTGGGCCGACGGCGCCTCGGTCCACGAAGGCCGCGATCTCGCCCGCATTCGCAAGCCCGAGCCGCTGATCTCGCCCGACATGGTGGTCGGCGTCCGCGAGCGCATCGATTATGCCGGCGAGGTGATCGCGCCGCTCAAGCGCGATGACGTTCTGGACAAGCTGCAACGCCTTGTCGACCGCGGGGCGATGGGGTTCGTCGTCTGCCTGTTGTGGTCGCCGGCCAATCCGGCCCATGAGCGCATGGTGCGCGACATCATCGAAGACGAGTATCCGGAAGACTATCTGGGCGCGATGCCGGTGTTCCTGTCGTCCGAGATCTCCCCCAAGACCGGCGAATACACGCGCTTCATGACCACCATCGTCAACGCCTACATCCACGGCATCATGGCGGATCAGCTTTACCGCCTCGACAACGAGCTGCGCCAGAGCCGCTTCTCCCGGCCGCTGGTGCTGGTCCACAACACCGGCGGCACCAAGAAGATCTCGCGCTCGCGCGCCGTGCTCACCCACAACGCCGGTCCCGTGGCCGGCCTTCAGGGGGCCGCCGATCTTGGCGCGGTTCTCGGCGAGGACAACATCATTTTCACTGACATGGGCGGCACCTCGTTCGATATCGGGGTGATCACCGGCGGCGAGGTCCGGACCCAGGATTTCATTCCCGTGATCGACCGCTGGCGCACCAACATCCCGGCGATCGAGGTCAAGTCGATCGGCGCCGGCGGCGGCTCGATCGCCTGGATCAACGAAAGCTTCGGCCGTGCCCTGGAAGTCGGCCCGGCCTCGGCCGGATCGATGCCGGGGCCGGCGTGCTATGATCAGGGCGGTGATGAGCCGACGGTCACCGACGCCGATCTGGTGCTCGGCTACACCAATCCGGACAACTATCTGGGCGGCAAGCTGCTGCTTGATCCCGACCTTGCGTCCGAGGCGATCGAGGAGAAGATCGCCCGTCCCCTGGGGCTCGACGTCCGCGAAGCGGCCCTGCGCATCCGCCGTCTGGTCGACGCCCGCATGGGCCAGGAAGTGTTCAACGAAGTCGCGCTCAAGGGGCATGACCCGCGAAAATTCGTGCTGTTCGCCTGCGGCGGCGCCGGCGCCGCCCACGCCTGCGGCTATGCGCCCTATATCGGCGTCTCGAAAATCATCGTGCCGGGCTGCGCGTCGGTATTCGGGGCCTTCGGCGCGTCCAACATGCAGATCCGCGAAGTCTGGGAAAAAACCCGGGCGATGAAGATCTTCCGCTGGTCCGATCAGTCCTATTCGACCGATACGGACGGCTTCAATGCGGTGGTCGCGGAATTGCGCGACCTCGCCGTACGCGACCTCAGGCTGGAAGGATTTGCCGAAGAGCAGATCCGCTTCGACCTCGATCTCGATATGCGCTTCGGGAGCCAGTACAACCTGACCAAGATCCGGGCCCCGCGCCTGACCCTTCAGGGGCCCGAGGATTTCGAGCAGCTCTCCCGGCTGTTCATCGAGCAATATTCGAAAATCTATTCGCCCGAAGCCACCTATCCGTCGGGCGGCATCAACATCGAGTGCTTTTACCTGACCGCCTCCATCGAGCAGCCGGCGCTCCCCCTTCGGCCGGAGGCGCTGGCCGGGCCCGAACCTGCAGCGCGGGCGAAGGTGGGCACCCGGCACTGTTACTGGAGCGTCGAAGACGGTGAGCGCGAAACGCCGGTCTACAGCTTCCCCGGGCTGATGCCGGGCAACCGGATCGCCGGCCCGGCAATCATCGAGTCGCCCGAGACCACCTTTGTCGTACCAGCCGGCTGGCGCTTCGAGATGGACGCCTTCCGGAACGGCATCATGACCCGCCCGGCGGACCCGGCCTAGGCGACGGAGATCGACCATGACGAACCTGGCATACGGCAGAGACCTGGAGGTCGTCCAGCGCATGCGGCCGGAGCCGATGACCGAGGCCGAGCAGGCCGCACAGGCGGCGGTCGGCGATCTCGACTTCGAGATCTTCCGGCACAAGATGGAGATGATCGCCCTCGAGGGCAAGGAGACGACAATGAAGCTCGGCGCCTCGACGGCAATGCGCTGGGGCGACGTGGCGTTCGGCATCTTCACCACCCAGGGCGACCTCGCGGTGTGCGCCACCGGCATCTACCACCACGCCGTGCTCGGCCAGATTCCGCTGAAATTCATTGTCAAGCATTGGGTCGACGAGCCGTCTGTCGGCATCCGCGAGGGCGATTCCTTCTTCTACAACGATCCCTTCTACGGCGGCGTCCACAACGCCGACATGGGCCTGGCGGTTCCGGTGTTCCACGACGGCCGGCTGATCTGCTTCATCGGCGCCGCCGTTCACACCGGCGAGGCCGGGGGCTCCGAGCCCGGCGGCACCTGCGTCAACGCCAAGACCAAATATGACGAAGGCCTGCTGATCCCGCCGATCAAGATCGGCGAGGACTACCGGCTGCGCGAGGACACGCTCAACATGCTGGCCGCCATGACCCGCGATCCGCGAACCATGATCCTAGATATCAAGGCGCGGCTGGCGGCGGCTCGCACCGCCCAGCGCCGCGTCCTTGATCTGGTCGCGGAGCACGGACCCGATTTCTTCATCGGAGCCTTGCGCCGGGTGCTCACGGTGACCGCGGAATCCGCACGGCGCAAGGTGCGCAAGATCCCCGACGGCATTTACCGGCAGCCGCGATTCCTCGATACCATCGGCAGCGAACCGGGCCTGCTGAAGATCAATCTCGCGGTCATCAAGCGCGGCGACCGGCTGACCCTGGATTTCACCGGCACTTCGCCGATGGTTCCGGATCGCCCGGTCAACAGCTATTTCCAGGGCATCATCGGCCTCGCCATGGTCTATTTCTGCGGCTGGTTTTTCCATGACCTGCCGGCCAACAACGGCCTTCTGGACGCCGTCGACTGGCGGTTCCCCGACGATGCGCTGATCAACGCCAAGGGCGATGTTGCGACCTCGCTGGCGCCGGTCGTTCAGGTCTGCTTCACCCAGGCAATCTTTCAGTGCGGCGCCCGGATGATCTATCACAGCGATCCCGGACGCGCCGTCGCCGCCTGGTTCAGCGGCTTCGCCATTCCCGTCTTCGGCGGTCTCAACCAGGCCGGCGAACCGATTGCCGACATCACCCCGGAGATCAATGCCACCGGGGCCGGCGGCCGTTTCGATCTCGACGGGGTCGATTCGGCGGGTGCCTTCTTCGCCACCCTCAGCGACTGCTCGGACGTCGAGGCGACCGAGGCCGACCGGCCGTTCCTGTATACCTTCCGCAACCTGTTCAACCATTCCTACGGCCACGGCAAGCACCGCGGCGGCGCCGGCGTCGGCTTCGGCCTGATGGTCCACAAGGCGCCGTTTCTGGTGCTGGGCGCCATGGGCGCCGGGGCGCGCTTTCCCATGACCCTCGGCCTGTTCGGCGGCACCGCATCGCCGCCGACCTTCCTGCAGACGGTCAAGGGGAGCAACCTCAGGCACCTTCTGGCCGACAACGACCGGCCGGTGCCGCGCCATCTCGGCGAGGTCTACAGCGACGCCAATCCGGAGCAGGGCGACCGCCGGCTTCGCGACATCAACATGGCCGTCGAGCCGTTCGACGACGGCGATACCTTCTACGTACCGGTGGGTGGCGGCGGTGGTTATGGCGATGCCATCGAGCGCGCCCCGGAGGCCGTCATCGCCGACCTGCGCCACAACCGGGTCTCCCACTGGGCGGCGCAGAACGTCTATCACGTCGTCTACGATCCCGACTCCCTGCTGCTCGACGAAGAGGCGACCGAACGCCGCCGCCTCGAGGTGCGGGCCGAGCGCAAGCGTCGCGCCAGGCCGTTCGCCGACTTCGTCAAGGACTGGGAAAAGCTCAAACCCCCGCCCGAGGCGCTGCGCTATTTCGGTCACTATCCCGATCCCGGTGCCACGCCCGATCCGCAGGCGCAGCCGGCGGCCGGCTGACGGAAAAGGCAAGAGTGCACAGCCATGATCAATCCTGATGCCCCGACAATCCACGCGGCGCTTGCCGGGCAGGCAGCACAGCGCGGCGACCGGACGTTCCTGTTTTTCGAGGACAGCCGCTTCACCTGTCGCGAGATCGACGACGCCTCGAGCCGCGTCGCCAAAGGGTTGCAGGACCTCGGCCTCGTCAAGGGCGACCGGGTGGCAATCATGATGGGCAACCGGCCGGAGTTTCTGTTCCTGTGGTTCGGACTATCGAAGCTCGGCGCCATCGAGGTGCCGATCAATACCGCCCACAAGGGCGAAGTGCTGCGGCACATGCTGGCCACCGCGGAGTGCCGGCTGATGGTCTGCGAGGCCGATTTGCTCGACCACGTCGCACCATTGGCCGGGGAACTGCCGGCACTCGAGCGGTTGATCGTGCTCGACGGCCCGCCTGAATCGCCGGCGCCGAGCCTGCCGGCGATCGCTTACGGCGACCTGATCGCCAATGACGGCGCGTTCGAGCCGGTGAACGTCGGCCCCGCCGACGCCTTCGCCATCATGTTCACCTCGGGCACCACCGGCCCGTCGAAAGGGGCGCTGCTGCCGCAGAACTACCCGCTGGCCATGGCCCGGATGATCTGCCGCATGGTCGAATATGACGAAAGCGACCGGCTGTACAACGCCCTGCCATTGTTCCACGGCAACGCCCAGTTCCTGTCCACCCTGCCGGCCCTGATCAGCGGCGCCCAGATGGTTCTGGCGCGCCGGTTCTCGGCCAGCGCCTTCTGGGCGGATGTGCGCGCCTATGGCTGCACCGAATTCAATTACATCGGCGGCATCATTCCGATCCTGCTGAAGGCCGAGCCGCGCCCCGATGACCGCGACAATCCGATCCGGGTGATGCTGGGCGCCGGCGCGCCGGCGGACCGGTTCGAGGAATTCGAGCAGCGCTTCGACCTGCGCCTGGTCGAAAGCTACGGCATGAGCGAGATCGGCATTCCTCTCGGCAGCACGCCAGACGATCGCAAACCGGGAAGCTGCGGCCGCCCGCTCCCCGAGTACGAGGTGATGCTGGTCGACGACCAGGGCGACGAGGTCGGTGTCGATGTGCCCGGCGAACTCCTGATCCGGCCGAGGCATTTCTGCTCGATGATGCTCGAGTATTACCGCATGCCCGAGAAGACCGTCGAGGCGTGGCGGGATCTGTGGTTCCACACCGGCGATTATCTGCGCCGTGACGAAGACGGCTATTTCTTCTTCATCGACCGCAAGAAGGACGCGCTGCGGCGGCGCGGCGAGAACATCTCCTCCTACGAGGTGGAGAAGATCATCAACGCCCACCCGGCGGTGCTCGAATCGGCGGCCATCGCGGTCAAGTCCGAGCTTGGCGAGGACGAGGTGATGGTATGCGTTGCCCTGAAGGCCGGCCAGGCGCTCACACCGGAGGCGCTGGTCAGATATTGCGAGGCGCACATGGCGCGCTTCATGGTGCCGCGTTTCATCCGCTTCATGGAGGCCCTGCCCAAGACCCCCACCGAGCGCATCCGGAAGTACCGGCTGCGCGAAGACGGCATCACCGACGACACCTTCGACCGCGAAAGCGGGCCATCATGAACCGGCCCAGCGACATTCCGCTGATCGCCCCCGGCATCGTCCGCATGCCCAAGCGGCCCGGAGAGTCGCCGCAGCTTCTCGGCGGCTATTGCCCGGCATGCAAGGCGTATCTGTTCCCGAAGCCGCCGATGTGCCCGGACTGCTTCGGCGAGGTCGACGAGGCGGACCTTGGCTCGGACGCGATTATCTACAGCTTCACGGTGATCCACACCAAGCCGCCGCTCGGTCTGCCGCAGCCTTATGCGGTGGGTTATGTCGACATGCGCAAGACCGGCCTGCGGCTGTTCTGCCTGCTCGATCCCGACCGGATCGGCGATTTGCGGATCGGCGGCGCGGTGAAGCTGTCGGTGGCCCACCTCGGCCATGACGGCCATGGCGAGCCGCGACTGCGGCCGTATTTCACGCCGCTGGACGGTGGCGGGAAAGGCTGAACGCATGGTTTCGGTGATCGGCACGGGGCTTGTCCCTTTCGGCAAGCATGACCAAGACAGCCCGGTCGATCTCGGGATCCTGGCTGCAAGACGTGCCATCGAGGATGCCGGCATCGCTGCAGACGAGATCGAGATCGGCTTTTTCGCCAATGCCATGGGCGCCATGCTTTTCAGCGACATGACGCTGGGCCAGCGGGTGATGGCCCAGGTGGGGGTACGGCGGATACCGGTGATCAACGTCGAGAACGCCTGCACCTCCGGGTCCAGCGCGCTCCACCTGGCCTATGGAGTGATCGCCGCCGGCCAGGCCGAAACCGCCCTGGTCGTCGGCGTCGAGAAGATGCATGTGCCGGGGCTCGGTCTGATCAGCTCCGGTTCGAGCGATCTTGACGCCCAGCTTGGTCTGGTGACGCCGGCGAGCTTCGCGCTCCGGGCGGCGCGCCACATGTACGAATTCGGCACCACGATCGAGCAACTGGCAAAGGTCTCGGTGAAGAACCGCCGGCACGCGGCCGCAAATCCTTACGCCCAGTTTCGCCAGCCGATCACCGTCGACGAGGTTCTGAATTCTCCGATGATTGCCGAGCCGCTGACCCGTCTGCAGTGCTGCCCGGTCGCCGATGGCGCCGCCGCGGTGGTGCTGAAGGCCGCCGGAAACGGACGGAAATACGGCCGCGGCGTGCGAATCAAGGGCTCCGTGCTGTGCAGCGGCAGCTATGAAAACCCGCCCGATCTCGCCGCCTGGGAAACCGATTTCCGGAGCGCCCGCCTGGCCTATGAGGCCGCCGGCGTCGGCCCCGAGGATCTCGATGTCATTGAATGCCACGACGCCTTCTCGATCGCCGAGATCCTCCATTACGAAGCGCTGGGCCTGTGCGAGGTCGGCGCCGGCGGCCGTCTCGTCGAATCCGGCGCCACCGCGCTCGGCGGGCGCATTCCGGTCAACGTTTCGGGCGGGCTGCTGAGCCGCGGCCACCCGGTGGCGGCCACCGGCATTGCCCAGGTCGTCGAGATCGTCGGGCAGCTTCGGAACGAAGCCGGTGCTCGCCAGGTGGAAAACGCCAGGGTTGGCCTCGCCCACTGCATGGGCGGCGACCTGTCCGGCGACGCCAAGTCATGCACCATCCTCGTTCTGACCCGCTGAACGGCACCGCCAAGGCACCGCCATCGGCAAGCGGATCATCCTTGACGGCAAGCGGCCCCACGGCCACATCTGATAATATTGAAAGAAACACAGAGACGACCCGGAGCCCCCGGTTCGCCCAAGACTCGTTGGCGGAGGAGACAGCGGGAGAGATTTCAGGCCCTCGATTTCCGAAAGCACGACGACCGGTCAGGCCGCCCCGTCGCAGGCAATCGCACAGCGATCCGCCGCGAGACAAAAGATGGCGGAAGGAACAGTCGGGTACGAACCGGTCTCTGGCAGCTTGTCGGCTCGCTTCCCTGTTAAACAGGGACAATACAGGGAAATTTTGCGATTCCGAGGCCTTGTTGCGCATTTGAGCACGCCGCATTCCACAGGAATGCTGGACTTCTGAGCCAAATTCCCTACGCAACGGAACAGGGAATCTTCTCACGATAACAGGGAAGTTGTTCTGCGTTTCAGGGTAGCGCTCGTCGGGCCTGCCTGAAGCAGATGGTGCGTTCGTGTGGGAGGACGTCGAGGAGGGCGCCGATGCGTTACCATGTATCTGTGACAAAGCGTTTGTCGGCTTTTTCTGACAAGTGATCCGCGGCGGCCCGGTATTGCCGGCGCACCATCCATTTCCCCATACTGACGGGCATCGCGTCACGATTTTCCGGATCCACCGAATATCGATTGAAAGCGATTGAACCTACAGCAGTTGCGCCCGCTGGGCCGCGTAGAGGGCCTGGGTTCGGTTGGCAACGCCGAGTTTCTGGTAAATGTTTTTCAGGTTCCATTTCACCGTTTCCGGTGAAATGGCCAGGGTTTCGGCAAT
>CAYTVY010000001.1:24059-51236 GCA_964441925.1 uncultured Geothermobacter sp.
TGTTTTTCAGGTTCCATTTCACCGTTTCCGGTGAAATGGCCAGGGTTTCGGCAATTTCCTTGTTGGTCATGCCCTCGGTCAGGCAGGACAACACGTCATGTTCCCGCTCGGTCAGGTTCTGCAGTGGCAGTTGATCATCGTCGATAGGCATGGCGGGCGGTTTCGTCGCGACCGGCGGCAGCGGCTTGGCCAAAGAAGGGGCGCTTTCCTTGGCGCGCGTGCGAGCCGGCGACAGCGTCGGGCAGCCCCGGCATAGGGCGTGAACCGCCGGCATCAGCTCCGGTTGAAGGGCCGGTCCCATGCTGCGGGCAAGCCGGTCGACGGTTTTTCGAAGATTTTCCTTTTCATCCAGGACCAGACGTATCTTGTCGCAGGAGACCGCCAGCTTGAGGGCGCTGACCAGATCTTCCAGAGCCCGTTCATGGCGCCCGGACAGCTCCCTGACCTGGGCCGACAACAGATATGCGACAATCCTCTGCTCGACCGGCGACGCCGTCTTCGCCCGTTCCTTGAATCGTTTGATGCCGGCTTTGGCCTCGGCCAACTGTCCGGCCCGGCACTGATAGCGGATCCGGGCTGCGACGACGATATCGTTGATCTGACTGCGCGCCGACCGCGACGACGTATCGTTGTCCGATTCCATGGTCTGCAACGATGCCAAATGCCATTCGGCCGCCCGCAAATCATTACGCGCCAAAGCCAGACGGACGCGCTCGCCGATGCACGCCGCAACCACCCGTTTGAAACCGATGCGCCGGGCAACGCTTTCCAGATAATCCAGTTCCTCGATCGCCCGATCCATCTTGCCGTCGGCGAGATGCGCCCGGACGATCGCCAGGCCACCCCGCAGAATCGGTGTTGCCGGAATCATGCTGCAGGCGATGTCGAACCGCCCGGCCATGATTTGCCGCGCTTCCAGCGGGCGATTCATGTCGTACAGCAGGCGCGCCAGATAGGCCGCCGGCAGCGACGCCGGCACCGAGCGTCGCCCCGCCAGTTTTTCCGCCTGCGTCAGCGCCGCCTGATAATGCGATAGTGCCGCCCGGGTCTTGCCGCGGTCTTCGTGAATCGACCCCACCAGACACTGGCTGTAGATGATCGTGAACGGGCTTCTCTGCGATATCGGCCAGGGCTTGACATAAAGCTGGGCCTTCATTGCCGCTTCGTATTCGCCGGCCACTTCATAAGCATAGGTCAGAACATTGGCGACCACGCCAACGACCCACGGATCCTCCTTTTTCGAGCAGGCCATATACTGGTTGGCACGATCGATCGCTTCCTGGGTCTCATCTTCGATCGCGGCGATGGTGGCCTTGACCGCCAGCAGCTCCATCAGGCCTTCTGGCTCAATGTCGCGGCCGGAACGGACCTCCTGTTCCATTTCGCCGATCCAGTCCTTGGCTTCCTGACAGCGAATCGAGAGAATCAATGCCCAGGCGACATCGAGCATCAGATCGAAGCGCTGGCGAAACAGCTCGGCCGGCAGCTTTTCGTACCAGCTCATCAGCAAAAGAATGTTGCCGGTGGCCACCAGGTCCCGGGACAGGCGCTCGATAAAGCCGACGGCCTGGGCGGCGTTGCCGGCGGCGATCGAATGATTGATGGCCTCGGTCATGTCGCCGTAGGACGAGAACCATTCCGCCGCCCGGCGATGAAGCTCGTGGCGCCGCCCGTCGGGCAGTTTTTCAAGCTCGGTCAGCAAAAAATCCCGCAACAGCAGATGCAGCCGGGCCCAACCCTTCTCGTCCTCAAGCGGCAGGAACAGCGGCAGGTCCTCGATCATGTGTTCGATGATCGCCGTCGAATCGTCGCAGCCGAAGACCGCGTCGCAAAGTTCCGGGCAGAATCGCTCGAATATGGACGCACCAACCAGCCATTCCCGTTCCCTCGGGTTGAGCTGTTCGTAAATGATCTCGCTGATGTACCGGGAAATCTCCTTGGCGCCGGTGCACAGCCCGTCAATGATTTCACTGACCGCCTTGCCGTCGTTTTTCTTGAGCGACTGGCTGGCAAGGTAGAGGCCGGTCACCCAGCCTTCGGTGATCCGGTGAAGCCGGTCGATATCGCTCAGTCGCAGATCGCCAAGCCCCTGCAACCGAAACAGTTCCGCCGCTTCCTGGACGTTGAAGCGGATGTCGCCGACATCGACTTCCTGCAAAGCACCAGAGGCCCGCAACCGGGCCAACGGGAAATCCGGTGGCCGGCGACCGGCCAGCACAAGATGAAGATTGGGCGGGGCGTGATGTGTCAGCTCCTCGAGAATCTTTCTCGAGCGCTCCGACTGCAACAGATGCACGTCATCGAGCATGATGAACACCTGGGTATCCAGCCGGCTGACCCCGTTGACGATGAAGCCGACCGCATGATCGGGCGACAGATTGCCGGCCGCCAGAATCGATGCGCCATCAGCCGAAGCCTCGCCCAGTATTCGGGCCCGCTGCACCGCCCCCAGAATGTAGGCGACAAACTGGGAAACCTCATTGTCACCTTCATCGAGGCTCAGCCAGGCAACGCGATGGCGTTGCATCAACAGCCGCTTACGCCAGCCGGCAAGCAGGGTGGTCTTGCCATAGCCCGCAGGCGCCGTGATCACGGTGACGGCGAACTCCTTGAGGCCCTCGAAGAAGCCCTCCAGATGGGCGCGCTCGGAAATCACCGTTGGTCGCAGCCGCGGGGGCAGAAACCGGGATTCGATCAGCATGCGAAAATGGTACCCTGCGCCTGCGCAAGCGTCCAGACGAGCCGGCATGCATGCCGTGTCGGGGCGGCCGGAACGGTTCACGGGAGGGGTGTCCGCCGGCCCCCGTGGCTTTCGGCCCCGACGCTTAATAGGGCGTCGCTGTCCAACAGTGATAACCGTTTTCGGCCATCGCCGCCAGCAGCACGCGGGCGCCGAAGGCGGCCGCAGCCGAGGCAAAGCCCTGCGCCCGGCACTGGCCCTTGAGAATGCGATCGCAGGCGGTGGCGGCGATGACCCCGGTCTGAATATAGGGCGAATTACCGCGCAGAATCACCGAAACACCGCCGGTGCTGCCGCGCCCCTTGCAGGAAATGACGCTGTGATTGAGCCTGGGATCTTCGCGGCCGGGTTCTTCCGACACCATCGCGCCGCCAATTTCGTTGGTGATTCTTTCCTGCTCGTCGCGGGGCAGGTCCCGGTATTTTTCCTCGAACTCGACCAGCACGCCAAGGATGGCATCCATCATGTTCTGATCGCGGAAGGCGACGAGGGTAGAGCAGTTCTGGACCCGGTCGTCATCCAGATACCAGATCGATTCGCCCCCGCCCGACCAGGGAAGCGCCCGGAAAAGCCGGTGGCTGTCGGGGGAAAGCACGTCATAGGCGGTGGCATAGGGCCACATGACCAGCTCATTGTGCCGCAGATAATACTGGGGGCGCGTGCACAGCCGCATGAACGACTTGGTGGACGCCACCGAGGTGCTGGAATCCGCCAGATAAAGAATGTCGAGTGTATCGATGCCCGGCGTCTCCAGCGCGATTTCGGCGGCCAGCAGGCCGGCCACCCACATGTAGGCGCTGGCCGGGCACAAGAGCAGCCCCTTGTCCGCGAACGCCGGGCCGTATTTGTCGCGGATGTAAATCATCCAGTCGGTCTCGCCGGTGGTATCGAGATAGTGACAGCCGGCCCGCAGACAGGCTTCGACCACCGGCTCGCCGAGTTGCATGAAGGGGCCGGCGACGTTGTAGACGACGCTTCGCCCCTCGAACAGCTCGGCCAGCGCCTCTGGGGTGCGCTCGACCGCCCGGCAAACATATGAGTGCCCCTTGAGCTCCGGCACCTTGGCCATCTCGGTCTCAATCCGCTCCTGGCTGCGGCCGGCGGCAATGAAGGGAATGCCGTTCTCCGCCAGGCGCCAGCAGATCAGCTTGCCGGTATATCCGCTGGCGCCGTAAACAACGACCTGTGGCTCTGTCATGTCGATCTCCTGCATGGATTGTCGGTTTTGCTGTCGCTTTCGGTGAAAATCTCGGAGGTTCCGTTCTCGAACCGGGCCAGGAGAAAGCGCTCCTGCGGCTTTTCCGAGGCGGTTTTGGGAATCTCGTCGACGAGTTGGAGAAAGCCGGGCACCGCATTGGCTTCCAGTTTGGCGCGGCACGCCTCGAAAACGGCCTGCGGATCGAATGTCGAGCGATCTTCGGCGACGATCGCCGCCACCACCTCCTTTTCGCCCGGCGCGTTGTCTTCCGTGTGCACGCCGTAGACGTAGACATCGGACACCTCGGCGATTTCGGCGATCACCTTTTCGACCGAAGCGGCATTGATGAAGTCGCCGTTGCGACGAATGCCTCCGCCGATGCGATAGTCGAAATACAGCCAGCCACCAGCGTCCTTGTGACCGACATCACCGGTCCGGAACCAGCCGCCGGCAACCTTGCGGGCCGAAGCCTCGGGATTTTTGTAATAGGCGACCTTGAGCGCCGTGCCATCGGCATTGCGAAAACAGATCTCGCCCGGCTCGAAAGGCGCGCATTCACGATCGTTTTCATCGAGAACGGCACAGATCAGGGACGGCGGCGGTTTGCCGATCGACCCGACCGGCCCGACGCCCGGCGGATTAAAAGTAAGCCCGCCTTCGGCAGTGCCATAGAATTCGAAAATCTCGACCCCGAAGCGTTCGGCAAAATCCTCCCATATCGCCGCCGGCATGCCGGCCGAGAGAACATAGCGCACAGGATTGTTGGCATCATCAGGGCGCCGCGGCTCGGCATAGATTGCTGTCGTCATGCCGCCCAGCAGGTTGAACATGGTGCAGCCGTAGTGGCGAACGATGTCCCACAGGCGCGACTTGGTGAATTTGCGGCTGAAGACGCCCCGCAGGCCCATCTTCAAGACATTGCCGAGGGTGATGAACTGGGCGTTGGCATGACTGAGCGACAGGCCGGTGTAGGGGCGATCGTCGGGCCGCAATCCGATCAGGCCGTCGAGCGCGGCAACCGAGGCAAAGCGGGCGTGCGGCGACAGGATCGCCTTCGGGTCCCCCGTGGTTCCCGAGGTATAGAGCATCTGCATCGGTGCCTCTGGATCGCGGGCCCGAACCGCCAGATCGGGAACCGGCCCGGAGAGTATCGCCTGATACCACTGCATGCGCACCCCCTCCGGCAGGCGCGCGCCGGCCCCCGTGTCCAGCACCCAGACCCAGGACAGGGCGGCGAGGTCGGGCAGAACGTCGATCAGATTGGCGAGCACGTAATCGGCGACGATGGCGCCCCGGCATTCGGCGAAATCAAGCATATAGCGGAGCTTGTCTCCGCGCGTCCGCGGATCGATCGGCACGAAGACGGTATTGGTGATCGAGGCGCCGACCATCGCCTCCACGAAGGCCGGATGGTTCTGCATGATGAGCGCGAAGGCCTGGCCTTCGCCCAAACCCTCGCCATCCAGCCCGGCGGCGACCCGTTGACCGTTTTCCCACAAGTCCTGGTAGGTACGGACTTCGTCTTCGAAGCTGCCGTCATCCCGCAACGAAACAAAGGTCAACACGTCGAGGTCGGGGCGTTCGCCCGCCGCTGCGCAAATCATGTTGGCAAGGATCAGATCGCTGGCCATGGCGTAACCCCGCCCGATCTGCTAGTGGCCGGATCCGGCCAGGATGGTCATGGTGATGGCGGCGGCGTCCGCGCCGATGAACCCGCCGCCGTTCTCGGCCAGGGCGAGGCGGGCGCCATCGACCTGACGCGCCCCGCAGCGGCCGCGGAGCTGCTCGGCAAGCTCGAAGATCTGAGCCAGACCGGTGGCACCTATCGGGTGGCCCTTGCGGCTCAGCCCGCCCGAGGGATTGACCGGCAGCCGGCCACCGATCTCGGTTGCGCCTTCTTCGATGAACTTCAGGCCCTCGCCCGCTGCGCACAGGCCAAGGTGCTCGTAATAGATCAACTCGGCGGGTGCGGTGGCGTCGTGCAGCTCGACGCAGCTCAGCTCGTCGGGGCCGACGCCGGCGGCCTCGTAGATCTGCCGCGCCGCCCAGGCGGCGACCGGCTCGGCGTCATCGTCCACATAGTCGTAGCCGCTGAACACCTGCGAGGCGACCACCCGCACCGGCGACGCGGGACTGTGCTGGCGGACAAATCGTTCCGAGGCGATGACCGCAGCGGCCGCCCCGTCGCCGATGGGCGAACACATCGGCAGGGTCAAGGGTGCGGCAATCATCGGTGCATCGAGCACGTCATCGACGCTCAGAACATCCTGGAACTGGGCCCGCGGATTTTTGGCCCCGTGGCGCGAGTTCTTGGCCACGACCATGGCGAAATGGCGGGGTTCGGCACCGGTGCGGTGCATGTAGTCGCGGGCCATGGCGGCATAGATATCCATGAACACCGACCGCGACGTGCCAGCGCCATCAAGATCCACCGTCTCGCCCAGACGGCGTGCGCTGTCCTTCAGATAGGTCAGCAGATCGTCCTTTCGCTCGACGTCGACGGCGCCTTCGAACACCGAAAAGGTGCGCTGCTTGTCGAGGTGATAGAGTTTTTCGAAGCCGGCGGCGAGCACCACGTCGTAGGCGCCGGCGGTGACCATCGAACAGGCCTGCTGGAAGGCGGTCGAGGCGGTGGCGCAGGCGTTTTCCACATTGATCACCGGGATTCTGCCAATACCCATGCTGCGCAGCACCGCCTGCCCGGCAATGCAGACCTGGCCGGTGATGACGCTGGCCGCCGCGTTGCCCATATAGGCGGCCTCGAGACGATCGCCCTCGATCCCGGCATCGGCAAGGGCATCCCGAATGGCCGCCACCGCCAGCGCCTTGAGCCCGGTGTCCAGGTGCTTGCCGAAGCGGGTCATGCCGGCACCGATGATGAAGGCGTTCTGTTTCACGGCCAGGGTTTCCTTACAGAAGGGCGTCGTTGCGCAGGTAGTGGCCGCCCTTGATCGCCAGAATTTCGTTGCACCCGTCCTCGATCAGCGAGGCGCGGGCGTCCCGGAAGATCTTTTCGATGGGATAGGCGCGGGTGAGGCCGTTGCCTCCGAACATTTGCAAGGCCTCGTTGGCCACATCGAGCGCCGTTTGGGTGGCGCTGACCTTGGCGACCATGCCCGCCTGCAGGGCCGGCGGATCGTTGACGAAATTGTACTGGATGACCCGGCGTTCCAGCGCGCAGGCCATTTCCACCTTGCGGAACATGTGGAAGATGCGCCGTGCGACGTCCTGATGGCGCAGGATCGGCACCCCACCCTGCCGGCGCTCATGAGCATAGGCATAGGCCAGGTCGTAGGCCGAACGGGCGCAGCCGGCAAAGGTGGCGCCCATCAGCGAATTGGCTTCCGTGTGGATCAGATACAGGGCGCGACCGTAGGACTCGGGATCGGCCAGCAGATAGTCGATATCCACCTCGACATTGTCGAAGAAGATCTCGCCCTGGTTCAGCGCCCGCTGCCCCAGCTTGTCCAGGGGCTTGCCGCGGGTCACGCCATCCGTATCCAGCGGGACGATGACGCAGACGCCGCGATGGGGATCGGGGCCGTTGGCCGTATCCGCCGCACAGAACAGGATGCAGACTTCGGCGATCGTGCCGTTGGATACCCAGGCCGATTTCTGGCCGTTGATGATGACCTTGCCGTCGGTGATCCGGGCGACGCAGTTGGGGCGCCCATAGCTGCCTTCGGGATGAAAAATCTGTTTGCTGGCATCGAGCGTATCGCTTCCGTGGTCCGGTTCGGTGATGCCCCAGCAGCCCAGCATGTCGTTGGGGATCTTGCTGACCACCGTGTCGTTGCCCATCCGGGCGGCGATATAGCGCGGCAGCATGCTGGCCCCGGCCGAGATCGCCAGACCGGCATCGCCGTAACCCAACTCCTCGAAGGCAACGGCGAACAGACAGCCGGCTTCGGCCGGTTCCATTTCGCTCATGGCTTCGACGGTCAGTCCGAAATCCAGGAATTGCTTGCGGAAATCCCAGTAGGGTGAGCCTTCGGCAATGACGTCCTCAGGGGCCATGCGATCAAGCTCGGCCCCGATCGGTCGCATCACCTCGACGGCGAACTTGCGCAGCGTTTCCTGGACCTCCCGTACGGTGTCGGGAAGCTCGGAGTCGAGGCCGAACGGTCCAATGGTTGTTTTCGGGTGGGCATCCCAGTCCGCGTAAGGCATGGGCTTTTCTCCTGTTGACTTCAACCTGCGAGCCGCATCGCGGTGGCGGCTGTTTCGATGTGATCCCTGCGCATGGCCGTGGCAAACGCTCCCTCAGGTCCCCAGGCGCCGCAGCGCCGAGCGGGTCAGGAACTGGTTGTAGACACTGGTATCGTTGACGCGCATTTCGTAGCCTGCGCCGACTTTGCGGACCTGCTCGATGCGCGTGATTCTGTTGGTCTGGATATTGTGGGCGTGAACGTGGGTCCACGACCAGTACGCGTGTTGGCCATCGAGAACCCGGCGCTCGCCCTTTTCGTAAAGCGAGTAGGCGCCGTCGAACGACCGGTAGATCTGGCCGTGCCGATCGAAAGAGACCATGGCGAACGGCAGCAGCGTGCGCAGATCGAACCACACCTGCTTCTTGCTGACCGGCGCCCGCGGGTATTTGACCGGTTCCGCCTCGATGACGATGGCTTCCGGAACCAGCTCGACGGATTCGTTCCAGAAGGATTTGCCTTTCGGGCCGCCATGGGTGCCCTGCTCCCAGTTGTCGTGATCCGCGTTCCAGCCGTGTGACAGCGCCGCCAGCGCCGGCCCACGATGGACGATGCGGTAATTCCCCCAGGTCAGGAACGGGTCGCCCGCCGCCCAGGCATCCGACAGATAGATCGTCGAGCCCGGAACCAGCGGCTCGAATCTCTGATTGGTCGGATAGCGCCGCACCCGCTTGAAGGCCGGCAGATAGCCATAGAGTTCGGGAAAGCGGGTCTGATCGTAAGGCCAGATATTGAGGAATGCCGTGCCTTTCGCGTCATTGGGGGCGGTGAAGAAGACGCTTTGATAGCGCAGCTTGTCCTCATGCCCCGGCCAGTAGGGTTTGGGTTGCACCACCACCCGGGCGACCGGCGAAAACTCCACCCAGACGGATTCGTACGCATAGGCCACCTCGCCATCGGCATCGAGGTCGTATTCCTTGGTTGCATAGAGGGACACGTCGTGACGCCCCCAACTCAGCGTCAGACCGGCAAACACCTCGAGCGCCGATTTGGGCTCGGGAAACGGATTGCCGCCGATCCACGGTTTGCCGTCCCGTGTGCGAACGTTGCCCTTGCGGTCGAAGCGGGCGAGCCCCCGGTTGCGGTTGGTTGCCTCGATATATTCCCAGGGGCTCAGGCGCATGATGTCGTCGGTGGTCGGCACGACGCGCAGGCGGCGGCCCATTTCGGCGATCTGCCGAAAGCGGATGGGGTCGAGAAGCGCGCGCACATGCTCGACATTCTCGGCCGTGATCTCGTCGCCGGTGCTGATGCGCCCGCGAGTGTACTCGTCGATCGAGCGCAACTCGTCGGGATAGGCGGGGCCGGGATCTCCGGTGCCGGCAAGAGTTTCCCACACCGGCGCAAGCAGGCCGGCGGTCAGCACACCGCCTGCCAGCTTCTCCAGAAACCGGCGTCGCGTGAACCTGCGATCGTAGCGAATCAGACGCACCTGTCGGCTCCGTATCCCGTCACCCGCCTTGGCGCAAAACCCAAACGGCCGGCCGGGCGACCCTGTTTGTGGCCCGGGGTCTGGACGCTCCGGCGCTCACCCGGTTTTTCCTGGCTGCCCTAGAACAGCCAGCTCAGTCGCAGCCCGACCTCATCCGCCCAGTCGAAGGTGGTCATGATGTTGTCGTTGCCCTTGCCCTCGATGATGTTGACAAACAGCTCCAGCGTCCAGGTGTCGCGGGGCTTCCAGCGGATGCCCGGCTGCACCAGCACGCCGCCCTTGAGGTCGTAGAGCACGGCCAAGTCGAACCGCCAGATCAGGCTTGGAAACGGCTGCTGAAGGGCGAAACTCAGAGCATTGAAGCTGCCGGCGCCCGTCGGCACGTTGTCAACGGTGCCACCCATGCCCGAAAGATGGCGCCCGAACAGGTCGGACTGCGACTTGCGCATCCATTGCAGCACCATGAAGGTGGCCGGGAAGTTCTGCGAAAACCTCTGGAACTTCTCGATGGCGGCAAAGATCGCCACTTCGTCCTTGCGGATGAAGACTTGTCCCAGGCTCGGGCGGGTGAACTTCTTGTTGGGCGTATAGCTGGCCTCGAACCGAAGCACCAGTTGATCGAGAAGTGAACCGGGCTTGCCGAATATGACGTAGTTCAGGCCAATACCAAGGACCGTTTCCTTCGGATAGACCCGTTCGATATGGCCGCGCAGGCCGCCCGACAGCTGAAAGAACAGATCAAGTTCCTGTTCCGCCAGAAACTTGCTGTCGCCGACGTTGAAGCCGCCCACCAGACCGCTCCACGGCTGAAAATCGTCGATCGCCGCGTTCAGGCCCTGCACCCCGTCGAGACGCACGAAAGCGGCATAGGTGAACCACTCCCGGGCCGACACGACGCCGCCGATCGGTGCCACGGAGAACGGCGTTTCCTGCAACAAGGCACCGGAACCGGGCAGGCCGGGCAGGTCGATGTTGATGCCCGAGCGGGTCCAGCGGAACACGCCGTCAGGATTGCGGCGGCGCACCGCAATAAGTTGAACACCGAGATCGCCGATTTGACCACGCACCCGGCCGCCGAAGTTCCAGGTGCCATCGACGGCATTGAACTGCTGGCGCTCATGGACGACGAACTGATCCGGTATGAACGAGAACGGCGAGTTCGGCGGCGGCAGGATCGATGGCGAGAATTTCTGCACGAATCCCTCGATCTCCCAGTCGCCGCTGATCTGATAGGAGCCGCGCACGGCGGGTGAGGCGACCCGCTCGTCGGCATATTCCTCGGAGGCCCAGTCGATGAACAGATGGCGGCGCAAATCAAGGCCGTTGGGGACGTCGAGAACCCGGAAGAACAGGGCCTCGCCCCAGGCGATCTGCTGGTTGCCGATACGCAGCCACAGGGGACCCTTGGTGTAGTCCAGGTAAAGGGACGGCAGATCGACCATGTAATTGTCGTTCGAGACCTCAAGCAGCGACCCGCTGCTGCCGTAAAACGGCGTGTCGAAAAGGCTGGGATCTCCGAAGTCCTTGTAGACACCCCAGTCGACGAAGGCGCGGACCTTCATGAAGCCCGAGAAATTTTCGTTGAAGGTGGCCTGCACATCGACTTCCAGCCGGGTGGCGACGAGATTGAACGTGTTGTTCCGGGACTCGACGGGCCGCGTTGCCGGCACCTGCAGAAACTCGGGCGGCAGGCCCAGAGCCGGCGCCAGAACCGAGGCATCCCGCGGCACGGTCACACCGTTGAACAGATTTCCTTGCTGGGTGTGCAGGTTTTCCGCTCCCGTCAGCTTGAGGGCGGTTTCCTGACGCACGAAACCGGAGATCGAAATATCGGCCGCCAGTCCCGGGCCGGCCCCCAGCAATACCGCCAGTGCCCCCAGCCCGGAGAGCGTGATCCATTTCTTCCCCATGAGTTAATCCCTCCTTCCATTTGGCAGTTGTTTTCCTTCGATATCCGCCGGCAAGCGAATGATCCGCCCAAGGTGGCCGACGGCGATAACCTCCTGATTGGGGCCGCGTGCCAGCTTCTGGTACCAGCCGGTAGCGAGATCGCCGGCGGTCAGGGCCTCCCAGGACTGCATGTGATCCCGGCTGCGGATCATCGTGCGAATGCCGGAGATGAAAACGGTCCCGTCGCCGGTTGCGAGAATGTCGAGGAAATTGGCCTTGACCGGTACCGGCACCCGGGTCCAGGTCACGCCGCCATCAGCGCTTTGCAGCACAAGGCCATCCTGGCCCACCGCCAGCCCTTCCCCGTCGTCGGTCATGGACAGGGCGAAAATCGATGACGTGCCCTTGCGAACGACCTGCCAGGACCGGGCACCGTCGTCGGAGCGGATGACCAGGCCGAATTCTCCGACCACCGTCACTGTTCCCCGGTCATCCACATGGACGTCGTAGAGATGCGGCTCGATGACGTCATCGAGAATGCGATGCCAGTCCAGGGTCACCGGCGTCCAGCTTTCTCCGCCGTCATCGGATCGCAGCAATGCGCCAAACCCGCCAACGGCAACGGCCAGACCCCGGCGATTGATGTCAACGGCGAACAGTCTCTGGTCGGTGCCGCTGTCGACCGAGCGCCAGCCTTCCGACGTCCGGCGCAGAATGGTGCCCGCCTGACCGACAATGAGGCCCTGTTCGCCAGTCAGAACGGCGCCCAGAAATGCCAGGTCTCCGGGCTCGCTGTTGGTGCGTCGCCAGGTCCGGCCGCCATCGTCGGAGACCAGGACTTCGCCAAGGTCGCCGATCGCCAGGCCCCGGGTGCCCTGGATGACGACGTCGAAAAGGCTTTCATGCGGCGTGCCCTGCCGCAACACCTCGATACCGGTCTCTCCAGCCTGTACCACCGGTGCCAGCAGAAAGCCGAAGAAGGCGGCCAGAACGGCGATTCTGAACGAGCAAGCGGTCAAGACGTTCACTCCTTGCCAGATACCGGGCATGAGCCGGCTGCCGCAGCCGGTCGACGGCCCGGTCAGATTCCCAGGCGCCGGATCGCCTGGATCGTCAGGTATTTGTCGTAAAGGCTGCCGGGGCCGTAGCCCGAGCGGTAGCCGCCGAGCACCTGTTTGGCCTGCACGAAGCGGCTCATGCGATTGGTCTGAATGTCGTGGCTCATCACATGAGTCCACGACCATGCCGGATGCTCGCCATCGAGATAGACCAGATCGCCTTTCTTGTACTGGCTGTAGCCCGGCTCGAACGATTTCCACAACTCGCCGCGGCGATCGAAGGTGTTGTAGGCCACGTACATCATGTTGCGTACGTCGATGTAGACCCGTTTTTTCGAGACCGGCGCACGCGGGTATTTGACCGGCTCCGCCTCAACCACCAGAACCTCGGGCACCAGCTCCATGTTGATGTCGAAAAAGGTCTGGTCGTTGGGGCCGCCGTGCACCGGGCGCTCCCAGTTCGGGTGATCCCCCATCCAGTTCTGCGATACGGCACCAAGATGCGGCTTGCGGCCGACGATCTTGTAGTTCCCCCAGGTCAGCATGGGATCGCCGGCGGCCCAGGCATCGGACAGGAACAGGGTCATCCCCGGGACCAGCGGCTCGAACCGCTGGTTGGTCGGGAACCGGCGTACGCGTTTGAACGCCGGCAAATACCCGAACAAGTCCGGGAACTTCGACTGGTCGTAATACCAGGTGTTGAGGAACGATGTGCCCCGGACGTCGTTGGGGGCGGTGAAGAAGACCGACTGATAGCGCAGCTTGTCTTCCTGGCCGATCCAGTAGGGGCCTTCTTCGTGGCGCAGAAGGCCGATCGTGTTTTGCTCGGCCCAGACAAAATCGTACTGGTAGGACAAACTCCCCTTTGGCGAGATGTCCCAGTCGCGCACGGCGTAAAGCGACTGGTCGTGCCGGCCCCAGCTCAGCGTCAGATTGGCGAACGCCTCGACGCCGTTTTTGGGGTCCGGGAACGGGTTGCCGCCGATCCACGGTTTGCCATCGCGGGTCCAGACATTGTTGTTCTTGTCGAGAACCGCCTGCCCCTGATTGCGAAGCGTCGCCTCGAGATATTCGTATGGAAACAGTTTGGTAACGTCCGTGGTGGTCTCGACAATATTGATGCGCCGACCCATTTCGGTGACGTGCCGATAGGCTACCGGGTCCAGCAGATCCTTCACATATTCGACGTTGTCGGCGGTGACCACGTCGCCCGGCTTGATCTTGCCCTTGGTATAGGCCTCGATGGAGAGCAGTTCCTCGGGATAGGCCTTGTCGATCTCGCCGGTTCTGCCGATCAGCGGCCACAGAGGCGTCAGAACGCCGGCCGTGATGGCGCCCTTGGCAACACTTTCAAGAAACGTTCTGCGTGTAAAATCGCGCCCGAATTTCCTGATATGCATGGTCTGTGTCCCTCCTAGACAGGTTGTTCTTCGGCTGTGCGGCGGGACCCGCACGGGGACATGCCGCGTTGTTTCATGGTAGCGGCCCCATCGGAGCCATTCTTTGCCAACAGTTCGGCAAGTTCCTCATCGTGCAGGACGTAGTCCGACAGGTTCACCGCTTCACCGACCAGCAGGTCCCTTGACCTTACGAAGCGCGGCTTGAACAGCCACACCAGCAGCGGCAGCACGATGAGGGCGATGATCATGTTGATCAGCATGACCATCACCAGCAGCAGGCCCATGTCGGCGAGAAACTTGAGGGCCGAGAGGAAATACCAGGGCAAGATGCCCAGAAGGACGATCACGGCGGTAAAAAAGATCGCCTTGCCGGTGGTCGAGATCGCGGCAACGATGGCCGTGTCGTAGCTCTTGTGTTCGTGATACTCCTCGCAGATGCGGCTCAGCAGATAGATGCCGTAATCGATGCCGACGCCGATCCCGATCACCGCAATCGGCAGCGTATTGACATCGAGCCCGATGCCGAGCGCGACCATCGTCGCGCCGAGAAGAATGTTCGACAGATTAACCGGGACCATGAGAATGAGGCCGGCGATCAGCGACCGGTAGGCATAGCTGCAGGTTGCCAGAATGACGAGGTTGAGCAGCGCCAGTATGATCCACTGGTATCGCCCGACGGTATCGTTGATCGATTGTTGCAGAGCGATGGTGCCGGTACCCAGACGCACGCGGAAGGTGTCGTGGTCGGCGCCGACGCGATCGACGGCGGCGCGCGCCTGACGCAGGGCCTCATCGACGGTTTTCTGCTTGTTGTCCCGGTACCAGAGGGACACCGTCGCGTTCTGCTGCTCGAAATCGGTGACATGCAGAAAGGCCTTGGCGCTGGTGCCGAACATCACCGCGCTGGCGGCCGCGTTGACCGCCGCATCGGTCGGGTCGACGGGCGCCCATTTCGGGTTGCCACCGGAGAAAAGCCGGTTGGCTTCCGGCAGATAGTCGGCGAAGGAAAGCGTCGCCTCGGGCGGATCGTCTTCCTGTTCGACCGCATACTGCAGGGCCCGCATGGTGACATAGGTGTCGGCCTGGCGCACAAGCCGATTGGGGTTGTGCGGGTCCTTTCCCTCGAACACGATCTCCAGGGTGTTCAGGCCGGGAAAATACTCGTTGATCCGGGCGACGGCGACGTTGTACTCGGAATCCTCCCACAGCAGATTGCTGCCTTCGACCGGATTGCCGATCTTGAGGTGCAAAATCAGGATGAAACTGCCCGCCGTCAAAATGACGACCGCCAGACAGGTGACCCGGGCCCATCGTCCCTGGCTCAATCTGGCAACATCTCGCAGGAACGCCCGTATCGGCCCGTGACTGCCACGCCCGCCCTCGATGCCGATGATTTTTTCGACATTCCTCGGAGCCGGCAGGCAAGACAGCAGCAATGGTGTCAGAAAGACACCGGCGGGTATCAGGGCCATCGCCCAGAAGCCGGTGAACAGGGCAAAACGTTCCATCGCCGGGATCGGCGCAATGCCGATCAGGAACAGGCCGGCGGAATCGGTGATGATTCCCAGCACCCCCGGTGCCATCATGACACTGAGGGCAATCTCGGCGGCCTTGCGGCGGTTGCCAACCTGATGAAAGACCTCGTAATAGCGTTCGATGAACTGCACGGAGTGGCTGAATGATCGAGCCAGAAGCAGCAGCGGCACGACCATGATCAGGGGCTCGATCGGCGCCCCGAGCCAGCCGACCAGCCCGAAGCCCCAGACCGCTGCCACGGCCCCGGTTATCAAGGGCACCACCACGCCGACGACGTTGCGCATATAAAAGACCAGAGCCAGCAGCAGCGCCAGGGCGGTGACCCCGAAGATTCCCAGCATCTGCCATTCATGCCGGTACACCCAGCCGGTCAGCACCGGCATGCCGGCCATATAGACGTCGTGATGCTGGTCGCGCTCGCGCTCGACAAGCGCCTGGAGGAACTCGAAGGTTTCCCCGTAGTCGATCAGCCGTTCGATGAACGTGGCCTTGATCATGGTGGCCGTGCCGTCCTTGGAAATCAGGAACCGGCGGGCGTTCGGGGCCTTGTCGACATGGCGCCTGAACTCGTCGATCTCGGCCGGGGTGGCCGGCGGACGGTCGCCCATCAGCGGCTGGGTGTTGATGCCGAACGGCGTCGCCTCGGCATAGCGCGCCTTTTCGGTGGCGATGGACAGGATCTGATCGTGATCGACGGCCGGCGTAAGGTCGATGTCCCGCGTCATGTTCCAGATCTTGGCCAGCGTCTCCGGGTTATAGATGGTCCCGTCCTTGCGCTTGACCATGATCGTTACGGTCAACGGATTGCCGAAATTCGGATGATCCTTGTAGACCTGAACAAAGGGATGGTTTTCCGGCAACAGGTCGGAAAAAATGGTCCGTAATTCGACGTTTTTCAGACCAAAACCAAAGAACACCGTAATCGCGAGAACAACCAGCAGCGACAGCCACCGGCGACTTAGCACGAATCGTGCCAATCGGTATGCCATGCCCTCCCCATCCGGTTCTCAGTACGCGCACCAGCCGGATTTTCGCTGACGCCGACCCTCTCGGCTGGACGGCGGGTCAACGTCCATTCCATATCGGAGTCCATGTCAGATAAGGCAAAAAAACACCCCCTAAATGGGGGGGGGCGGGTTTCCCACATTGTCACGGCCTAAGACCGAGGGACCGCCAGTTGCCCCGGCCGTGCACTTCGTGGCAGCATGATGGCCATCTGATTTTGCCCGCGACCGATCGATGGCAGCAGCATGGAAAAGCGGATATCCGATTTGCGGAATTTGGGGCCGGTCTCTGAGCGGCAATTGGCGGAGGTCGGCATCGGCGATGTCAAAACCTTGCGTGCAACCGGTGCGCTTGACGCTTTTGCCCGGCTCAAGTGGTGTTTCCCGCGCGAGATCACCGTCGTCGCCCTGTACGCACTGGACGGTGCCTTGTCAGACATCCCCTGGACCGACCTGCCAGCGGCCCGCAAGGAAGCATTGCGCCGGTTTGCACAGGACGTGACCGATCGTCTGCAACACCATCGGGAACATCACAAGCGCGGCCCGTGCACCGCCCCCCGGCAACCGGGCCCTGACCGCAAACCCGAATGAGCGTGACCCGCCGCGACATCTCGGACGGCGCGCAGACCATTCCGCCGACGCCCACCGATCGTGGGCCGCATCAGCCCCCTGAACGGGCGGTTTACCATTGGTGCCGGTTTTGGCGGCACGATTGACGGCCGGCATCAGAGTCAGCGAGGCCTCCCGCCGGCAGCCCCGCGCTGTCTCCGGTTGCTCCCAGGCTTTTTTTCAAATTAAGCTGGTTCGAACCTGACGACGAACCTTGACCGACATCTGTCGATGACACGGAACAAACATTCATCCGTTCCTTACGGTGCGATCCATGATCAATGACACCCCCACGACCCGATCCCACCGGCGCGTGGATGCCCATGTTCACTTCTGGACGCTGGCGCGCGGCGACTATGACTGGATGACCCCCGATCTCGACAAGCTGCACCGCGACTTCCGGCCCGAAGATCTGGCACCTCATCTGGACAAGGCGGGGATGCACGAAGCGGTAATCGTTCAGGCGGCAGCCACGATCGACGAGACCGAATTCATCCTAGCGATCGCCGGGCACACCGATTTCGTCGCCGGCGTCGTCGGCTGGATCGACATGGAGGCCGAAACCGCCGCAGACGATCTCGCACGGCTGTGCGGCAATCCCCTGTTCAAGGGCATCCGGCCGATGATTCACGATATTCCGGATCCCCGGTGGATGCTGGACGACGCCCTGACACCCGCCTTCGAGGCGGTGATCGCCCATGACCTGGCCTTCGATTGCCTGGTCAAGCCGCCGCACCTGAAGCCGCTGCTCCAGCTTCTGCAGCGCCACCCGGACCTGCGCGCCCTGATCGATCATGCCGGCAAGCCGGAGATTGCCGCCGGACATTTCGACGCCTGGGCCGCTGACATCAAAAGGCTGGCTGATGAAACCGGGGCGCTGTGCAAATTCTCCGGCCTGATCACCGAAGCCGGGCCCGGCTGGTCGATCGACACACTGCGGCCCTATGCCGAGCATCTGATCGACTGCTTCGGTCCCAAACGTCTGGTGTTCGGCAGCGACTGGCCGGTGATCACCATGACCGCCACATATGAAGACTGGTTTGCCGCCGCGAACGAACTGACTGCCGATCTCGGCGACGATGACCGGGCGCGCATCTTCGGAGACAATGCGGTGGACTTCTATCGCCTGTGAGCGCGGCGCAATGGATCATCAGGAGAGACACACATGAGTGGACGACTGGCCGGCAAGCGGGCGGTGATCACCGGGGCGGGGTCGGGCCTCGGCGCGGCGATCGCCCGGCTTTTTGTCCAGGAGGGCGCACGGACGGTGCTCACCGATATCGACCTGGCGCGTGCCCAGGCGGTCGCCGACGGGATCAACCGCAGCACGCCCGAGGCAGCCATCGCGCTCCATCACGACGTCACGCGCGAAGACCAGTGGCCCGAGGTTCTGGAGCAGGCCAGTGCCTGGCTCGACGGTTTCAACGTTCTGGTGAACAACGCCGGCATCATGTCCATCGGCTCGATCGAAGACGAAGATTTCGGGACCTGGAAAAAGGTCATGGCTGTCGATGTCGACTCGGTGTTTCTGGGCTGCAAGTACGCGCTCGTTCATATGAAGAGCCATCAGCCCGGCTCGATCATCAACATCTCGTCGATTGCCGGCCTGCTGGCGGCCCGCAACATGGCCGCCTATAACGCCGCCAAGGCCGCGGTGTGGCTGCTCTCAAAGTCGGTGGCGCTGCATTGCGCCCGGGCCGGTTATGACATTCGCTCCAATTCCCTGCACCCGGCGTTCATCCGCACACCCATTCTCGACGGCGTCCACGATGTGCTCGGTACCCGCGATGACACCGAGCTGGAGGCAAAGCTGGCGCGCGGCATTCCGCTGGGGCGCATCGGCGAGCCCGAGGACGTGGCCTATGCGGCCGTTTATCTGGCCTCCGACGAATCCCGCTTCATCACCGGCATCGAGATCAAGATCGACGGCGGCATGAGCGCCCAATAGGCGCTGGCGCCGTCACTGGGCCGCATCGGCCTGATGCTTGACGACATCGGCCCGGGATTTGGCGGCGGCGATTTCGGCCTTCACCGCATTGAAGCGTGCTTCCGAGAGATCGTAGCGCCGCATGATCAGAATCGCCGACATCCACAGGCCAAAGGGCAGCATCGAATAGAGAATGCGAATGCCAAGAAGAGCGTTCGGCGTCTGGCCGGCGCTGCCGTTGGCGCTCTCGAAACCGAAGGCGGACAGCCCCAGGCTGACCAGAAAGGCGCCGGCCGCCATGCCCAGCTTGCGGCAAAAGGCCCAGGCTCCGAAAATGGCGCCTTCGCGTCGCTCGCCGGTTTTCAGCTCATCCACTTCCACCGTGTCGGGCACCATCGAATTGGGCAGCAACTGATTGGCGGCATCGCCGACGCCGGCCAGCAGCAGCACCGCAAACAGCCAATAATAATATTCCGCCGGAATGATCAGGGCCGGCAGGCTCATCACCGCGCTGATCGCCAGCGCCCACAGGTAGGTCTCGCGCTTGCCGAAGCGCCGCGCCACCGCCACCCAAAAGGGCGTTGCCACGGTTGCGGTAATCGCGCCAATGGCGATCAGCGGGCCGATGATCCTGGCATCCGCCTTCATCACGAAAGTGAGCAGATAGATCAAGGTGGTGGCGCTGGCGCCGATCGCCAGGTTCTGCATCAAAAACGCCAGCCACAGAATCTGATAGGGGCGGTTTTCCCTTATCGCCCGGTATTCGGCCCGCAGGTTGAAACCATGGACCGGCCGCTCGAGGCGCGGCGCCCTCTTGGTGGTGAGAAAAGCGCACAGTCCGGCCGCCACCATCAACGCCCCGAACACCGCCCCCATCAGCCGGAACCCGTCGGCCAGCGTGGCTTGCGAGGAAAACAGCCAGGGCGCGACGGTGACCGAAAGGACGATGCCGAGGCGCGCCGCAATCATCTTGTAGCCGGTCAGGCTGGTCCGCTCCTTGTAATCGTTGGTCATCTCGGCCGCCATCGACGAGTACGGCACGTCGTAAATCGTGTACGCCGTGCTGGCGACCAGATAGGCCAGTGTGACATAGACGACCCGGGCCCATTCATCGGACCAGTCGGGCACCGCGAAAATCAGAAAGAATGCCGGGCCGAACAGAAGACTTCCGGCCAGAAGATAGGGCCGCCGGCGCCCCAGGCGGGTCTTGGTGTGATCGGAAATGGCCCCCATGATGGGATCGGTGATGACGTCCCACAACCGCGGGATCAGCAACGCGATGCCGGCCCAGACCGGCGAGATGTCGATCGCTTCGGTAAGAAAGAACAGGAGATAGATCATGGTGATGCCGACATAGGTGGCAATCCCCAGCTCACCCGTGGCCCAGCCAAGCTGTATGCGAAGCGGCAGCTTTCGGCTATCGGGCGGCATCAGGTGCCCTCGACTCCCGCGCAGCCGCGTCGAATCGGCCGCAGGAACAGCGGCTGTCCGATCCTGCGCCAGCTGTGCGCCCGGCAAAATCCGACTGACACGCGCCTCCCTGCAACCAATGGCGCCCGGTGACCGGAAGCGAATCGGCGGATGCTGCTAAATGGTCTGACCATTTGCAGAACTTGCGCCATCATGCCTGTGCAAGTCAAGCCATCGGGGGGCACGACCGTTGCGCGTTCCTGCCCAGGCGTCGTGATCTCCGGGGTGGAACTGCCGCCGGCGGCATTCGAAAGCGAGGAATCGTCAAGCCACACCTGAGAGGCATTCAAAACCACCGGCCGCGGCAGTCGCAAAACCGTTGACATTGTGTTAAATTGGTCTTACCAATATTTCATCATACCATTTTTAAGCTGAGGTGATGTGGCCGGATCACAAGAAAAACAGATCGATCCGGACAAAGATCGGGGAGGTCCCATGACCACGAAAATGCCAAGGGCTGCGGCCTTCGGCCTGGCAATGCTGGCTTCAGCGGCGTTGGCCGGCCCGGTGTTCGCACAGGCGCAGACCGACAAAGACGAGGCGTCCGCGACGGAGGCCGTGATCGAAGAGATTACGGTGACCGCGCAAAAACGGGCCGAGCGGTTGCAGGACGTGCCGTTGGCCGTGACCGCGATTACCGATGACGACCTGGACACCAAACAGATCGTTAACCTCGAAGATATCCGGCGGCTGGTTCCCAATCTGTGGCTTGAACAGGCGCTGACGGGAACCACGACGCCCAAGATGTTCCTGCGCGGCATCGGCGTCGATAACCAGGTCTTTTCCTTCGATACGCCGATTGGAATTTACTTTGACGGCGTCTATATCGCCCGGGTAACCGGTGCCTTGATCGACCTGTTCGACGTCGAGCGAATTGAGTTTCTGCGCGGCCCCCAGGGCACGCTGTTCGGCCGCAACAGCAGCGTCGGCGCCTTGCGGATCATCAACAAGCTGCCCGACCTCGAAGAACCGGAAATGAAGGCCGAACTGGCCTACGGCACCAAGGATCAGGTCAACGCCCGGTTCGCCGTCAGCGCTCCGCTGATCGATGGCAAGCTCGGCTTCCGGGTGACCTTCCTGTCCCGGACCAACGACGGCTTTCAGGTCAATCTGACCACTGGCGAGCGCACCATGGACAACAACATCAATGCCGGCCGCGCTGCTTTGCTTTACCGACCGAATGAAAATCTTGACATCATCCTGCGCGGCGATTTCATGATCGATCACAGCAAGCCGACGGTCGGATCAAACTTCCGGATCAATCCCGACAACGACATCTATACGTATGAGGCGACACCGGAAGCGCGCCTGGTAAACCAGGTGGAGCCCTGGGGTGTCTCCGGCACCATCAAGGCCGCCTTCTCGGCGTTCGAGCTGACCTGGATTACCGCCTATCGTGAACTCAAATACCGCAACGCCGGCGATGTCGACGGGCGTGCCGATGTGCGCAGCTTCGAAGTCGACCGCCAGGACCTGAACGAGTGGCAGTTCACCCAGGAAGCCTACCTCAACAGCGACCGGCTTGGCGGCCTGCCGCTGGAATGGACGGCCGGTGTCTTTTACCTTCATGAACAAAACAGCTTTGCCTGGGCCTTGCGGATCTTTGCGCCGCCGACCACCCAGTTCTTCGATCAGGACACCGATACCTTTGCGATCTACGGTCAGGGAACCTACCCGATCACCGAGCGCGCCAGCATCACCGCCGGGGTCCGTTATACCTATGAAAAGAAAGCGCTGACCGCGACCCAGAATTTTGCCGATGGCACGCCCAACACCGACTTCCTGTTCGATGATGCGATCACCGCCAACAAGGTGAACTGGCATGCGTCCGGCGACTACAAGGTGACCGAGAATGTGATGTTGTACGTGACCGCGGGCACGGCGTTCCGAAGCGGCGGTTTCAACGGCAGTGCTCGCGATGTCGCCTCGATCCTGAGCGGCAGCTTCGGTCCCGAGGACTCGTTTACCGTCGAGGGTGGCTTCAAGTCCGACTGGTTCGACCGGCATCTGCGGCTGAACGTCGACTATTTCTATGCCGACTACAGCAATCTGCAGCTGGCTGTGACCAGGACCGACGGGACCATCACCACGACCAATGTGTCCGCCACCGTCAAGGGCGTCGAACTGGAACTGGTGGCGGTTCCGGTGCCCGGTCTCGAGATCACCGGCACCCTGGGCACCATGGACGACAACATCAAGGACTCGCTGCTGGTGCTCAAGAATACGCCGTCCATCCAGTTCCGGATCGGTGCCATCTATTCGGTTCCGCTTGGCGGAGCAATCGGCGGAATCTTTCGAATTGGCGGCGATATCAGCCACAGCTCAAGCACATTCGCCGACACCAACAACCGGCCCGGAACCTTTGTCCCATCTTACGAGATCTACAATGCCCAGGTCGCTTACACGACCGAAGATGGGCGGTGGCAGTTCAAGTTCAGCGGCCAGAATATCAGCAACACGTTCTATCCGACCCACTCCTTCGACATTGCCGGCGGGTTCATTTCCAGTGTCCATTTCCCCAACACGCCGAGGCGGTGGCTGTTCACCATCACCTATCGCGGCTGACGCCCGGCGTATACGGATCGATGGCCGAATCCGACGCGTATCCTCCGGCCAGCTCCGGCATCGACCCCCAGATGAAGACCATACTGGGGGCGATGCTGGAGCGCCGGGCGGAGCGGGCGCCGATGGCCGAGCTCAGCCCGCCCGAGCTGCGGGCCCGGGCGGCTGCCGATCTGGCCTATTGGAACCAGAACCCGCCGCCTTTGCCGGCCATTGACGACCATGCCATTCCCGGGGCTTTCGGCCCCACTCGCATCCGCGTCTATCACCCGGTGGAAAGTGAATCCCCGCTGCCTGCACTGGTCTACTTTCATGGCGGCGGCTGGGTCATCGGTGATCTGGAGACCGAGGACCTCAAGCTCCGATATCTGGCCCGCCATTCCCATTGTGCGGTGATTTCGGTCGATTATGTTCTCGCCCCCGAACACAAGTTCCCCGACCCGGTCGACGACTGTCTGGCGGCCAGCCGCTGGATCGCCCAACACGGCCCCGAGCTTGGCATCGATCCCGAACGCCTGGCGTTGGGTGGAGCGTCCGCCGGCGCTCATCTGGCGCTGGCAACGGCCATTCGCCTGCGCGATGCCGGCGAGAACTGGCTCAGGGCGCTGCTGTTGTTCTACGGCGTGTTTTCGGCCCGCACAGACACGCCGTCGCGTCACTTGTTCGGCAACGGGGACTTCGGCCTGACCAAAGAGGACATGGACTTCTTTCTGTCCCGGTTTCTCCGCCATCCGAGTCAAAAGACCGAGCCGCTGGTCTCGCCGCTGGACGCCGACCTCGCCGGCCTGCCGCCAACAATCTTGATCGCCGCCGAACTAGACCCCTTGCGCGACGATAGCCGCGACCTGGCTGCCCGGCTGCAAGCCGCAGATGTCCTGGTCACTTGCCGGGAATATGCCGGTGTCGTGCATGGATTCACCTTGATGATCAAGGCCCTCGATGTGGCCGGACAGGCGGTCCGGGAGGCCGGGACGGCACTGCGGAATGTCCTTGACTGAGCAGCCAAGCGCCGACCCCGCCGGCGCCTGTCGGCGAGCCGTGCCGACGCCGGTCGATCACGGGTTCGGTGCCCCCGGAGATGATGCGGTGCCACCGACTTCAACTTGACAGCGTGGGCAAATGGACTTACCAATATACCTTGTTGGAGACGGCTTAGGGTGTCGGTCCGCTGCCGATGCGGTAGACAGAACATCGCAAAAGCCGGCCTTCGACAGTCAGATGACGAATGTGCCCGGACGATCTCTTTGTCCTCGCTGTTTTTGGGGGTAGACAGGGTCTAGACATCGTGAACCGATCAAGCGGCCGGCTTGGCCGGCGGAGGTCGTATCGCAGATGGAGCCGACACAAAGCCGTCGTCCGGTGGCACACACAAGATATCATGTGATACCCGCGGCAGATGTCAGCGGAGCTGCACAGCGAGATGGTCTCGGGATACGACGATTGGTCGGGCAGACACGAAAATGACCGCTGAGGAGAAACACAAGTGAACAGCATCGCCAAGGCCGACGTCACGCCGATCAAACGCCAGCCGGTCGCCGAACAGGTTGCCCAGCAGTTGCTGGGGCTCATCCAGTCCGGCAATCTGCAGCCCGGTCAGCAGCTTCCGCCCGAACGCGAGCTGGCGAAAATACTCGATGTCAGCCGGCCGAGCCTGCGCGAGGCCCTGCGCGCCCTGTCATTGCTCGGCGTCATCAACATTCGCCAGGGAGGCGGCGTCTTCGTGTCATCTCTCGAGCCGGAGGCGCTGCTGGGGCCGCTGCATTTCTTCATCAGCCTCGATGACCACAATCTCGAAGCCCTGTTCGAGGCCCGCATTCTGATCGAATCGGCGATTACCGGTCTCGCCGCCAGGCGGATTTCCGATGACCAGTTGGAGGGCTTGAGAGAGATTGTCTCGACGGCTGAGTCACATCTCGACGATCAGCAGAAATTCATTGACAACGACATTGCCTTTCATCAGGCGATCTTCGCCGCCGCCCGGAATTCCTTCATGGTCCGGGTGGCCACGAGCCTCCACATCCTCGGTCGTGCGAGTCGCGAAATCACCGCTCAAATTCCCGGCGTCCTGAAGCGCAGCCTGGCCGACCATCGACGCATTCTCAAGGCCCTGAGCGAACACGACGCCGAAAAGGCCGCGGCGGCCATGGAAAAACATTTGAAGAATGTCCGCAACGCCTATGAAAAAAGTCACGGATGATCGTGCTCGTTGTCAGCCCGGCCGCGCCGTCAGTGCGCCGCGCCCGCATGCCGACAAAGACCGACCATGAAGCTGACCTGCACATCCTGGTCTTTTCCCTGTTGCACCCTGCAAGAGGTGGCGGGGATTGCAAAAGCCCTGGGAATAGACGCCATTGACGTCGGCATCGATTACCGGGCGGCGATCGACCGTGCGGCACTTTTGAGCGAGCCCGAAGCAACCGGGCGGGCGCTCCTCGATCTGGGGGTCGACCTCACCTGTTTCTATTACCGGTTCGGTCCCGGCCTGGCTGATCGCAACATCGCCGATCCCGCCCATCTCGATGACAACCTGCAGGATTTCGAACAAATCGTGAGGTTCTGCACGGCCGCCCGCATTCCGACGATTTTTCTGCTTCCCGGCATCCTCAATCCGGGCCAGACCGTGTCCGACGCGTTGGCGGCTTCGGCCCGTTCTTTGAATGCCTTCATGCCGCTGGCCGAAGACGCCGGCATCACGCTCACCATCGAGGCTCATGTACAATCGCTGACCGAATCTCCGGCGCTTGTCGAGGAACTTCTGGCCGCCGTGCCCGGCCTCAAGCTGACCCTGGACTATTCGCATTTCGTGTGTCTGGGCTATTGCCAGGAGGACATTGATCGCCTCGCCCCGCATGCGGCGCATGTGCACCTTCGCCAGGCCAAGCCGGGCGAGCTGCAAACCAAGCTGGACCAGGGCACAATCAACTTTCCACGGCTGATCGCGACCTTGAAAGCGGCCGGATACGACGGCTGTCTGGCGCTGGAAAACGTCCATCAGGATTACATGAATACGCTTTACGACGACGTGCTCACGGAGACCGTTCGCATGCGCGATCTGGTGCGGCGCTACCTATGACGAATGCCGTCGCCATCATCACCGGCGCCGGTGGCGGCATCGGCACGGCCACGGCGCTGGCCCTGGCGCGGGATGGCTGGCGCCTGGCACTGGCCGGTCGGCGGCCCGGCTCGTGCGACGACGCGGCCGCGGCCATCCGCGAGAGCGGCGACGAACCGCTGGTCATCTCCTGCGACGTGACCCGCCGGAAAGACGTCGATCAGCTCGTGGGCCGGGCGCTCAACCATTTCGGCCGCATCGACGCGCTCATCAACAATGCCGGAACCATGGACCCCATCGGGCTGATCGAGGACTGCGATCCCGAGGCCTGGACCCGCGCAGTTCTGACCAATCTGGTCGGCGCCTTTTACGGCTGTCATGCGGTGCTGCCGGTTTTCCGGAAAGCCGGCACCGGCGTGATCGTGAACCTGAGCACCGGCGCCGCCTTTCACGCGCTCGAAGGCTGGAGCGCCTACTGCGCCTCCAAGGCGGGACTGGCCATGCTGACCCGGGTCTTGGCCGCCGAAGTGGCCGGCACCGGCATCCGCACCTACGGGTTTCAGCCGGGGATGGTGAATACGCCGATGACGCAGGCTGCCTTGCCTTCCGGCATCAACCGCGTTGCCGGCCTTGACCCGCGGAGCTTTCCCGGGCCTGACGAGCCGGCGGCCGCCATTGCCTGGCTGTGCCGGGAACGCCCCGCCGACCTCGACGGCGAGGAAATCGATCTGCGCGACGCAGACTTTCGCCAACGCGTCGGGCTGGCGCCGCTGAAAGGGCTGTCCGGTGCGGCTTGACGGGCAGGTGGCGCTGATCACGGGCGCCTCGCGCGGCATCGGCCGGGCCTGCGCGGTGGCGCTGGCCGAATATGGCGCCAAGGTGGTGGTCAACCATTATGCCAAGGCCGACGAAGCGGCAGGCGGCGACACCGCCGTTGCCGAGACCCTGGCTGAAATCGCCGCTGTCGGTGGCCAGGCGATGGCAGCGGAAGGCGATGTCGCCACGCCCGAGACCGCCGAGCGGCTGGTGAACGCCGCGGTCGAGACCTTCGGGGGACTCGACATTCTGGTGAACAACGCCGGCATCTGCCC
>CAYTVY010000001.1:51336-59354 GCA_964441925.1 uncultured Geothermobacter sp.
CACGGCATTCGCTGCAACTCGGTGATGCCGGGCACGATTGCCACCGATATCAACCGCGAGGATCTGGCGACGCCGGGCAAGGCCGAATATTTCGAGCGCCGCATTCCGCTGGGGCGCATCGGCGAGCCCCGCGATATTGCCGGCGTCGTGGTGTTCCTGGCCTCCGACCTGGCGCGTTATGTGACCGGCGCCTGCCTGCTTGCCGACGGCGGCATGTTCGTGAATTTGCAATAGGAAAGGCGGAGCGCTCCCCGTGTCAGCAAAAACCGAAATCGTCGATTTGCGGGCCTATACGGTGGCCGAAAAGGGTGCCGGCGGAGAATATCACGACCGCCCCCAAGGCCACTGGCTGGTGGATTCGCTGATCGCCAACCCGATGTCCGGATATCCCGAATACAGGGCCTCGCGAACAAGCTGGGGCATCGGTGTTCTGGGTAGTATCGTCGTCGAGGTCGAGACCGCCGGCGGTATCATTGGTGTTGCTACCGGACTGGGCGGTGATCCGGCGTGCTTTCTGATCGAGAAGCATTTCCGCCGCTTCGTGGTCGGGTCGGATGTGCGCGATACGGCGCGCATCTGGGACCAGATGTTCCGAGCCAGCCTGCCCTATGGCCGAAAAGGGCTGGCGCTGGCGGCGCTCAGCGTCGTCGATCTCGCACTTTGGGACGTCCTTGGCCTGTTGCGCAACGAGCCGGTCTACAAGCTGATCGGCGGCGAAACGCGCGAGGCCATCGCCGTTTATCAGACCGGACCGCGCGCCGATCTGTCCAAGGAGATGGGCTTCATGGGCGCCAAGGTGCCGCTCCCCCACGGACCCGCCGACGGCCTCGAAGGCCTGAAGGCCAACGTTGCCTTCCTGGCGGCACAGCGTGATGCCGTCGGCCCCGACTTTCCGCTGATGGTCGATTGCTATATGGCCCTCGATGTACCTTATGCGGTCGATCTGGCCAAGGCGGTGGAGCCTCTGGGCATCTACTGGCTTGAGGAATGTCTGCCGCCCGATGACGTCGATGGCTACCGCCTGCTCAAAGCCCGGGTGCCGACCATGCGCTGGACCACCGGCGAGCATGAATACACCCGCTACGGCTTTCGCCGGCTGATTGCCGAGCGAGCCATCGACATCCTGCAGCCCGATGTCATGTGGGTGGGCGGCCTGACCGAGCTGCTGCGCATCTCGGCGATGGCCGCGGCCTATGATATTCCGGTGGTGCCCCATGGCAGCGGCGCCTACAGCTATCACTTCGTGATGTCGCAGCCGCACTCACCCTTCGTCGAATATCTCAACACCAGCCCCGATGGCGATCGTATTTTGCCGGTCTTCGGCAATCTGTTCGTGGACGAGCCATTGCCCCGTGATGGCCGCGTGCGGCCGCCCGACGCGCCGGGCTGGGGCCTCGAACTCAACCGCGAGGCAGTGACCCTGCATCGCCCCTATGACGGAGGAGCGAGCCATGAACCGCTATGATCTCGACGGCCGCATCGCCGTAGTCACCGGCGCCGCCCGCGGCATCGGCTATGCGGTCGCCGAACGCCTGCTGGCGTCCGGCGCGAGTGTGGCTATCTGGGATGTCGATGAAGACGCCGCCAAGGCAGCCGCCGAGCGGCTGTCCCGACAGGGCCGGGTGCTGGCGCTGGGCGTCGACATCACCGATACGGTTTCGGTCACCACCGCCACCGACCAGACGGTGGGCGATTTTGGCGGCATCGACATCCTGGTGAATAACGCCGGCATCTCCGGGCCCAACATGCCGCTGTGGGAATACCCGATCAAGGACTGGCGCACCATCGTCGATATCGATCTGGTCGGCACCTTCCTGTGCTGCCGCGCGGCAATCCCGGTGATGCTGAAAAAGGACTGGGGGCGCATCGTCAACGTCTCTTCGGTGGCCGGCAAGGAAGGCAATCCCAACGCCTCGGCCTACAGCGCCGCCAAGGCCGGCGTGCTGGCGCTGACCAAATCGCTCGGCAAGGAACTGGCGCAGACCGGCATTCGCGTCAATGCAATCACCCCGGCAACGGTGAAGACCGACATCTTCAAGCAGATGAGCGAAGCACAGATCGAATATATGCTGTCGAAAATTCCCATGGGGCGGTTCGGCAAGGCGGAGGAAAACGCCGCCCTGATCGCCTGGCTGTGCTCGCCCGACTGCTCGTTCTCGACCGGCGCGGTGTTCGATACGTCCGGCGGACGCTGCACCTATTAACCTGGGACATGGAGAGCCGATGAAATTGGTACGTTATGGCCCGCCAGGGTCGGAAAAACCGGGTATCCTCGATGCTTCCGGCAGTCTTCGCGACCTGTCCGGCCATGTCGACGACATCGGCCCGGAGACGCTGGCTAACCGGCTCGGCGATCTGGCCGCCCTCGACCCTGCGAGCTTGCCGCAGGTTGACGGTGATCCGCGATTGGGCCCGCCGGTCACGGGTGCAAGCAAGATCGTTTGCGTCGGCGTCAATTACCCGCGCCACGCCGAAGAAACCGCTTATGATCTTCCCGACGAGCCGTTGATCTTCATGAAGGCAACCACCGCCATCAGCGGCCCCTTTGACCCGGTCGTCCTGCCGCCGGGCGGAGATGCCACCGACTGGGAAGTCGAGCTTGCCGTGGTGATCGGCAAGACGGCCCGCCATGTCGAGGAAAAGCACGCCTTTGCCCATGTCGCCGGCTACTGCATCGCCAATGATGTCTCGGAGCGCAATTTCCAGCTCAAGCGCCATGGCCAGTGGGTCAAGGGCAAGAGCTGCGATACCTTCGCGCCTCTGGGGCCATGGCTGGTGACCAAGGACGAGATCGGCGATCCCCATGATCTCGACATGTGGCTCGAGGTCAACGGCCATCGCTATCAGGACGCCAGCACCGGAGAAAACGTGTTCAGCATTCCCCATCTGGTGAGCTACATCAGCCATTTCATGACCCTGCTGCCGGGCGACATCATCAGCACCGGCACGCCGGCCGGCATCGGCATGGCGCAGGACCCACCGGTGTACCTCAAGTCCGGCGACATCATGCGGCTTGGCATCGAGGGCCTGGGCGAGCAGCGCCAGCAGGTCATCGCCTGGGAGGCAACCCTATGATCGGACACGCAATTGGGCGCCACACCGCGCTCGCTTTAATCGTGCTGGCCAGCTTTCTGGCCGGACCGGCGGCGATGGACGCCGCCTTTGCCGACGATCCGGCCGCCGGGCGCATCGAGCGGCGCCTGGCCGAGCTTGGCATCGCGCTGCCCCCGCCGCCGGCGGCGGTGGCCACCTATGTCCCCTACCGGGTGGTCGGCAATCTGGTTTATATTGCCGGCCAGGGCCCGGCCGATTTCGAAGGGTGCCGAGGCAAGCTCGGCAAGGACCTGACGGTCGCCCAGGGCTACGACTGTGCGCGGCGTACCGCTCTGGTCATTCTGGCCCAGCTCAAGGCCGCCTGCGGCGGCGATCTCGACCGCGTCGTGCAAGCCGTCAAGATCAGCGGCTTCGTCAATGCGACACCGGACTTCAAGGACCATCCCAAGGTCATCAACGGCGCCTCCGATCTGTTCCGCGTGGTGTTCGGAGACGCCGGGCTGGCGGCCCGCTATGCCGTCGGCGCCGGTTCGCTGCCGTTCAATGTGGCGGTGGAGATCGCCGCTGTTTTCGAGATCCGACCATGACGCAACATCAATCCGGCCTGACAAAAGCTCTGATCCCTTCGGCCGTCGTCATCGCCGGGCTGCTGGGCTCCGGTCCGGTGCCCGCCGCCGATGAGCCGGCGATTCGAGCGGTGACCGTCGAGCACCTGCCGATCCTGGGGCCGTATTCGCAGGCGGTGATCGCCAACGGCTTCCTGTTTGCCTCCGGCGTCATCGCCATGGACCCGGACACCGGCAAGCTGGCACCAGCCGACATCGTCAGCCAGACGCGCCAGGTGTTCGAGAACATCAAGGCGGTTCTGAAAGCCGGCGGTACGTCGCTCGCAAATGTCGTCAAGGTCTCGGTGTTTCTGCGAAACCCGGCCGATTTCGCGAAGATGAACGAGATTTACGCGGCCTATTTTCCGGGCCGCAAGCCGGCGCGCACCACCGTGCCCGGGGTGCGCTGGTCCAGCGACCAGGTGCTGATCGAAATCGAGGTCACGGCAGTTATCGACACCCCGCCGCCCTCTGCGCCCTGATGGCGGGAACGCCGGCCCGTCCCTGATCGAACAAGAAAGAGGCGCCCCGAAGGGCGCCTCAGGACAGAAAGGCCGGAGAGGTAACCACGCCTTTCAGAACCGCCACACGGATCAGAACCGCACACGCCCGGTCACGCCCCAGGTTCGCGGCGGCCGCGATGTCACGAGACCGTTGAATGCGGCCAGCCCGGTAAACGGCCCGAGCCCTGCCAGACCGGCGGCGAAATCGAAGAATTTTCCAGGATTGGAAACGAACACCCCGGTCAGGGCATCATTTTCCTTGAGAAGATTGTTGACCCAGAAGGTCAGGGAATAGCGTTCGGTCTCGAAGCCGGTACGGAGATTGAGCAGCGTCGCATCACCAACGAAGGCAGTCGCCGGCTGAACCGCACTCTGATCCGACTGGTAGGACAGGTCCATGCGGCCGAACCAGTCGATTCCGGCCACCACCGGCCGGCGGTACTGGACCGAAAGGTTGGCGGTGTACTTGGAGACGAACTGAAGCCGGGTGCCGGCCAGTTGCGTCTCGGCGGGCGAAAAGCCGACCAGCAGCAGGGTCGTGAAGTCAAAGTCATCATATTTCGAATCCGTGTAGGCAAAACCGGCACGAATATCGAGCCCATCGGCCGGGCGCGCAACCGCTTCGATCTCAATGCCCTTCGATGTGGTCTTGCCGGCATTGATGTTGAGAACCGCAAAGGTCTGGCCCAGGGCCCGGACGATCTGATTGCGCCACTTGATCAGGAAGCCGGTGATATTGAAGGTCAGGCGATTGTCGAACCAGCCGGTCTTGGCACCGATTTCGTAATTCCAGCTCCGCTCCGGATCGAAAGTGCGTTCTTCATCCAGAATCCGCCCGGTTGCGGTCACTACGTTGAAGCCGCCGGCCTTGACCGCCTTGGCAACGCTGGCATAGACCATCTTGTTGTCCGAGAGGTGATAGTCCAGCGACAGCCGCGGCACGAAATTATTGAAACTCGCCCGGTCGACGAACGGCGGATTGGTGAGCATCGCAACCGGGTCGGTGTCGAGTGCGGTGACGTTCTTTCTCTCATGGGTATAGCGGCCCGAGACCGAGGCCGAAACCTGATCGCTGAGGTCGACCTCGGCCTGCCCGAAGACCGCGAAACTGGTGGTCTTTTCGGTGGTATCGTTGACCAGGCTGCGGAATGGCCCCAGGACCGCCAGCACGACCGGCCCGGCCGCGCCGATAAAGCGGTCGTCGTTATGGGTCTTGATCCGCAGACGGTAGGCGTAGCCACCCAGCATCCAGCGCAGCCTCCGGGACCCCGGCGAGGTGATACGGAGCTCCTGGCTGAATTCGTGCTGACCGATATCCTGGGTGTTGAACTTGATGTCGCGGGGGCTGAAATCGTTGTCGATGCGATTCAGGATATCGAGATTATTGTAGCCGGTGATCGCGCTCAACGTGTAATCCCCGACCTCCCAGGTGATCGCCAGCGAGGTCAGAAGATTCTGGCGCTTGCGGCGGCCCGGTGTGACCGCAAAGCCGGTCCGCGCCCCCGGCAATTCGCCGGTGAACAACTGATTGACCGCTGGCAGCGCACCCCCGGCGGCCGGGTCGAAGGGCCGAGAGTTGTTCTCAACAAACTGCTCGGGTTCGTCGCCGTCGTTGGTATCTTCAAAGGCAATGCGCGCCACGATATCCAGGGTCTCATTGGGCACCGCCTGCACCATGGCGTGATAGACCTCGGTGTTTTTGGTATCGAGGTCCTTGCCGGTCAGCTCGTTCTTGAAAAAGCCGCCGCGTTCGAAATGCGTGGCGCCGGCCCTGAAAAACAGGCGGTCGCGGACAAGCGGGCCCGAAACCGATGCCTTGGCGTCAAGACGGTTGAAATCGCCGGCCGTTCCCTCCGCCCTGAATTCCCAGTCGTTCGACGGCTTCCTGGTGATGAAGTTGACGGCACCGCCAAAGGTGTTGCGGCCGTAAAGCGCACTTTGCGGGCCCTTGGCGATCTCGATGCGCTCGATATTGTCGAGCAGCGCCTCCATGGCAGCGCGCGAGGACTGGTAGATGCCATCGATGAAAAAGCCGACATTGGGCTCGCCAATGGTCTGGGAGAGCCCGCGGATGACCGGCGTTTCCGCCGACCCACCGAACAGGGGCGCGACCGTGAATCCGGGGGTCAGGGCGGCCACGTCGTCAATGTTCTGGATACCGGCCTCTTCGATATCGGTGGCAGTGAAGGCAGTGATCGAAATCGGCACGTCCTGAAGACGCTCGGCGCGCTTGCGGGTGGTGACGATGATCTCCTCGATCGCGCCGACATCCGGGGAGTCGGTTTCCGGATCGACTGTGTCGACCGGGTCGGCCGGTTCGATCGCAGGTTCCTCGCCGGCTTCTGGATAAACCGCATCCGTTTGCAGCTCGACCTGCGTCTCGATCGCCGTCTGCGGTGCCAGGTCCGGTGCCCTGGCCCGGATCGAGACCGTGCGCTCATCCACATAGTTGAACTCAAGGTTGGTGCCCTGCAACAGAATGGCGAGCGCCACATCGGCCTGGTAAGGACCGGACACGCCGACCGTCTCAATCCCCTGAACCGCATCCTGCGGGTAGAGCAGCTGCAGATCGGCCTGTTCGGCAAAACTTCGCAGCGCCGAGGCCACCGGTTGCGCCGGAATTTCGAAGGTAATCATTGGTGACGCCGCCAGCCCCCGCCCTGACATGGCGATCAGAAAAACACCGAACGTCAGGCCAAGGATCCGTCGCAACCCGGCCGCAGCCGGCAACGCCAGGAAACGCTTGCTCCCCGTTGTCATGAAATCGATTCCTCCCCGCAATCGTCACATCGTTGGCGGAGGGCACGATCGATGTTGCCCCCTCCAACGGCTTAGACGATCAGAATTGGTGAAACCGCTATCGCCAGAGGCAAAAAAATCGTCGTGCACGCGCCAGGCAGTGCTGAAACGGGCTCTATGTTTCGGTTTTCTCGAACAGCAGCGTCAGATAAGGGGTCACGCGGACCACCCGGATCGGCAGCGTGCGCTCGAGGGCCGCCACGACCGAGCCGACATCATCGACCTTGAAAACCCCGCCCACGCGAATGCCCGCCAGTTCATCGTCAACGATGACGATCTGGCCGCGGCCATAGCGGTTCAGTTCGGCAATGACTTCGGCCAGAGCCTGGTTATCGAAATTCAGCCGCTTCTTGCGCCAGGAGACGGCGCGCTGCGGCTCCACCCGTGCGATGCGTCGCACAGAGCCGTCATCCAGGCTGTAGGCAAGCTGTTCACCCTTGCTCAGGCTCTTGCGTCGAGGCGACCTCGATGTCGCCTGCATCTTCGGTAGCACGCCCACCGCCGGCGCCACCTCGACAACCCCCTCGACAACCGTCACCGTGACCTCTTCACCCTTCCTGTAGACATTGAATTCGGTCCCAACGGCCCGGATCACGCCGCCACCGGCACGCACCAAGAAAGGCCTGTCGGGATCATGGGCAACCGAGAACAGTGCCTCGCCAGTGACCAATGTCACCTCGCGCCGCACAGCCGTCAGATGAACCTTGATCCTGGAAGCGGTATTCAGATAGACCGTCGAGCCGTCGGCCAGCCGCACGGTCGTCTGTTCGCCAACCGCAGTTCGATAAACCCCGGCCGGCATCGGCCCGAAAGTGAGCACCGAACCAACGGCCAGCACCAGCATCGCCGCGATCGCTGCGATGACGGCCGGCCGGGTGAGCCGGTGCGGACGCACGCTAGCCAGCGGCGGTGCCGACTTCAGGGGCACGATTCTCGAAGAAGCGGTCTCCCGGCTGCCAGGCGTCTCGGCCGGCAGACGGTCGAATTGTGCCCATAGCGATGCGATTTCGTCGAACACCGCGCGGTGCTCCGGCGCGCGTGCCAACCAGGCGCGAAA
>CAYTVY010000001.1:59454-61842 GCA_964441925.1 uncultured Geothermobacter sp.
CGGCTCATTTTGGTATAATGGTAAGGCCAATCGGATGTGGATGTCAATTTTGCCGGCAGGTGCCCGCCCTTGCCACGCGGTGCGCGCATCCGTCCCGGCAAATCCTTGCGTTCAGTTGTGGCAACCAGGTGGCGGCCCCTCACGGCGTTGGTGCGTCGGCGCGCAGCAGCCCTTCAGCCTTGAGGTCGGCCCACAGGCCAGACGGCACGTCGGTGCGGTAGGTCTCCAGATTGCGGGCAATCTCGGAGGCCGAGCGGGCGCCGGGGATGACGCTGGCAATCGCCGGGTGGCCCAGCGGAAAGGCCAGGGCAGCCGCCGCGATCGGCACGCCGTGGGCCGCACAAACGGCCTCGATGCGGCGCACCTTGTCCAGGATCTCGGGCGGTGCCGGATTGTAATCGTAAAAGGCGCCGTCAACCGCGCCGGTGGCGAGGATGCCGGTGTTATAGGGCCCGCCGATGATGACGCTGATCCGGCGCGCCTCGCACAGCGGCAGGAAGCTGTCCAGCGAGTCCTGTTCCAGCAGGGTGTAGCGCCCGGCCAGAAGAAAACAGTCGAAGTCGCCGGCCCGCGCCAGCCGCTCGCAGGCCTGCCATTCGTTGAGGCCGGCGCCAAACGCTCCGATGACCCCGGATGCGCGCAACTCGTCCAAGGCGCGATAGCCGCCCTCCATGACCTCGCGGAAACGCCGCTCGGCCGCCTCCTCGCTGCCGTGGGTCCAGACATCGACGTCATGGATGAGCAGGATGTCGATACGATGGGTGCCGAGGCGCTGCAAGCTGTCGTCCAGCGAGCGCATGACGCCGTCGTAGGAATAATCGAACACCGGCACGAACGGCAGGCAGCCGGGGAACAATCCCGGATCGACCTGCTCGGGTGGCGCCGGTTCGAGCAGCCGGCCGATCTTTGTGGACAGCACGAAATCGTCACGTGACCGCCGGCGCAGAACGGCTCCGATCCGATGCTCGCTGAGCCCGTGGCCGTATAACGGGGCGGTATCGAAATAGCGGATGCCGCCATCGAAAGCGGCGTGCACGGTGGCTGCCGCCGCACCGTCGCTCAATTCGGCATAGAGGTTGCCCAGGGGCGCGCCGCCCATGCCGAGCTCGGTGACGGACAGCTTTGTGGTGCCGATCTTGCGGGTGGCGATATCCGACATGGCTCTCTCCTAGATCGACCAGCCGCCATCGATGACATGAACGGCGCCGGTGGTAAAGGCAGCCGCGTCCGAGGCCAGATAGGTGGCAAGCGCCGCCACTTCCTCGGGCCGCCCGAAGCGCCCCATCGGCTGGCGGGCCAGAAAGTCCCGGCGCGCCGCCTCGGGATCGGGGAACCCGGCAATGCGGTCTTGAAGGGACGGCGAATCCACGGTGCCGGGACAAATGACATTGCAGCGCACGCCGTCGGCCACGTAATCGATGGCCACCGACTTGGTCAGCCCGATCACCGCCGCCTTGGTCGCCGAATAGGCGCAGCGGTCGGGCACGCCCTTGATGCTGGAGGCCACCGAGGAAATGTTGATGATGCTGCCCCCGCCGTGCGCGACCATGCCAGGCAGGAAGGTGCGGATCATGTCGTACATGGAACGCACATTGACCGCAAAGGCACGCTCCCAGTCGTCGGGCGTACACTTCAGCAGGGCGCCATGATGCACCATCCCGGCGCAATTGAGCAGAATATCGATGGCGCCGGTCGCGGCCGCCAGCGCGGCGATTGCCGGCCGGTCGGTCACGTCCAGCGGGACGGTCTCAACTCTCTCCGTGGCCGACAGCGCGGCCAGCTTTTCGGCGTCGATATCGGTGGCAATGACCCGTGCGCCGGACTCGGCAAAAGCCCGGGCACAGGCCGCGCCAATCCCTTGGGCTGCTGCCGTCACCAGGGCGGTCTTACCGGTCAAGGTGATGTGCACCACACCTCTCCCTCGGGAAACGCATGGCGATCGAGCGCCTTTGCATGCCAAGAACCGGCCATGTCGGCCCGGATACCGGCAATGTCGCGGCCGATGACCAGAGGCCGGAGGGCGTCCACCGCCGTGCGACAGATTTCGTTGCCGCGGCCGATGGTGAAGGTCAGGCCGTGGCCCTCCAGATCCCCGGCCCGTACTGTCACGTAAACGGCCGAATAATCGGGGTCCGCATTGACCGCGTCAGAGCCTTCGAGCGTGCGCGACGTCGGAAAGCGGATGTCGCGGGCGATCAGATCATCGATGACCGGGCTCATAACAACCTTCTCGAGTCAACCAGGTTCAGGCGTCGCATGACGTCGTTACGGTTCGACCACACCCTTGGCGATGATGATGTTGGCGTAAAGCCGGGTATCCGTCGTCGCCACCACGCCGAAGGCGTTCCGTGCGCGCTCATAGAAGGCAAACCGCTCGACCCGCTCCAG
>CAYTVY010000002.1:0-52527 GCA_964441925.1 uncultured Geothermobacter sp.
TTGAAGCGGCGAAAGGTCGCCTCCCGCCGCAGGGCATCGACAACCTGCCAGTCCCCACCCGCCGTCCGCCGGAAATACTTGCGGCGCAGATTTTCCGGCAGCTGGGACAGCGACTCGTCGCTGTAGCGGCCCTCGCGGGCCACGGCGAGGGCCCGGCTGGAGATGTCGGTGGCGAGAATGCCGGCCTGCCAGTTGCCGTAATCACTGCCCAGCACCTCGTGCATCAGCATCAGCAGCATGTAGGCTTCTTCGCCGGTCGAACAGCCGGCGCACCAGATGCGCAGGTCGAACCGCCGCTCACTCCGCAGGCGCTCGATCACAGACGGCAGGGCGGTTGTCCGGAAATATTCGAAATGGTCGTTCTCCCGGTTGAAGAAGGTATGATTGGTCGAGATGTGATCGACCAGCTCGCCCAGCGCCTTCTCCGAACGGTCCTGCTGCAGATAGGCAAAGTAGTCGGCAAAAGTGGCGAAACCCCGCTTGCGCAACAGCTTCTGCAGCCGGCCGGCCACCAGCGACTTCTTCTGTTCGGTCAGGTTGATGCCGAACCGCTCGTAGACCAGGGTCCGGATCGCCTGAAATTCCTCGTCGGTGATGGTGAGCAGCCCGATGCCGGTTCCGGCGGACCCGGGAGACGTGCAGTCAGGGATCGTACCAAGAAGCATGACATCCTCCTGCCCGGCCGTATCGACGTTCATTCAGCGCCTTTCTGTCTGAATCTTTCCATTTCCTCGCTGTAGAGCAGACGCCGGACATCGAGCAGAATCTTCACCTGGTCGCCGATCTTGCCCATGCCGAGAATGTACTGGCTGCTTTCCGACTTGGTCCGCGGCGGCGGCTCGATGTCCTTGTCGGGGATGTCGACCACCTCGTTAACCCGGTCGACGACCAGCCCCACCGTCTTGTCATCGACATTGACCACGACGATGCAGGTCCGCTCCTCATAGGGCTTTTCCGGCAGCCGGAAGCGCAAACGCACGTCCATCACCGGAATCACGTTGCCACGCAGATTGATCACGCCCCGGATGAATTCGGGCAGGTCCGGCACGTCGGTAATCGTCTGAATGCCGATGATCTCGGTCACGTGCCGGATCTCGATGCCATAGTCCTCGTCGGCGATGTGGAAGGTCAGATACTTGCCCTTCAGTCCGTCGACCACCTCCCCGGTGTTCTCCAGATCCATCGCTACAACCGTATTTTCCATGCTCTGACTCCTTTGCTCGCGATTGAACAACCATGATCAGCCGGCTTGGGAATAGACCTGCTCCGGCTCGAGTTCGACGCAGTTTCCTTCCTCGACCAGGTCGATCATGCTGCCGACGTCGAGGATCAGACAGACATCGCCGTTGCCGAGAATGGTGCAGCCGGCGGCGACATCGACGTTGCCGAGATAGTCGGACAACCCCTTGATCACCGTCTGCTGCTGACCGAGGATCTCGTCGACCAGCAGGCAGATGCGATCGCCCTGATGTTCGAGCACCACCAGAACCCCTTCCTCGAGATGCCGTGAATCAGGCTCGACATCGAGCACCCGGTGCAGGCGCAGAATGGGGATGAAATTCTCCCGCACCCGCACCAGTTCCTGGCCGTCGGGGGTGTGGGTGAGATTTTCGAGCAGCGGCCGGAAGATCTCGCGCACCGCCAGCAGCGGCAGGATGCAGCGGGTGCCGCCGACCCGCACCATCAGACCGTCGATGATCGCCAGGGTGAGCGGGATGCGCAGCTTGATGGTCGTGCCCTCGCCCGGTTTGCTGTAGACCTCGATCTTGCCGCGGATCTTTTCCAGATTCTGCCGCACCACGTCCATGCCGACGCCGCGGCCGGAAATGTCGGTGATCTTTTCGGCGGTGGAAAATCCCGGCTGGAAGATCAGGTTGTAGACGGCCCGGTCGCTCATCTCGCTGCCGTCCCCCTCGATCAGCCCCTTGTCGATCGCCTTGGCCAGAATCTTCTCCCGGTCGAGTCCCCGGCCGTCGTCCTCGACGATGATCCAGACCTCCCCCTCCTCGTGCCTGGCGCTCAGTTTCAGCCGCCCCTTCTCCGGCTTGCCGGCCGCCAGACGCTCCTCCGGCGACTCGAGGCCGTGATCGAGGGAATTGCGCAGCAGGTGGACCAGCGGATCGGAGATCTGCTCGATGACCGTCTTGTCGACTTCGGTCTCCTCGCCCTCGAGTTCGAACTCGACCTTCTTGCCGGTCTTGTTCGACAGGTCGTGCACCAGCCGTATCATGCGCCGGAAGAGACCGGAGACCGGGATCATCCGGATGACCATCGCCATCTCCTGCAGTTCGCGCACGATCTTGCTCATCTGCTGGCTGGCCTTGCTGAAATTCTCCAGCTCCAGCCCCTCGAGATCGGGGCTGTGCACCAGCATGTTCTCGGCGATGACCATCTCGCCGATCAGGTTGATCAGCTTGTCGAGCTTTTCCAGGTCGACACGGATATCCTGGCGCTTGGCCTGCACCGGTGGTTTCTTGACCGCCTGCACCGGCCGCGCCGGCTGGGATTTGGCCGGCTGTTTGGCCGGCGCCTGAGCCGGCGTCTTCTCCTCCTGTCGGGGAAGGTTCCTTTCGGCCTCCGCCTCGGCCTTGCGCCGTTCCTGCTCCTCTTCCGCCAGCGCCTTGTCGATCTGTTCGCGGGTGGCGATCTCGCAGCCGACCAGGGCATCGACCAGCGGCCGGGTCTTGGTGCGCATCAGGGTCGCCATGGTCCCCATGGCGACCACCCCGCGACGCACGAGAATATCGGCCAGTCTCAGCTCTTCCGGATCGGGGAGCGGCGTGTCCGGCACTTTTTCTTCGCTGGATCGCTTCTCCTCCAGGGCCTTTTCCAGCGCCCGTCCGAGTTCCTCCATGCCGGAAACGTCCTCCTGTTCGCCGGCCGCCACCAGCGCCAGTGACTTGCGCAGGGCATCGACGCACTGCAGCAGTACCTCGGCCGGCGGCCCGCCTGCGAAGACATGCCCCTGGCGGGCGGCATCGAGCACCGATTCCATCTGGTGCGCCAGCTGCTCCATCTGGGCGTAGCCGGCAAAACCACAGTTGCCCTTGAAACTGTGAATGCTGCGAAACAGCTCCCCGATCAGCTCCCTGTCCTCAGGGGCCTTCTCCCAGGCCAGCACCAGTTCCTCGGTACTGTTGAGCAGCTCCTCTCCCTCTTCCACGAACTTACCGAGGAATTCGTCACCGCCCAGGCCACCGGCCACGGCAGCGGCCCCGCCGGCAGCCGCAGGCGGCGGAGACTGTCCGGACGAGCCGGCGGCCTTCTGCCTAGCGGTCTCGATGGCGCGCCCCAGCTCACCGGCAATCGCCCGGCCGGCCTCGGCCACCTCTTCGTCGTTATAGTTCGCCTCGATGTAGTCGAGGGCCTCGCGGGCGAAGTCGCAGGTCTTGCAGAGCAGATCGACGTGCTCCTCCTCGAGCATGATCTTGCCCGAGCGGATCAGATCGAGCAGGTTCTCGGCCTGATGGGCGACATGAGCGACATTGTCGAACTCGAGAAAACCGGCACTTCCCTTCATCGAATGGAAGAGACGGAAAATGGCGTTCATGGTTTCGGCATCACCGTTGGTCAGGATGAAGACCTGGCAACTCCGGCACTCACTTTCGTTTTCGGCGAAAACGCATCTGCGGGCGCCATCGCCGACGTAGCCTTCGTCGAGCCAGCAGGCGGTCGGCAGTGACCTGCCATGACGGGGGCAGGCTGCGTTGGAGCAAGCCATGACCGACCAGCAGTCGACTTTTTGACAGCTCTGTCCCAGTTCGATGATGGTCGGCTCGAGATTGTCGAGCATGTCGCGGCTTTCCTGGATGAAGTCGTTGATGATTTCAATCTGGTCGTCGGTCAGCTGGCTCATGGCTCCTCGCCTTTCCATTCCTCTTGGCAACCGGTGGAGGACGCATATTTCATGACTTCATTACGGAGCGGCCGGTCCGTCTCCCGGCCGTGACAGTCGGGTCCGTCAGCGGACGATGGCCTGTCACCTCTCATATCGGTTCAAAACCGGCAGGCTTTAACCGTTTTCCCTTCATCCGAAACATGTGCCCCCTTCCCGCCCCCCGGAAGATCTTCAGGCTGTCAAAAGTCCGACCACATCCGGCGGCACATCGGCAACCTCGATATTTATTCTGTAATTTCACAGTGTTGCGACTTGGCACACGAATGGCATACCCCAGGGCCGGGAGATTTTCCGACCATGAGACATCCACTCGAACGTCCCAGATTCGCCCGGATGACGGTGGTGCTGCTGACCGCCATTCACCTGATGGCCGGCTCCGTCCGGGCCGCCGATACGCCGCCGGTCCTGACCGGCATCGAGGCGAGCGGCACTCCAGCCTCGACCCGGCTGGTGCTCGATTTCAACCGCATCCCCAACTACCGGCTGAAACGGTCGGGACAGAAAATCGAGATCCGGCTGGCCGGCACGGTCGCCGGCGACGGCATCCGGCGGCTGCCCGAAGACGACAAGATCGTCAAGGTACTGCTGGCACGCGACCGCGACAGCCTGATCGTCTCCTGCCTGCTGCGGCGGATCCCCGGGAACGTGGTCGCCACCCCCGACATCCGTCTGCACCGGCTCTACGTCGACATCCGGTGGAACAAGGATTCCGGCGTCCGTCCCGCCATCGTCTTCGATCTTCCCGGCATGCCAGGTTTCCGGAAAAAGGGGGTCGAGCTGAAGACATCCGGTGCCGCCAGCTCGGTCTGGAGCGGCAACTGGCGCGGCTTCCTGCGGGCCTCGCACACGCCGGTCTTCATCGATGTCCGGCCACGCTGGACCTTCCCCTATCTGTCGCCTCCGGCATCCCTGGATGACGACTGGCGAAGCGCCTACATCGAGACCGACTGGCAACGCCTGAGCACCCTGCCGCGGGAGAACCTCGGCGAAGCGGAACAGCTGGTGCTTCTCGAGACCTTCCTCCGGCTGGGCCGCTATGAGGACGCCGAACGGGAAAACCTGGTGCTGCAGCAACGCGAACGGCCGAAGGACAATGATCGTCGTCTCTACCTGCAGGCCCAGCTGCAGCTGCACACCGGCAGAATCTTCGATGCCCGGGTCAGTCTCGAACAGATGGTCGACCCGTCCGAGGAACTCCGGCTGTCGGCCACCCTGCTGCAGGCCGAGACGGCCATCGCCCTCGATCGTCCGCAAGAGGCCGCCGGCATCCTGCAGACGCTCGAGGTTCCCCTCCCCCGGGATCTGGCGCAAAGGATGGAACAGCGACGGATCGACGCCATGGTCCTCGCCGGCCGAAACGAAGAGGCGGTCGGCGCTTACCTCAAACTCGGCTCCCAACTCGACCGGGCCCCCTTCAGCCTGGCCCAGCTGGCCCGGGCGGCCCAGCTGGCCCGGCGCCCCGATGTCGCCGAGTCGGCCTTCGCCCGGCTCGCCCGGCTGCCGGAACTGCCACGTGAGCAACGCCTGCTGGCCCGCTTCGCCGCCCTGACCGTCAACAGGACACCGGAGCAGATCATCGCCGCCTTCGACGAACTGCAGCAAATCCGCTGGCTCGCCCCCGACTCCGAAGCCGCCAGACGCGTGGTGCTGCGCCTGACCGACATCATGGCCCCGGCCGACAATCCGGTCGGGCTCGAACGTCAACTCGCGGACTATCTCGAAATCGCCGGGCAGGCGAACCTGCTCGATCTGCGGCTCGAGGCGGCGCTGAAGGCCGCCGTCCTGCTCCACCTGAGCCGGGACGACCGGGCGGCGGTGAGCCAGCTCGAACGCATCGTCCGGCAGTTTCACCGGGGACGGTTGCGGCGGGATGCACTCGCCCTGCTGGCCGAGCTCCTGCCGGGGACCATCGACGACTACCTGGCCACCGGTGAAACGGTCAAGGCCCTGGCCCTGGTCGAACGCCACCGCAGTCTGCTGATTCAGCAGTACATGTCGTGGAACTTTCTCTCCACCGTCGCCAATGCCTTCAACAGACTCGATCTGCTCGAGCGTGCCAACCGCATTTTTCTCTTCCTCTACGACCGGGCCCAGACTCCGGAGCGCAGGGGAGAGGCCTGTCTTGCCCTGGCGGCAAACTACCAGCGGCTCGGCGAGCCGACCCTGGTCATCGAGTATGCGCAAAGAGCCGCGAAGCTGCTGAAAAATCCCGCCGCCCGGGGACGGGCCTTCACCCTGCAGCTCATCGCCCGGAGCCGGCTCGAGTCGGCGTCGTCGGCCCTGGCCTGGCTGGAAAAACAGACCGACCTGCCGGACAGTCCCCCCCTGCTGCGGGCCGCCGCCGATCTCTACTGGCAAACCGCCGGCTACGAGCGTGTCGCCGAACTGCTGCAGCAGCTCGAGGGCAGGGACGGGCTCACCCCGAGCGACAGACTGCGCCTGGCCGAGGCCTGCTATCGCGCCGACAAGCCGGAGCAGGCCCTGCGCCATTTTCGCCGGCTGATGAAGGAAAAACGGTTCACCGCCCAGGCCAGCTACCGGATCGGCTGCCTCCTGATCCGCCAGAAGAAGACCGCCGAAGGCACCGAACTGCTGCGACGGCTGGCCGAATCGGCAACCTCTTCGGATCTGTGGAAGCGGCTGGCAGCCAACAGGCTGCGCGAACTGAACGAACTGACCCTCTAGGAGACGACCATGCCGGGACCACTGCTGTTCGACAAGAGTTTCGCCACCCTGCAGAAGGTGATCGCCTTGCGGCAGAAACGGCAGCAGGTGATCGCCAGCAACATTGCCAATTCCGAAACCCCCGGTTACCACCCCCGGCGGCTGGAATTCGAATCCGAGCTGCAAGGCGCCCTGACGAGCCGGGGACGGATCAAGCGGACCGATCCCCGCCATTTCGGCTCCGGCGGTGACGTCAGGCGCATCGCCGGCCGGGTGCGTACCGAAAAGGACGCCGTGAACGTCGATCAGGAAATGGTCATCCTGGCGGAGAACCAGATCCTCTACGAGGCGGCGGTCCAGGCCCTGAACAAGAAACTCGGATTGCTCAAATATGTCGCCCAGGGAGGCCGTTGACAGGGAGAGTGAGAAATGAACGTTTTCGACACCATGAAAATCGGCGCCTCGGCACTGAAGGCGCAGCGCATCCGGCTCAACGTCATCAGCGCCAATCTGGCCAACGTCGAGACCACCCGCACCCCGGAAGGCGGCCCCTACCGCAAACGCAACGTCGTTTTCCGTTCGAGTCCCCTCGACTTCGGCCGCCGGCTCGACCGGGTGACCAGACAGGCCGTGCAGGGGGTCGAGGTTCCGGCCATCGTCGCCAGCAGCCGCCCGCCCCGCATGGTGTACGAACCGGGCCATCCCGACGCCGACGAGAACGGCTACGTCGCCAAGCCGGACATCAATCCGGTCGAGGAGATGACCGACATGCTGGCGGCGACCAAGGCCTACGAAGCGAACGCCAACGTCATCAAGGCGGCCAAGCGCATGGCCCTCAAGGCCCTTGAAATCGGCCGCTGATGCCCGACGGAGGTCAGATGATGAACGGAATCCAGTTCAATAGCCGTTTTCCGGCACCGAAGATCGGCCAGACCGCCGGCCCCGCCGGCGGGGCCGGCGGTCTGGCCGCCGATTTCGGCAAGGCCCTGGGAGAGCTCATCGAACGGACCAACAGTCTGCAACAGCAGGCCGACCAGGCGGCCGGCAAGCTGCAGAGCGGCGGCGATATCAGCCTGCCAGACGTGATGCTCAGCATGGAACAGGCGGACATCTCCATGCGTCTGCTGGTGCAGATGCGCAACAAGGTGATCGAGGCCTACCAGGAAATCATGCGCATGCAGGTTTGAGAATCGAAGGAGGTTGACGACAGATGGCGACGGAAAAGAGCGAACAGAAGTCCGTCCTCGGCATGCTGCAGGACTGGCCCCTCTCCCGCAAACTGAGTCTGGCCGGGGTCACCCTGATCTGCCTGATCTTCTTTGCCGTCCTGATCATTCAGGCCCGGGTGGCCGACTACAGTCTGCTGTTCGCCAACCTGACACCGACCGACGCGGCGGCGGTGGTCGAATGGCTCAAGGACCGCAAGATCCCCTACCAGCTGAAAAACGATGGTCAGGCGATCTACATTCCCGCCGACAAGGTCCACGAGAGCCGGCTGCAGCTCGCCGGCGAAGGGCTGCCCCAGGGCGGCGGCGTCGGCTTCGAGATCTTCGACCGGCAGAGCTTCGGCATGACCGATTTCGCCCAGAAGATCAATTTCCGCCGCGCCCTGCAGGGGGAACTCGCCCGCACCATCGCCTCGCTGTCACCCGTCCAGGGGGCCCGCGTCCATCTCGCCCTGCCGGAAAAACGGCTGTTCCGCTCGCAGCAGCAGGAACCGACCGCCTCGGTCATCGTCAAACTCGCCGCCGGCCGGCGCCTGAGCCGGTCGCAGATCAACGGTATCGTCCACCTGGTCGCCGGCAGTGTCGAAGGGCTGGAGCCGGAAAAGGTCACCGTGGTCGACGCCAGCGGCAAGATCCTGAACAAGCCGGAGTCCGGTCCGGCCGACGACGCGACCGCCCCGGCCATGCTGTCGCACCAGGCGGCCCTCGAGGCGCGCCTGGAACAGCGGGCCCAGGCCCTGCTCGACCGGGCTCTGGGGGCAGGCAACTCCCTGGTCCAGGTCACCGCCCAGATCGACTTCACCAAACGGGAACGGATGGAGGAGATCTATGATCCGAAGCGCACCGCCGTGGTCAGCGAGCAGGTGACGGAAGAGAAGACCGGTTCGCTGTCGAGCGGCGGCACCGTCGGCATCGACAGCACCCTCAACGGCGACCAGCCGACGGTGACGACGCCGCCGTCGAGTCGCACCGAGGAGACGACCAACTACGAGGTGAGCAAGATCGTCAGCAAGTACGTGGAACCGGTCGGCAAACTGAAAAACCTTTCCGTCGCCGTGCTGGTGGCCGACCGGCGGGTGCAGACCGAATCGGGGGAAACGACCTTCCAGCCCCGCGATGCCAAGGAGCTGGCGGCCATCGAACAGATGGTCCGCAGCGCCCTCGGTATCAGCGACCAGCGCGGTGACGTGATCAGCGTCGTCTCCATGCCGTTCGAGACCGACATCCTGGCCGAGCCGATTCCCGAACCGGGGCCCATGGAACGGGTCAACGACTATCTGCCGCTGATCCGTTACCTGCTGATCGCCGTCGCCGGCCTGCTTGCCTATTTCCTGCTGCTCAGGCCGCTGCTGCGCAGCCTGCAGCCCGAGCCGGTGCCGCAGTACAAGACCGTCGAGGAGCTGGAGCAGGAGTTGCTCGAGGGAGGCGAGGCCGCCCTGCTGGCGGCCAAGGATCCGGCGGAACGCCTGCGGCGCCAGCTGATGCAGTCGCAGTCGTCACCAACCCAGGTGGTCAAGGCATGGATGCAGGAGAACTGAGAGCATGATCACCGACAAGAACTTCGCCAAACTGACCGGAGTCGAGAAGGCGGCCATCCTGCTCCTCTGTCTCGGTGAGGAAACGACCAGCCGGGTCTTCGAGGAGCTGCCGGACGACGACGTCCGCATCCTCAGCCGCTGCATGATGAACATCAGCCACGTACCGTCCAACCTGGCCAAGGACGTGATCGAGGCCTTCAAACGCGATTCCTCCGAGTACACCGGACTGTTCGTCCAGGGACGGGAGTTCGTCCGCAAGGCGATCTCGTCGGCCGGCGACCCGGAACGGGCCAACAACCTGATCGAGCAGGTGGAGAACACCGCCGATGAGCGTCCGCTGGAGACCATCTCGCTGATGCAGCCGCGCATGGTGGCCAGCCTGCTGCAGGCGGAGCATCCGCAGACCGTGGCCCTGATTCTCTCGACCCAGAAACCGGAACACGCCAGCCGGATCATCTCCTTTCTGCCCGAGGAGATGCGGGCCGACATCATGTACCGCATTGCCAACATCGACAAGGTGTCACACGAGGTGATCGCCCAGATCGAGGAAGCCCTGCAGCGTGAGATCGGCGTCGTCACCGGCAACGACCAGCAGACGGTCGGCGGCGTCGACAAGGCGGTGGAGATTCTCGCCCGGCTGGAAGGCGGTCTCGACAAGGACATTCTCGATGCCATCGACGAAGCCGATTCGGAACTGGCCGAGGAGATCAAACGGCGCATGTTCACCTTCGAGGATCTGGCCGAGCTCGACAACCGTGCCCTGCAGACCATCCTGCGCGAGGTCAACAACGATCAGCTGACCATGGCCCTGAAGAGCTGTTCCGATTCGGTGAAGGAGAAGATCTTCAGCAACATCTCGGAACGGGCCGCCGCCATGATCGAGGAGGATCTCGAAGCCATGGGACCGGTCCGGCTCTCCGAAGTCGAGGCGATGCAGCAGGCGATCGTCGAGATCGCCCTGAAACTGGAAGAAGAAGGCCAGATCGTGATTGCCGGCCGCGGAGGTGGCGATGTCCTTGTCTAGAATCCATCGTGCCCAGGAGTTCGCCAACCTGCAGCAGGTGCAGTTCGTCAACTTCGACGATCCCCAGGATCCGCCGCAACCGGCCGATCCCGTCTTCTCCGAACCAGCGGCAGCCCAGGCATCGTCTCCCTCCCCCGAACATCTCAGCCAGGAGGAGGCCTACAGCCGCGGCCGCCGGGACGGCCGCAGGGAAGCGGAGGAGCAGTTTGAAAAGACCGTTTCCGCCCTGGCCAGGGGACTGGAGGAGATCAGCCGCCTGCGCGAATCGATTCTCAAGAACAGCAGCCAGGACATGCTGCGCCTGGTTTTGACCATCGCCCGGCAGGTGATCCACCGTGAGGTCACCGTCAGCCCGGACATCGTCCTGTCGACCATCAACATGGCCCTGCAGGCGGCGGTCCGTTCCGATTCCTACGTCATTCACGTCAACCCGGCCGATCTCGAACTGGTCGAGGAACGCAAGCCGCTCTTTCTGGCCAGCATCAAGGGGCTGGAGAACATCTACTTCAAGGCCGACGAGAACATCGAACGGGGCGGCTGCCTGGTCGAGTCGGATCTCGGGCAGGTCGACGCCACCATCGAGGGCCAGCTGGAGGAAGTCAGGAAAACCCTGCTGGGAGCCGTCGAGGAGAACTGATGGAACGACTGCTGGAAAAGGTGGCCTGCCTCAATCCGATGCGGGTCTGCGGCAAGGTGGTACAGATCGTCGGCCTGGTGGTCGAGGGCTACTGTCCAAGCGCCACCGTCGGCACCCTCTGCCAGCTGCAGCCGCTCAACGGCGACGAACCGATACTGGCCGAAGTCGTCGGTTTCCGCGGCGACCGCGCCCTGCTGATGCCGCTGGGTGAACTGCGGGGGCTGGGGCCGGGAAGCCTGATCCGGGTTCTGCGCGACAGCGCCACCCTGGCGGTCGGCGAAAGGCTGCTCGGCCGGGTCGTCGACGCCATGGGGCGGCCGATCGACGGTCTGCCCGACCCGGACTGCGAGTGGGAGATGCCGATCTACGCCCTGCCCGCCGGCCCTCTCGACCGGGAAAAGATCGACCGGCCTCTCGAACTGGGAATCCGCGCCATCGACGGTCTGCTGACCTGCGGCATCGGTCAGCGTATGGGCATCATGGCCGGCTCGGGTGTCGGCAAGAGCGTACTGCTCGGCATGATGGCCCAGCACACGCGCGCCGATGTCAACGTCATCGCCCTGATCGGCGAACGCGGCCGGGAGGTGCGCGAATTCATCGAGCGTGACCTCGGACCGGAAGGCCTGGCCCGTTCGGTCGTGGTGGTGGCGACCTCGGACCAGTCGCCGCTGCTGCGCATGCGCGGAGCCTTCGTCGCCACCACCATCGCCGAATATTTCTGCCGGCAGGGCAAAAACGTGCTGCTGATGATGGACTCGGTCACCCGCTTCGCCATGGGCATGCGCGAGGTCGGTCTGGCCATCGGTGAGCCGCCGACCACCAAGGGCTACACGCCGTCGGTCTTCGCCACCCTGCCCAAGCTGCTGGAGCGGGCAGGCAACTTCAAGGGTCAGGGAAGCATCACCGGACTCTATACCGTCCTGGTCGAGGGGGACGACATGAACGACCCGGTGGCCGACACGGTGCGCTCGATTCTCGACGGCCATATCGTGCTGTCGCGCGAGCTGGCGGCCCGCAACCACTACCCGGCCATCGACATCCTCACCTCCGCCAGCCGGGTGATGCGCGAAGTCACCGATACCGAGCACCAGCGGGCCGCCGGCTGGATGCGCGAGATGCTGGCCACCTACCGGGAGGCGGAAGACCTGATCAACATCGGGGCCTACGTCAAGGGCAACAACCCCAAGATCGATCAGGCCATCGGCAAGATCGATGCGATCAACGCCTTTCTGCGCCAGGCCATGGACGACGAAACCGACTTCGCAACGACGCGCCGGAGAATCCTGGAGCTGACGGCACCTTCGCCGGCCGCGGAACCGAAGATCGTCCCCGCCCCGCCGCAGCCGGCGGCCGTCTATCAGGGAGCGACGGCGACATGAAAACATTCACTGCCGGGTCCGCCCCGGGGAAGGCTTGAGCCATGGGTAAAAAATTCAAACTGCAGGCCCTGCTGAACTACCGGGAGATTCTCGAACGCCAGGCCAGGCAGGAGCTGGCCGGCCGGCTCAGGATGCAGGAGAGCCTGCTCGCCGAAATCAACCGGCAGCGTGACGAACTCGACATGCTCTGCCGCGATTTCGTCCAGCGGCAGGCCGCCGGGATGTCGGCGGCGGACATGCGCCTGTTTCAGGCCAACATCCAGCTGCGTCAGCAGGAACTGGTCACCCTGGAAGAGAACCTGCAGCAATGCAACCGGGACGTCACCCTGGCCCGGGAAAAACTGCTGAAAGCCAGTCAGGACAAGAAATCGGTCGAAAAACTCAGAGAACGTCACCTGCAGGAACAGCGCCGACTCGTCCGCCAGATGGAAAACCGGAACCTGGACGAAATCGCCCTGCGCCGCCAGAACGGAGGCCTGGCATGAACCGGCGGCTCTTCACGGCCTCGGCCCTGCTCGTTCTGTTGCTGTCGGCTTTCGCCGGCACCGTTCCGGCGGCCGACACCCCGCCGGCGTCACCGGCCAGCGTCGAGGAGCGGCGGCTGCTGGCCGAAATCGAAAAACACCGCCGCGCCCTGCAACAGAAGGAGGAAGCCCTGCGCGAACGGGAGACCGAACTCGACAGTCTGCAACGGGAGCTGGAGGCGCGCCTGGCCAGGCTCGAAAGCCTGCGCGACGAGATTGCGCGGATGCTGCAACAAAAGGACGCCGCAGAACAGGAGCGCATCACCGAGCTGGCCCGGATGTACGAAAAGATGGACAAAGCCAAGGCGGCCAGCCTGCTCGAAAAGATGGACTGGGATCTTTCGCGGGAGATCCTGGCCCGCATCAAGACCAAGATCCGCGGCAAGATCCTCACCCAGATGTCCCCGTCCTACGCCATCCGCTTTACCAGGGCCTACTCGACCCTGGAACGGAACTGAGGACCAGGACGGTTCTGGATACAGGCGCAAGACCCCATTCCCAAAGAGAAAGGAGGTGAAAAAAGATGAACATGATGGCTCTACCCATGGCAACCGTCGGTGCCCTGCCGGCGCCCGGCAGCCCTCTCACGGTGGAGGCGGCAGACGCCACCGGCACCGAGAGAACCTTTGTCGCACTGCTCAATGGCAATCTCCAAAAAGACGGTTCTCCCGCCGGTCTGAACCCGGACGCCCTGGCGCAACTGGCGGCACTGCTGGCGAATCAACAGGCAACGCCGCAGCAGGATGTGCCGCCCGGCGCGGACGGCACGCCGCCGCGGGAAGGCGCCGGCCTGAAGCCACCCGCCGGCCGGGGCCTCAACCTGTCCGTGCAGGCATTCGTGATCCAGCCGTCCCCCCAGACGGCAACCGGACTCACGACAGCCGTGCCGGCCGGCGACGACGGACTGCGGAACCGGGCAACACGGGCAGCAACAGCAACCGGCGGCAAACAACCGCAGTTGGTCATACCGCCCGACCTGTTCCGGCCGGAACCGGAGGAGAACAACCTCGTCCGCATCGTCAGAAGCGGAGTCGGCCGGCCACTGCCACTGCCGAACGACCGGGAGGTTCCCTCTCCGGTCGGGCCGTCCCCGGGCTCCCTCCCACCACCGGTCGACAAAAGCGGCCAACGGCAAACCGAACCGGTGATGAGCCTGACGGAAAAGCGCTTTGCCCGCCTGCTCGGCGACCAGGAACGGCCGACGGCGACAACCGCCGGTGTGGTCCGGCCGGCCGCCCGGGCCGATCAGCCCGCTTCATCGCCGGCCGCGGAGCAAACCGCGCCCCGGATGCCGGAACCGGCTCCGGCTCCGGCTCCGGACCCGGCAGGACGCCATGCCGCCACCGACCCGACTGCACAGCCCCTCGTCGTCGCGCCGGCAACCGCCCGCAGCGACACGCCGCCACAGGCGCCGGCAACACCGGCGGCCCGGCCCGGGTCGGACCTGCATCCGGGCTCGGGCGGCAAAGTCGCCGAGCGGGTGGTCGTCGAGCAGGTGGTCAGCCACTTCGGCCGCACCGGCAAGCTGGAAAGCGGCCAGGCCAGCCTGCGCCTCTACCCCGAGGAACTGGGCGAGGTCCGCCTCGACATCGATATCCGGGACAACCGGGTATCCGCCACCCTGCAGGCCCAGTCGCACCAGGTTCAGGACGTCCTGAACCGTCATCTCGACAGCCTGCGGCAGGCCCTCGAACACCAGGGGCTGCGGGTCGACCGGATCGAGGTCAGGGTGGCGGCGGAAAGCCCGCCGGCCGCCGGCCATGAACAGGCCTTTACCGGCCACTTCTCCGGGCAGCAGTTCGCCGGCCACTTCTTTGGGCAGTCCTTTCAGCGCTCCGGGCACCAGAGCTGGCAGAGTGACTTCGACGGCTGGCCGCCCGATACACCGGAGCATTCCGTCGAACCGGAGCCTGTCGTCAACCGTCCCGCACAGCCCCGTGCGGGCCTGAGCCTGCGCGTATAGACGCGCAACGAACCGAGGAGGCCACATGTCCATCATCAACGGCATAGGCAGCCAGCCATCAGCCGCGGCAGCCTCATCGCCTCTCGCCACGCAAACCCTTGGCAAGGAGGATTTTCTGCAACTGCTGGTGGCCCAGCTGCAGAACCAGGATCCGCTCAACCCGGCCGATCCGACGGCGTTCACCGCCCAGCTCGCCCAGTTCAGCTCACTGGAGCAGATGGTCAACATGAACAAGAGCCTCGAGGGACTCGGATCGCTCAGCAGCGACATGGAGCGGCTTTCGGCCCTGGGCCTGATCGGCCGGCAGGTCGTGGCGGAGACGGACATCTTCCGTTACCAGGGCACACCGGTCGAATTCGGCTACCGGCTGCCGGTCGCCGCCGGCGAGGTGTCGGTCCACATCCTCAACGCCAACAACCAGACGGTGGCCACCCTGCCGGCACCGGACACCTCGGCCGGTGAGCATTTCTTCAGCTGGGACGGCCGCAACGACGCGGGGATCCCCCTGCCATCCGGCGACTACCGGATCGTGGTGGTCGCCAGGGACATGGATGACCAGAAGATCGAAGTCACCACCCTGGTGCGGGCGACCGTCGACGGCGTGCAGCTCGACACCGGCGGCGCACGGGTGGAAACCGCCAGCGGCGCCTTCGCCCTGGACAAGCTGCAGAACGTGAAGGAGGCCACACCGTGACCACACCGCTCACCATCGTTCCACGCCCGCTCGGCAGCCCTGCTGTCGGCCGGCAACCGGAGCGGAGCGGCACGAAGTGCCGGCCGTCGGCATCCTTCGACCAGCTGCTGCAGCAACGCGTCGGGCGCCCGTCATTGCGCTTTTCGCGCCACGCCACCGAGCGCATGGGCCAGCGGGGCATCCGTCTCGACGCAACGCAGAGCAGGCGGCTGGAAGAAGCCGTGGCCAGAGTCGGTGGCAAGGGAGGCAAAGACGCCCTGGTGCTGCTCGACAACCTGGCGCTGGTCGTCAGCATCCGCAACGGTACGGTCGTCACAGTGGCCGACGGTCACAACCTGAAAGGAAACGTCTTCACCCATATCGACAGTGCGGTGATCGCCTGATCACCCCAGCCGAACCGGTCCTCAGCGAGGAGGTTCGCGGGCCGCCGACCGATCGACGCGGCCCATCGAAGGAGGAAACGAACCATGGGCATTGCAAGCAGTCTCTACAGCGGCGTTTCCGGCCTGAATGTCAACAGCCAGGCCATGAGCGTCATCGGCAACAATATCGCCAACAGCAACACCATCGGTTTCAAGACCAGCCGGGCCCTGTTCGCCGATCTGCTCTCGAGCAAGGTTTCCGGCTCGGGAGGCACCTCCGAAATCGGCCGCGGCGCCGGGCTTTCGACCGTCGACAACATCTTCAGCCAGGGCACCTTCCAGAACACCGAACTCAACTCCGATCTCGCCATCGAGGGGCCCGGCTTCTTCATGGTCGCCGATCCGGTCACCTCGGAGCTGCGCTTCACCCGCGCCGGTGCCTTCCGCTTCGACGCCGACGGTTATCTGGTCAACCCGGAAGGGTTCAAGGTCCAGGGCTACATGCTCGACCTGAACGGCAACACCGTCGGCGACCTGACCGACATCAAGGCCAACACCCGCTCCTTCAGCCCGGCCAACGCCACCGCCAACATCACCCTGAACACCAACCTCAACTCCAATGCCCCCTATGTCGGACCGTTCGATGTCACCGACCCGGCCAACACCTCCAACTACGCGGCCTCGATCCAGGTCTACGACTCGCTGGGGCAGACCCACCTGCTGACGACCTACTTCACCAAGCTCGATCCGGCGACCAATCCGCGGGAATGGGGCTGGTACACCACCGTCGACAGCAGCGAGATCGGCGGCACGCCCGGCACCCTGACCATCGTCGGTCAGGGCACCCTGCAGTTCGACACCACCGGCCAGCTGACCGCACCGGTGGTCGGGGTCACCAATCCCGGCGCCCTGACCTGGACCAACGGCTCCGACCAGACCCAGCAGATCGCCATCGACCTGCAGACCACCCAGTTCGCCAGCGATTCGGTGGTGGTCGCCCAGGAGCAGGACGGCTACGGCACCGGCACCCTGGTCAAGCTGACCATCGACAACGACGGCTACATCATCGGCAACTTCAGCAACGGCCAGCCCCGCAAACTGGCGCAGATCGCCCTGGCCAAGTTCTCCAACCCCGGCGGTCTGGCCAAGGAAGGCGCCAACCTCTTCTCCGTCTCCGCCAAATCGGGACCGCCGATCATCGGTACCGTCGGTTCCGGCGTCGGCAAGATCTTCACCAATTCGCTGGAACAGTCGAACGTCGATCTGGCCCAGGAGTTCGTCAAGATGATCACCACCCAGCGCGGCTTCCAGGCCAACTCGAAGATCATCACCACCACCGACGAAATGCTCAACGAACTGATCAACCTCAAGCGCTAGTACGTCCGGGCGCCGTCCCGGGTCAAAATCATGACGCACCGGCGGGCCGTCCGTTTCCTCCACGGGCGGCCCGTCCTCTTCATCGATCCGCCGAAAAAAAATTCCTGTTGTTTTCCGGCGACTTTCAAGCCCGTCCCCGTGTCAATTTTTTCGCTTCTTCACGGTGGCACACCTCTTGATAAACCCTGCCCCAGCGGCCTTCGCGGCCAAGAGAAAACCCATATTTCACCCTCACGAGGAAATCGATGGACCTTTCGACCATTGTCGGCATAGTCAGTGCCTTCACCCTGATGATCATGGCGATGTCCAGCGGCAGCAGCCTGCTGATCTTCATCGACATCCCTTCGGTGCTGATCGTCGTCGGCGGCACCGTCGGTGCGGTCCTGATCCACTACCCCTTCGGCGACGTCTTTCGCTCGATCAGCATTTTCAAGAAGACCATCCTGCACAAGGCCACCAATCCGAAAGAGCGGGTCAAGACCCTGGTCGAATACGCCGGCAAGGCCCGCAAGGAGGGTGTGCTCTCCCTGCAGTCGGTGCTGAACGAGGTCGATGACGAATTCCTTGCCAAGGGGCTGCAGATGGCGGTCGACGGCCAGGAACCGGAAACCCTGAAGGAGCTGCTCGACCGGGAGATCGATTACATCCAGGAGCGGCACGAGAACGGCGCCGACATCTTCGTCGCCTTCGGCACCTATGCCCCGGCGATGGGGATGATCGGCACCCTGATCGGCCTGGTCAAAATGCTGCAGTCGCTGAACGATCCGTCATCGATCGGCCCCGCCATGGCCGTCGCCCTACTGACGACCTTCTACGGTGCGGTGATCGCCAACATCATCTGCATGCCGGTCGCCGGCAAGCTGAAGAACCGCTCGGCCTCGGAGGTGCTCGACAAGTCACTGATCGCCGAAGGTCTCAAGCTCATCCTCAAGGGCGAGAACCCGCGCATCATCGAGCAGAAGCTGCACGCTTTTCTCGCCCCCAAGGAACGGGAAAGCAACTTCAACAACTGACGCGGAGCAACGATGGCGAGGAAACCGAAAAAAGAACCGGCCGGAGCCCCGGCCTGGATGGTCACCTTCAGTGACATGGTCACCCTGCTGCTGACCTTCTTCGTGCTTCTGCTCTCGATGGCGCGCCTCGACAAGATGAAGTTCATGGACGCAGCCGGCTCCCTGCGTGGCGCCTTCGGTGTGCTCGGATCCTCGGACAAGGCCGAGGTGACCAAGCCGAAGATCGTCGACGTGGCCCCCATCTTCGACGACCTGGTCACCCGGGTCTACAAGCGCATCCAGTCGCACATGCAAAGACTGCGCATCGACCGCGACATCGAACTGGTGAAGAATCGCGGCGCCGTGGTGCTGCGGGTCAACAGCGCCATCCTCTTCGACACCGGAAAAACCACCATCAAGCCGGAGGCCGAGCCGATCCTGCGCAAGGTCGCCGAACTGGTCCGGCCGCTGCCGATGAGCCTGCGCATCGAGGGGCATACCGACAACACCCGCAGCCGGCGTTCCGGCCTGAGCAACTGGGACATCTCGGTGCAGCGGGCGGTGAACGTGCTGAAGTTCATGGCGACCCACAAGCTGATGCCTCTGGACCGCATGTCGGCGGTCGGCTACGGCTCGATGCATCCGGTGATCGACAACGACACTCCCGAACATCGCGCCATGAACCGGCGGGTGGAGTTCGTGCTGGAAAATCTCGGCAACTACCGGGAAGAACTGCCCTATTTGATCGACGCAACCGAACAGATGCCTTTCTGAGAAGCGAGGTCGACCCATGGCGGACAAGACGGAAAAAGCCCCGGAGGGGGGCGGCAAGAAGAAACTCATTCTGATCATCGCCATCGTCCTGGTGGTTCTGATCGGCGGCGGCGTGGCGGCATTCCTGCTGCTCGGCGGCAATGACGAAGAGGCAAAGAAGGAAAGAGTCGCCCAGGAAGCGGCGGCGCTCGAAAGTCCCGACATCGGTCCGATGGTCAACATCGAGTCGTTCATCGTCAACATTCTCGACGACTCGGGAACCCGCTACCTGAAGGCGGCCATGACCCTGGAGCTGACCAACGACGAGGTGGTGGACGAGGTCAACCAGCGCATGCCGCAGATCCGTGACGCCGTCATCATGCTGATCGGCAACAAGTCGTTCAGCGAGCTGCAGGACCTGCAGGGCAAGATGCAGCTGCGGGCCGAGCTGACGGCGAAACTGAACAGTTTTCTCAAGACCGGCAAGATCAAGCGGATCTACTTCACCGATTTCGTGGTCCAGTAGGAGGCGTCGTGGAACGCATTCTCACCCAGGAAGAGATCAGTGAACTGCTGTCGGCGGTCCATCAGGGCGAGATCCCGGCGGAACCGGAGGTCGAGACGGCCGATGACGGCAGGCAGATCAGCCCGCTGAACCTGGTCCGGGCGCACGCATCCGGCGACCTGAAACTGAACAATTTCGATCTGCTGATCGATTCCTTTGCCCGCAACTACGCCATTTCGCTCACCAACCGGGTCCAGCAGTCGGTCAACGTCCGCCGCACGAGCATCCGCCCGGTTGAATGCGAATCCTTCCTGCACCGTCTGCAAAGCGGCGTCGCCATCGGCCTGTACCGTTTCGACCCGCTGCGGCACGGCGTTCTGGCCGTTCTCTCGCCGACACTCGCCTGCGCCCTGGTCGAAATTCAGCTCGGCGGCGACCCCAACAAGCCGGCCAGCGTTCCGAACCGGCCGCTGACGGCGATCGAAATGAACATCCTCAAGAGCATGTTCGGCGATGTCGCTCTCGACCTGGCCAAGGTTCTCAGCTTTCTGGACGGGGTCGGCATCTCCCTGGAGGGGCTGCAGAGCAATCCACGGCTGGTCAACCTGATTCCCGGCGATGCCATGGTCGTGGCCGCCACCCTCGAAATCGAAATCGGCGCCACCAAGGGGCTGCTGGAGCTGATCTTTCCCCACAGCATTCTCGATCCGATCCGGGAAGGCATGCAGCAGAACCGGAACGACGACGGCAGCGAAGCCTGGCGGCGGCGCCTGCTGGCCGAGCTGCCGGCCATTCCGGTCGAAATCGCGGCCGAGCTGGGAACCATCACCCTGCAGATGCGCGACTTCATCAACTTCCGGGAAGGGGACATCATCGACCTGCCCTGGAACCCGAACGATCCCCTGGCGATCAAGGTCGAAGGGCGTCCGAAATATGTCGCCCAGGTCGGGGTGAGAAACGGCAACAAGGCGGTGCGCATCACCGGCATCTACAGTGAAGGAGCGAACCATGGAAACACCTGAGGAGACCATCAACACCAACACCGGCGAAAACAACACCCAGGGCGGATCGCGCGGCATCGACTTTCTGCTCGACATTCCGCTCAACGTCTCGGTCGAGGTCGGCCGTTCCCGCATCCTGGTCAAGGACCTGCTGCAGATGCGCGAGGGCTATGTGATCGAGCTGGACAAGCTGGCCGGCGAGCCGCTCGACCTCTACGTCAACTCGAAACTGATCGCCCGCGGCGAGGCGGTGCTGGCCGGCGACAAGTTCGGCCTGCGCCTGACCGATGTCATCAGCCCCGCCGAGCGGATCGAGAATCTGGGCTGATGCGGCCGGTACTGCTGTTCATCGGTCTGCTCGGACCGGCCTGGCCCGCTCTGGCCGCCGAAGCCTACGACCCTCCGGGCCTGCTGACCGGCGGGCTGCGGGTCGTCGGCTCGCTGGTGCTGGTGATCGGACTGGCCCTGCTCGTTCTGGCCCTGGCGAAAAAGCGGCTGCAGCTGCTGCCCGGCCAGAAAAAAGGCGTCATCCGTATCATCGAGACCCGCGCCCTGGCCCCGAAGAAGGCCGTGGCGCTGATCGAGGTCCGGGGACGCGAACTGCTGGTCGGCATCGGCCAGGAGAACATCAGCCTGCTGTGCGAACTGCCGGCGGACAGGTGCTTCGCCGAAACCCTCGAACAACAGATGGAGGCGGACCGATGAAGCGGCTGGCGGCCGGCCTCGTTTTTCTGCTCTGCCTGTTTGCGGCGCAGCATGCTCCGGCGCAAGGCCTGCCGACCCTCACCGTCGGCATCGGCGAAGCGAACAGCCCCGGCGAGGTTTCGACGGCGCTGCAGATCCTGCTGCTGCTGACCGTTCTTTCGGTGGCGCCGGCCATTCTGCTGATGACCACGGCCTTCACCCGCATCGTCGTCGTGCTCTCCTTCGTCCGCCAGGCGATGGGCACCCAGCAGATGCCGCCGAACCAGGTGATCATTGGCCTGTCGCTCTTTCTGACCTTCTTCGTCATGGCGCCGGTCTTCAGCCAGATCAACGAGCAGGCCATCAAGCCCTACCTCGACGGCAGACTGCCGCAGAAACAGGCGCTCGCCAAGGCCGTGGAACCGATGCGGGACTTCATGTTCGGCCAGACCGACGAGAAGGATCTCGCCCTGCTGGTGGCGCTAACCGGTGACGACCAGCCCGGCGATCCGGACGACGTGCCGACCATGACCCTGATCCCGGCCTTCATGCTCTCGGAGCTGAAACGGGCCTTTCAGATCGGCTTTCTCATCTATGTCCCCTTTCTGGTCATCGACATGGTGGTCGCCTCGGTGCTGATGGCGATGGGGATGATGATGCTGCCGCCGCCGATCATTTCGCTGCCCTTCAAGCTGCTGCTGTTCGTCCTGGTCGACGGCTGGGGACTGGTGGTCGGTTCGCTGGTCCAGAGTTTTCATTGACGGAACACCGATTGCGGAGGAAGACATGCCCCCCGAAATGGTCATCGATGTCGGCCGCCGTGCCGTGGAAATGGTGCTGATGCTCTCCGGCCCCATGCTGGTCTGCGCCGTGGTGGTCGGCCTGGTCATCAGCATCTTTCAGGCCGCCACCCAGATCAACGAGCAGACCATGACCTTCATTCCCAAGATCGTCGCCGTGCTGGTGGCGCTGGTGATCACCGCACCCTGGATGATCCGGGTCATGGTCGCCTTCACCCGTGACCTGTACGGCCAGATCGGCCACCTGGGAGGCTGAGCCCCATGGAACTGCCGGTCCTCTCCACCGCCACCATTCAGGCGCTGCTGATCTGCCTGGTGCGCATCGGCGCCCTGATGGGCACCCTGCCCATCTACAGCAGCAGCCAGGCACCGATGCGCATCCGCGTCGCCCTGACGGTGATGCTGACCCTGGTGGTCTTTCCCGTGGTCCGCCACCTGATCCCGCAGACGCCGTTCGCGCCGCTGACCCTGGCCGTACTGCTGGCCGGCGAGGGGATGCTGGGCCTGATGGTCGGCTACATCGCCCGCTTCATCTTCACCGCCGTCGAGCTCGGCGGCACCGTCATCGGCTACCAGATGGGCTTCGCCGCCGCCAACGTCTTCGACCCCCAGAACCAGCGGCAGGTGTCGCTGATCTCGCAGTTCCAGAACGTACTGGCCATCCTGATCTTCCTGTCGCTGAACATCCATCACAACTTCATCCGGGCACTGGTCTCCTCCTTCCGCCTGCTGCCACCGGGGCGCTGGGACTTCTCCGGCGGGGCCATCCCCTACCTGCTGGAACTGGCCGGCCGCATGTTCACCCTCGGCGTCCAGCTGAGCGCCCCGGTGCTGGCCGTGCTGCTGCTCTCCGGCCTGGTGCTCGGCATCATGGCGCGGGTCTTTCCGCAGCTGAACGTCTTTCTGCTCTCCTTTCCGCTGAACATCGGCATCAGTTTTCTGCTGATCGGCCTGACCCTCAACCTGCTGGTGGCCCTGCTCAACCAGGAGTTCAGCGAGCTGGAGCAGCGTTTCACCCTGCTCTTTACGGCCCTGCAGAGGTAGCACCATGGCGGAAGAACAGGAACAGGAACGCACAGAACAGGCGACACAGAAACGCCGTGAGGATTTTCGCAAGAAAGGCCAGGTCGCCCAGAGCAAGGAGGTGCAGACCGCCCTGCTGCTCACCTCGGCCCTGCTGCTGTGGTACTTCTACCTGCCCTTCTTCTGGCCCCGTCTGCAGTTTCTGGTCGCCGACATCTGGCGGCGGGCGGGCGAGATCGAAGTGACCGGCAACACGGTCTACGACCTCGCCCTGGCCCTGATGCAGCAGATCGGCCTGCTGCTGGCACCACTGCTGCTGATGGTGATGGTCGTCGGTGCGGCGGCCAGCATCATCCAGATCGGTTTTCTGCTGACTACCAAGCCGCTCGAGCCGGACCTGAGCAAGCTCAATCCGGTTCAGGGAATGAAGAAATTCTTCTCCAGGCGCAGTGCCGTCGAGGTGGTCAAGTCACTGATCAAGATCGGCCTGATCGGCTTCGTCGCCTTCCGGACGGTCCAGGCGTCCTTCGCCGAAAGCGTCCTGCTGGTCGACGCTCCCCTGGGGGAAACCGTCCGTTTTCTCGGGCGCGTCGCGTCCCTGGTGCTGTTCAAGAGCTGCGGCGTACTGGTCGTGCTCGCCCTGTTCGACTATCTCTTCGTTCGCTGGGAGATGGAACAGCGGATGAAGATGACCAAACAGGAGATCAAGGAAGAGTTCAAGGAGACCGAGGGCGATCCGCACCTGAAGGCCCGGGTCCGCTCCATCCAGCAGGAGATGGCCCGCAAGCGGATGATGGCCGAGGTGCCGAAAGCCGACGTGGTGGTGACCAACCCGACCCACCTGTCGGTCGCCCTGAAATATGACCGCGAAACCATGTCGGCACCGCAGGTGATCGCCAAGGGGGCGGATCATCTGGCGCTGAAGATTCGCGAGATCGCCCGCGAGCACCAGGTGGTGATGGTGGAGAACGTTCCCGTGGCCCGGGCGCTGTACCAGCTCGAGGTCGGCCAGACCATCCCGGAGGAGATGTTCACCGCCGTGGCCGAGATCCTGGCCTACGTCTACAGCGTCAGGAAGAAATCGTTCTGAAGGAGGCGTCAATGGTAGCACTCGTCGAACGCCACGACTGGGCGAAAACCATGATGCGGACCGATGTCATCGTCGGCCTGGGGCTGGTCCTGGTGCTGATGGTGATGATCATCCCCCTGCCGCCCTTGCTGCTCGACCTCTTTCTCACCCTGAACATCACCATCTCGCTGGTGATCCTGATCATCACCCTCTACACCACCCGCACCCTCGACTTTTCGAGTTTTCCGTCCCTGCTGCTGGCCACCACCCTCTTCCGGCTGTCGCTCAACGTCGCCTCGACCCGCCTGATCCTGCTGCACGGCCAGGAGGGGGTCTCGGCGGCGGGCAGTGTCATCCGCGCCTTCGGCCAGTTCGTGGTCGGCGGCAACTACGTGGTCGGCATCGTCATCTTCTGCATCCTGGTGGTCATCAACTTCATGGTCATCACCAAGGGCGCCGGCCGTGTCGCCGAGGTGGCGGCCCGGTTCACCCTCGACGCCATGCCCGGCAAGCAGATGGCGATCGACGCCGATCTCAACGCCGGCCTGATCAACGAGGAAACCGCCCGCCAGCGGCGCCAGGAGATCGCCGAGGAGGCCGACTTCTACGGGGCGATGGACGGCGCCAGCAAGTTCGTCCGCGGCGACGCCATCGCCGGCATCATCATCACCCTGGTCAACATCGGCGCCGGTTTCGTCATCGGGGTACTGCAGAACGGCATGCCGGCGATGGAGGCGGCCCGCACTTACACCATCCTGACCGTCGGCGACGGCCTGGTCGGCCAGATACCGGCCCTGATCATCTCGACGGCGGCCGGCATCCTGGTCACCCGCGCCGCCGGCGGCAGCGATTTCGGCACCACTCTCAAGGGACAGATGACCATGCATCCGCGGGCCCTCTGGCTGGTGTCGGGCATCCTGCTGGTCTTCGCCATCATTCCCGGGCTGCCGACCGTTCCCTTCATCGTTCTGGCCGCCCTGATCGCCCTGTCCGCCTGGCAGGTGCAGAAAGCCCAGGCATCCCGCGAAACGCAGGAGGCGGAAGCGGTCGAGGTCACCGAGGAGGAACCGGCCGAGATCGATTTCGACGAGCTGCTGCATGTCGACCTGCTCGAACTCGAGGTCGGCTACGGCCTCATCCCCCTGGTCGACGCCAACCAGGAAGGTGACCTGCTGCCGCGCATCCAGGCGATCCGCAAACAGTTCGCCCTCGACATGGGCTTCATCATTCCGCCGGTGCACATCAAGGACAACCTGCAGCTCGCCCCCAACCAGTACAGCATCCTGCTCAAGGGGGTGAAGGTGGGTGTCGGAGAAGTGTTCCCGGGTCAATATCTCGCCATGGATCCGGGCACCGCCACCGAGCAGATCCAGGGGATCGAAACCACCGAACCGGCCTTCGGCCTGCCCGCCATCTGGATCACCGAAGACAAGAAGGATCGCGCGCAAATAGCCGGATATACAGTGGTTGACTGTGCCACGGTGGTCAGCACCCACCTGAGCGAAATCATCAAAAAACACGCGCATGAACTGCTCGGCCGCCAGGAGGTACAGAACTTGCTCGACACCCTGGCAAAGACGTATCCGAAACTGGTCGAGGAACTGGTTCCCGACATCCTGAACACGGGACTGATCATGCGCGTCATGCAGAATCTGCTCAGAGAACAGGTCAGCATCCGGGACATCCGGACCATCCTGGAAACCATGGCCGACTACGTCGGCGTCTCCCAGGATCCCACCTACCTGACCGAACAGGTCCGGGCCGCCCTGGGCCGCCTGATCAGTGCCCGTTACGCCGAAGACGGGCAGAACCTGAAACTGATCACCCTCGACCGGGAGATCGAGGAGACCATCCACAACGCGATCCAGAACACGAGCGAAGGCAACTATCTGGCCCTCGATCCGAACACCGCCCACCGGATCATCGACCGCCTCAGCCAGACCATCGGCAATATGAGCGGCGGCACGCCGCCGGTGCTGCTGACGGCGCCAACGATCCGACCCCATGTCAAAAGGTTGACCGAGCGGTACCTGCCGCACCTGGTCGTTCTTTCGCACAACGAGATCGCACCCGACATGATGGTGCGGTCCCTGGGAACGGTGAGCCTCCATGCAGGTTAAAGTGTTCGAAGCCGACAGCATGGCCGCGGCCCTGAAGAAGGTGAAGGAGACCTTCGGTCCCGACGCCCTGATCCTCTCGACCCGGACCATCCGCAGAAACGGACTGGGCATTCTCGGCCGGCCGCGCATCGAGATCACCGCCGCCATCGAGGAAGACGACAGCGGTGTCACCGAGGAAACCCGGCCGGCCGAGCCTTCGGCCGGTCAAAGGCAGCAAAGTGCCAAAACGGCGGTCAGGGCGACCGTCGCCGACCGCATCGACTACCGCCAGATCTGGCGGCAGCGCAAGGTCATCGATCCGGTCGAGGCGGAGCTTCAGAGCCTGCGCGAGCAGCTCGCCCGGCAGGACGTTTCGGCCCTGCGCTCGGAGCTGGAAGAGCTCAAGGCGGCCATCCGTGAACTCAACCGGCCGGTGACACCGCCGGCGCCGCAACCGGCCACGCCGCCGCAGCCGCCGGTCGTGCGGCAACAGCCCCCGGCCAAGGATGCGATGGTGGAGCAGCTGATCGCCAGTCTCAAGGCACACGACCTGGAAGACGCCACCGCCGAAACCCTGGCCCGCTATGCCGGCGAACGGCTGCATCCGCAGCAGCTGACCGACCCGGCCTACCTCAACCAGTTCTTCCTCGACACCATCAGCGACCTGGTGCAGTTCACCCATCCCTTCGCCGGCGGCCGGGGCCAGAAACGGCTGGCCCTGGTCGGACCGACCGGGGTCGGCAAGACCACCACCATCGCCAAACTGGCCGCCGCCTACCTGCAGCAGTATTCCGGTCGACTCGCCCTGTTCACCATCGACACCTACCGGATCGCGGCGGCCGAACAGCTGCGCGTCTATGGCGAGATCATGGAGCTGCCGGTCGAGGTGATCTACTCGCCGGAACAGCTGCAGACGGCATTTGCCCGTCACAGCGACAAGGATCTGATCCTGATCGACACCAGCGGCCGCTGCCACCACGACGAGGCAGGAATGGCCGAAATCGCCGCTTTTCTCGGCCCCGAGGCCCGGACCGAAAACCACCTCGTGCTGGCCACCGGCACCCGCGGACGCGACCTGGTCGACATCGTCGGCAGCTTCCGGCGCATCCCGCTGGCCAGCCTGATTTTCAGCAAGGTGGACGAAACCGCACAGCGTGGCGCCCTGCTCGACATCCCTTTGCGGCAGAATCTGCCGATTTCCTATCTGACCAACGGCCAGCGGGTACCCGAAGACATCCTGGCCGCCGAACCGAAGGTGGTTGCCGAATGTATTCTGGGACAGCAATAGAGGTGAATTCGATGAACGTCATCCACGGACGCTTCGACCAGGCGGGAACCCTGCGCAGCCGCCGGCACCGGCTCACCGCCGTCGACAGCGACGCGGCCGCCGCGCCGGCGGCGCGGGTGATCTCCATCACCAGCGGCAAGGGCGGCGTCGGCAAAACCTCGGTCGCCACCAACGTCGCCGTCGTCCTGGCGCGCATGGGCAAAAGGGTTCTGGTCATCGACGCCGACCTGGGGCTGGCCAACATCGACGTCATGTGCGGCCTGACGCCCCGCTACAACCTGAATCACTACTTCGCCGGCGAGCGTTCCCTGAACGATATCATGACCAGTGGCCCGGCCGGCATCAGCATCCTGCCGGCCGGATCGGGTCTGCAGCACCTGACCCACCTGAACACCGACCAGAAACGACGCTTTCTCGACGATCTCGACAGCCTGCACGGACAGTTCGACCTGGTGCTGATCGACACCGAAGCGGGCATCTCGGAGAACGTCACCTACTTCAACGTCGCGGCTCAGGACATCCTGGTGGTCACCACTCCCGAACCGACCGCCATCACCGATGCCTACGCCCTGATGAAGCTTCTGTCGACCCGTTATCACCAGAAATCGTTCCACCTGGTGGTGAATCAGGTACAGCGGATCGACGAGGGACTGGACGTCTACCAGAAGCTGACCATCGTCTCCAACCGCTACCTCGACATCTCCATCGACTACCTCGGCTGTATTCCGCAAAACCCCCGCATGCAGGAAGCCGTCCGCCGGCAGAAGCCGATGGTGGAACTCTTCCCGGGCCAGAAGACGAGTTCCGCCTTCGAGGCTCTCGCCCGAACGCTGGCGACACCGACGGAACAGGCTCCCAAGGGGACGGTGCAATTTTTCTGGAAACGCTTTTTCACCCTGAATCAGGGAGGTGAATCATGAACGAAACCGCCACCTACACCGAGTCCGGACTGCTCGACCGGGACCAGTTGATCCGCGCCCACCTGCCGCTGGTCAACTTCCTCGTCGAACGCATGGTCACCCAGGTGCCGGCCTTCGTCAACAAAGACGAGATCTGCAGCGCCGCCATGCTGGGTCTGGTCGATGCCGCCAACCGCTACGACCCGTCCAAGGGGGTCCAGTTCAAGACCTTCGCCGAGCGGCGCATCCGCGGCGCGGTGCTGGACGAGGTCCGTCGCATGGACTGGTTCTCGCGCAGTCTGCGCGAGAAGCACGCCCGGCTGGCCCGCACCATCGAACGCCTCGAACGCAAGCTCGGCCGGGCGCCGGAGGAAGAAGAGATCGCCGACGAGCTCGACATGAGCCTGGAGGAATACCAGTCGCTGCTCGGCGAGGTCTCCTACCTGGGCTGTATCAGTCTCAACGAATCCCTCGACGAACATGGCGGCAGCCGCGCCATCATCGACAACCTCGAGGACGAAAACGGCAAGAGTCCGCTCGACGAACTGGAAGCGGCGGATCTGACCAGGGAGATGGCGGAACATATCAGCAAGCTGTCCGAAAAGGAACGGCTGGTGGTGGCGCTCTACTATCACGAGGAACTGACCCAGAAGGAGATCGCCGAGGTTCTCGGCATCTCGGAAGGCCGGGTGTCGCAGATTCACAGCCAGGCCCTGCTGAAGCTGAAAGTCAAGCTGAGTCGGCGCACGACGATGCCGGCCTTTCCGAAAAAGGCGAAAGGAGCATGAATGCCATGTTCAGGCCCGAATACACCTTCATGCTGTTCGCCGGCACGTCCCTGGCCAGCCTGACCGGATTCGCCCTGCTCTATCTGAAGCTGAACCGGATCAGCCGACAGCTGGCCAGGGTCAGCGCCACGGTCGCCGGCGACCGTGAAACGAAACCGGCGAAGGAGCAAACGGCCTTCGACGCCGATCTGCTGGCGGCCAACGTCAAATCAATGGTCCGGCAGCAGATGACGACCGGCAGCCCGGCAGACCGGTATCGCTACCTCAATTCGCTGGCCTCCCACGGGCTCGCCCCGGAGCAGATCGCCCAGATCCTCGAAATCGGCAGGGGCGAGGCGGAACAGCTGGTCAAACTGGCCCGGCTGCGGACGATGACGACCGAAACGGAGGAGATGGCGGCATGAGTGACCTGGCCTACAACGCGGGACTGGTTTCGGCGGCCTCGGGCGCCATGAGCCGCCTGAGGGCCATCGACATCATCACCAACAACCTGGCCAACACCAACACCCCAGGTTTCAAGCGGGACGTTCCCGGCTTCGACGCCGCACTGGTCCGGGCGCAGCAGGGAGGAGGTCTGGTCACCACCGCCAGACTGCAGCGGGTCGCCCGCGACGGCACTCCGGGAGAACTGCAAAAGAGCGGCAATCCCCTCGATGTCGCCATCGTCGGTCGCGGCTACTTCCGGGTGCAGGATACGAAGACCGGCGACGAGCTCTACACCCGCCAGGGCAATTTCAGTCTCGACGCCTCCGGAATGCTCATCACCAGTTCCGGCCTGCCGGTTCTCGGCGAAAGCGGACCCATCGTCCTGCCGGCCGGCGGGAAGATCGAGATCGACCGCGACGGCACCATCCTGCGTGACGGCCAGCAGGTGGGACGACTGCAGCTGGTCGACTTTCCGGACGATGTCATGCTGACACGCCGGGGCCGGGGGCTTCTGGCCGCACCGGACGGCGTCCTCCCCCGGCGGCTGAACAAACCGAACCTGATGCAGGGATGGATCGAAAAGGCGAACGTCAGTCCGCTGACGGAAATGACCCGGATGGTGACCTACGAACGGGATTTCGAAGCCTATCAGAAACTGATCAAGGCCTATGGACAGATCGCCACCAAGGCCGTGGAGATAGGCGCTTTCTAGACAAGGAGTGGGACCATGATCAAGGCACTTTCCATCGCGGCATCCGGCATGGAAGCCCAGCAGCTCAACATGGACATCATTGCCAACAACCTGGCCAACGTCAATACCACCGGCTTCAAGAAGAGTCGTGCCGACTTCCAGGATCTGCTCTACCAGACCATCCGTGCCGCCGGCGGCACCACGACCACGGGAAACGAGGTGCCGATCGGAATTCAGGTCGGACTCGGCACCCGCACCGCGGCGGTGCAGAAGATCTTCACCCCCGGCGACATGATCCAGACCGGCAACGAACTCGATCTGGCGATCGAGGGCGACGGCTTCTTCCAGGTGCTGCTGCCCGACGGTGAAACCGTCTACACCCGGGCCGGCGCCCTGAAAAAGGACAGTACCGGCCGTCTGGTCACCTCCGACGGCTACCCCATTCAACCGGAGATCACCATTCCGGACAATGCCACCCGGATCGCCATCTACGAAGACGGAACGGTCGAGGCCTTTCTCGACGGCAGCACCACCGGCGACCAGCTCGGCCAGATCGAGCTGGCCACCTTCAGCAATCCGGCAGGCCTGTTCAGCCTCGGCCGCAACCTGCTCCAGGAAACCCAGTCCTCCGGCCCACCGACCCTCGGCATCCCCGGCGAGCTGGGCCTGGGCACCATCGCCCAGGGCTATCTCGAGGGCAGCAACGTCAGTGTCATGGAGGAGATGGTGGCGATGATCGCCGGCCAGCGGGCCTACGAAATCAACTCCAAGGCGATCAAGACCGCCGACGAGATGCTGCAGATGACCAACAATCTGGCCTGAACGGACGAAACCATGAAACACGCAGTCCTCAGCTTCCTGCTGCTGCTCGCCATGGGCAGCGTCTGCCCGGCGGCATCGATCGACTGGCATCGTCAGGCGATCGTCGACGGCCCCGAGCTGACCCTGGGCGCCATCGCCGACATCGAGGCAAAGCCGCAGACGGCGCCCTACCTCGCGGGCCTGGTCCTGGGGCCTGCCCCCGCCCCCGGACAGGAGATCCGCCTCGACAGCCGGCAGCTGCAGGAGCAGCTGCTGCGCCTGGAACCCCGGCTGGTCCGGGCGACATTCGGCGGTGCCGACACCATCATCGTCAAAAGGGCCGGAATCCTGGTAGGCGCCGACCGGATCCGGCGCCTGCTCGACCGGTTTCTCCTCAAGGAGCAAAAGCGCCACCCCGGCGTCCGGCTGGCCTTCAGAAACCTGCACCTGCCGGCCCCCTTCGTGCTGCCCAAAGGGACGGTCCGCAGTGAAATCCGTCCCTCGGATCCCGACATCTTCAAGGCCCGCAGCTTCAACCTGATCTTCCGGGTCGATAACCGGGTGGAGAAAAACCTGACCGTCCGCGGCAGCGTCACGGGACACGCCAGGGTGGTCACCCTGGCCAGAGACCTGCCCCGGGGCAGCATTCTGCAGCCGGAGGATCTGGTTCTCGTCGAACGGGAAATCAATCATCTGCGCCAGCCCTTCTTCCGGACGGCCGGACTGGTCGGCAAGAAACTCAAGCGCTCTTTGCGGCAGGGCGAGGTTCTGACCCGGACCATGATCGACACCCCGCCCGCCGTCAAACGTGGACAGCCGGTCATGATCGTCCTCACCCGGGGAGCCCTCAGTCTCTCGGCCAAGGGGATCGCCAAACGCGACGGCAAACCGGGGGACACCATTCCGGTGCGCAACATCAGCTCACAGAAAGTGATCCTCTGCCAGGTCACCGGACCGGGCAGGGTCGAGGTCGGGTTCTGAGATGAAAAAAACCAGTCTGTCCATACTCATTCTGCCCCTGCTGCTGGCAGCCTGTGCGCCGCCGCAGCCGCCGCCCCCGATACTGGGCAGCAACCTTCCGGTGCACGCCCCCACCACCGAACCGACCCATGGCAAGGGGTCGATCTGGAGCGACCGGGGCAGCGACCTGTTCACCGACCTGAAGGCCCGCCGCGTCGGCGACATCGTGACCGTGGCCATCTATGAACGGGCCAGCGCCAGCAAGGAGGCCACCACCGAAACCGACCGGAGCAGTTCAATTTCGGCCGACATCACCAAGTTCTTCCGTTTCGAAAGGGATCTCGCGAACCTGGCCGGCGGCATCGATCCGGGCAAACTGGTCAGCGCCAACTACACGAACGCGTTCGAAGGCAACGGCAAGACCACCCGCAAGGAGGATCTGATCGCCACCCTGACCACCCAGGTGGTCGAAGTCCTGCCCAACGGCAACCTGCGCATCGTGGGGAACAAGGCGGTCACCGTCAACAACGAAACCCAGTACATCCAGCTGACCGGACTGGTGCGTCCGACCGACATAACGCCCCAAAACATCGTCGACTCGAAATACGTTCTCGACGCCCGCATCGCCTATACCGGCAAGGGCGTGGTCAGTGACAAGCAGCGACCGGGCTGGATGACCCGGGTCCTCGACACCATCTGGCCCTTCTGAGGAGACCAAGGACGATCATGCGGTATTTGCTCGTGACATCTCTGATCTTTCTGTTCATGACTCCGGTCCAGGCCGCCCGGATCAAGGACATCGCCCGCCTCGACGGGGTGCGCGCCAACCAGCTGGTCGGCTACGGCCTGGTGGTGGGACTCAACGGCACCGGCGACGGCCAGCAGACGGAATTCACCATCCAGTCGCTGGTCAACATGCTCGAACGCATGGGCATCACCGTCAATCCGGACGACGTCCGGGTGGACAATGTCGCCGCGGTCATGGTGACGGCGAAACTGCCGCCCTTCGCCCGCCCCGGCAACCAGATCGACGTCACCATCTCCTCGATCGGCGATGCCGAATCCCTCGCCGGCGGCACCCTGCTGCTGACGCCCCTGAAAGGACCTGACGGCAATGTCTACGCCGTCGCCCAGGGGCCGGTGGTGGTCGGTTCCCTCTCCTTCGGCGGCAAGGCGGCCAAGGTCCAGAAGAACCACCCCACGGCCGGCCGCATCCCCGGAGGCGGCATCGTCGAGCGCGCCATCCCGGTGAACCTGCCGGAGGACGGGCAACTGACCTACCGGGTCGAGGACAACGACTTCACCACCGTCAGCCGCATCGCCCAGGCCATCAACGACCGCTTCGGCCCCAACACGTCCCGGCCGGTCGATGGTGGCAGCGTCGCCGTCCGGATTCCCCCGCCCTACCGTGGCCGGGTGGTCAATTTTCTCAGCGAGCTCGAGGCGCTCGAAGTCCAGCCGGACTCCCCGGCCCGTATCGTGGTCAACGAAAAGACCGGCACCATCGTCATGGGCGAGGACGTCCGCATCGATACCGTCGCCGTCTCCCACGGCAATCTCAGCCTGGTCATCAACGAACGGGCCGATGTCTCCCAGGCCCAACCGCTGGCACCGGGCGGCCAGACCATCGTCACTCCGCGAACCGACATCGAAATCAGCGAAGGCAGCGGCGAACTGGTGATCATGAACATGGGCGTCAGCCTCGCCGAAATCGCCCAGGCCCTCAATGCCATCGGCGCCTCACCACGCGACCTGATCGCCATTCTGCAGGCGATCAAGGCCTCGGGCGCCCTGCATGCCGAACTGGTCATACTCTGACGGGAGAAAAACATGAAAATTCCTGGTCTTCTTCCTGCAGACATTTCGGTCGGGCCAACCACCTCCGGCAACCGGACCTTAGGACTGCGTCAGGCCTGCCGCGAATTCGAGGCCCTGTTCATCCAGTCGATGCTCAAGGGCATGCACGCGACCGTTCCCGACAGCGGCCTGCTGGACAAGGACGCCGGCCGGGACATCTACCGGGAGATGATGGACATCGAAATCGCCCGGGAAATCGCCGGCCGGAACAACGGGCTCGGCATCGGCCAGACCCTGTACCGGGAGCTGAGCCGGGCCCGGAAGACGGCCGACGACTGAAAACCGGTGCCACGAGCCGGAAAACGGTTCGTTCACCCTGCTCTTTTCTGTGATTTTTTGCTAAACTTGGCGCAGTCTTACGTCGATATGAAGACCAGGTAAAGAATCTTCGGCCATGCCGGGTCTTTACCACTGCTCCCGGCGGAGCCGCTGCCCGGAGGGCATTGCCAACAAAGGTGGAAACCATGACAGTCAAGATTCACACCGGAAAGCCGCTGGTCAACACGGGCAAGATGCGAGATACGAACACGCAGCCGAACCGCAAGGAAAACAAAACGGCCGGCACCGCCGGCACCACGGTGGACAGGGTCAAAATCTCCTCTTTCGCCCGCGAAGCCACCCGCCTGAACCAGACGGAGGCTGCGGGCGATGCCGCCCGGACCGAGAAGGTGGCCGGACTGAAACAGCAGATCGCCGACGGCACCTACGATCCCGACCCGGAAAAGGTCGCCGAGAGCCTGCTCAAGTACATCCTCGAGGAACGCTGAGCCGATGAACGCCGCAGCCAGGAAAACGATGGAGCAGCTCCACCGGATCATCCTCGAGGAGAGGCAGTGTGCCATCGATCTCGATACCGACGGACTGGCCCGCCTGGCCGAGGCCAAGAACAGGCTGCTGGCCGAACTGCACGGTCAGCAGATCGACAGCGAAGATCCCGAGGCGCGGTCACTGGCGGAAACCATCCGTGAAGAGAACCGTCGCAACGCCTACCTCTTCTGGTCGTCCCTGAACTGGGTGCGGGACATTCTCAATTTCTACAGCCGGCAGATGACCGAACCCACCTACAACCCGACCGGCCGGAAGATCGAACGTACCGGCGGCGGCAGGCTCATTTCCGGGAAGGTCTGAGATGGGCGGAATCATCAGCGCACTGAACGCGGCCAAAACCTCCATCACCAGCCAGCAGAAGGCCATCGAAGTCGTCGGCAACAACATCGCCAACGTCAACACCCCCGGCTACTCACGACAGACGCCCAACCTGACCCCCTATCCGACACTCGCCTTCGGCGACTTCTTTGTCGGACAGGGCGTGCGGGTCGGTTCCATCGAACGCGCCCACGACGCCTTCCTGACCGGCGAAATCCGTCAGAAGAACGCCGATTTCGGCCAGGAGAACGCCAAAACGGCGCCGCTGGCCGAAATCGAGGGTTCCCTGCCCATCGACGACACCGGACTGGTCGCCGACATCGACCGTTTTTTCGATGCCTGGCAGGAGCTCTCGACCAATCCGGACGGCAGTGTCGAGCGCTCCCAGGTCATCCAGTACGGCCGGCGGCTGGCCCAGTCCTTCAACAGCACCTGGAACCGGCTCGAGGACATCCGCGGTAACATCGACAACACCCTGGTCAGCAAGGTCGACACCATCAACCTGAAGCTGCGCCAGGTCGCCGACCTGAACAAACGGATCTCCACCGTCGAATACGCCGGTCAGTCCGCCAACGCCGAACGTGACCAGCGCGACCAGCTGGTCAAGGAGCTGGCCGGCGAAATCGGCGTCACCGCCGTCGAAGACAAGGTCGGCATGATCTCCCTGCAGCTTCCCGGTGGCGTCCCCCTGGTCGAAGGCGGTATCGCCCTGCGGCTCGAAACTCTCCAGACACCAGGCGGCGTCCAGATCAAGGTCAATACCGGATCGGCCTCCCTTCCGGTGCCCAACAGCGGCTGGGGAGGAGAATTCCGCGGGCTGCTCGACACCCGCGACCAGCTGATTCCCGACCTGCAGGGACGCCTCGACCAGCTGGCCTACGACCTGGCGACCCAGGTCAACGGCCTGCACCGGGCCGGCAGCGGCCTCGACGGTGTCGGCGGCCGCGATTTCTTCGTCCAGCCCACCGCCGTCAGTACGGCCGCCACCCTGCTGTCGGTCGCCATCAGCGACCCGAACGCGGTGGCGGCCGGCCAGACCAGCGCCCCCGGCGACAACAGCAACGCCCTGCAGCTGGCGGCCCTCAAGGATGTCGCATTCGTCAACGGCACCGACTCCTACACCGAATGGTACGGCAAGATCACCTCCAGCGTCGGCATCGAAGCCAGCCAGAACAAGCTGGCGGTCACCGGCCTGCAGGACAGTCTCGAGCAGCTGGAGAACCTGCGCGAAGCCACCGTCGGCGTCTCCATCGAGGAGGAGATGATCAACCTGCTGCAGTACCAGAAGGCCTTCGAAGCCTCGGCCAAGTTTCTGAGCACGGTGGACGAGATGATGGACAGCGTCCTGATGATCAAGAGGTAAGTCATGCGCGCCACCCTGGGAACGACCTACCGCAGCCTTCTCGGCAGCCTGAACCGCATCAACTCCCGCCTGGAGGATTTGCGCGTCCAGACCGCCAGCGGCAAGAAGCTGCAGCGGCCGTCGGACGATCCGTCGTCGATCCGCCCGACCCTTTACGCCCGCGCCGACATCGTCAGTGCCGGCCGCTTCACCCGCACCATCAACAGCGCTCTGGACCAGATCGAGAACCAGGACTACTATCTCGACAACATGGAGAACATCCTGGTCCGGGCCAAGGAAATCGCCATCGCGGCGGTCAACGACAGCCTCAACGCCCAGGACCGGCTGACCTACGCCGGTGAGGTGGCCCGACTGCGCCAGGAACTGTTCGACATGGGCAACGCCCAGTTCGACGGCAAGTACCTCTTCTCGGGCTACCAGATCCATAGCAAACCCTTTGTCGAGAACCCGGCCTACGATCCGGTTCTCGACCCCCGGCCGGTGTTGTACCAGGGTGACAACGGCAGCTTCAAACTGGCGACCGGCCCCGGGGAGATGACGCAGGTCAACCTGACCGGCAACGCCCTGCTGCTCGGCGACAGCGATAACGACGGGGTGACCGACCCCGGCGGCACCGACATCTTCGCCGCGATGAAACGGCTCGAGGATGCCCTGCGCGCCAACGACACGGCCGCCATCGAGGCCGAGATGCCCAATGTCACGTCCGGCATGGAGCAGATCCGGCGCCACCGCAGCATCATGGGCAACAACGGCAGCCGGCTCGAAGAGGCCCTGGGGCGGATGGAGGACATGAAAATCCGCATGCGCGAGGTTCTCTCCCGCTACGAGGACGCCGACCTGGTGGAGACCATCGCCAACCTGAAACAACAGGAATCGGCACTGCAGGCGGCCCTGGCCGTCACCGGCAGAATCTCGGAGCTGTCGATTCTCAACTATCTGTAACCTGAATCAGCGGGTTTGTGCCGGATGAAGAGTGCGGGTGCTTGGCCTGGATGCGGTTTTCAAAAATCCAAGGCGCACCCTTAGGTTCGCCGGTGCTTTTTGGAAAACGCAGGCAGGTCAATTGAGCTGCGCTATTCGCCGGTGACAAGCTCACTGATGCAGATGTAAACCTGTCATCCGGGACTTTTTCCGGATTCTTTCTAAACGAACGAATCGTAATGGCCGATAAGAGCCATGGAGGGCAAGGATGCTCGTACTGACACGCAAAAGCGGAGAAGGAATCATCATCGGGGACGATGTCCGGATCACCGTCGTCGAGGTGCGGGGCAACAGCATCCGGCTGGGCATCGACGCACCACGGTCGAAGAAGATCCACCGTCTCGAGGTCTACGAACGGATCACCAACGAAAACCGGAAGGCGACGCAATGGGAACCTGTGGATCTGCAAACCCTGAGCCGAAAACTCGACACGAACAAGAAACGGCCACGACCATGAAAATCACCGGCACCCGCTTCGGAGACATCGAATACCAGGAAACCAACCTCATCCACTTTCCCGAGGGGCTGATCGGCTTCGAACGGCTGCGCGACTTCGTCGTCATGCCCAACCGGGAAGGCGAGCTGCTCTTCTGGATCCAGAGTGTCGAGGACAGGGACATCGCCTTTCTGCTCACCGAACCGGGCAACTTCTTCCTCGACTACCAGGTCGTTCCCGACAAGACCGAAATGGCCAAACTGAACATCAGCCGCCCCGAGCAGGCCCACGCCCTGGCCATCGTCACCATCCACCCCGACAAATCGGTCACCCTGAACCTGGCGGCGCCGCTGCTCTTCGCTCCGGAAACCAACCGCTGCCTGCAGGTGATCCTCGAAGGCGCCCCCTACAACACCCGCACCCCCCTGCCGACGGTCTGAGACCCCGCTTTCACACAACGCCAAACACCTGCCGACCGGGGGCCCGCCCCCGGTCTTTTTCCATCATCCCCGCGACAAAAAATCCTAAAGCCCGTGCCGCCTCCGGCCGATACGTGTCAGTGAACACGGGGAATACCTGGCCAGGGAGGTTGAGCATCTGACATGGATTGCGGCCGCCCCATGGAGTTCATCACACCACCTCGTCTCTGAACGGGCACGGAAGCCCGAAAAAAACTTCACGGAGGATAGGAACCATGGCACTGACGATCAACACCAACATCGCTTCTCTGAACGCCCAGCGCAACCTCAACAAGTCCCAGGGTGCCCTGGCCAAGTCGATGCAGCGCCTCTCTTCGGGCCTTCGCATCAACAGCGCCAAGGACGACGCCGCCGGCCTGGCCATCTCCAACCGGATGACGGCCCAGATCCGGGGACTGAACCAGGCCGCCCGCAATGCCAACGACGGCATTTCCATGGCCCAGACCGCTGAGGGCGCCCTGCAGGAGAGCACCAACATCCTGCAGCGCATGCGCGAACTGGCCGTCCAGGCCGCCAATGACACCAACTCGGCCACCGACCGCCAGTCGATCCAGGCCGAGGTCGATCAGCTCATCTCCGAGCTCGACCGGATCGCCAACACCACCTCCTTCAACGGCCGGAAACTCCTGGATGGCAGCATGACCAACGCCACCTTCCAGGTCGGCGCCAACGCCGGCCAGACGATCTCCTTCTCGATCGCCGCCGCCGGCTCCACCGACCTCGGCCAGATCGCTCAGGCCACCGGCTCGAGCGCCGTCAACGGTACCGCTTCCAACGGCAGCAACATCCAGATCAACGGGGTCAACGTGGTCGATTCCTCGACGTTCGTGGACGGCACCGCCGGCAAGACCAGCGACAGCGCCCTGGCCCTGGCCAAGGCGATCAACGCCAGCGGCGTCGGCGCCCGCGCCGAGGCCCAGGCGACCTCGTTGACGGTCGACGCCAGTGGCGGCATTTCGGCGGACGCCACCCTGACCCTGAACGGGAAGGTGGTCTTCGACGGCACCGGCACGCCGACCACCCTTGACGATGTCGCCAAGCAGATCAACGTCTTCTCCGGCGACACAGGCGTCACCGCCACCGTCAACGGCACCAACATCGTGCTGACCGCCGCCGACGGCCGCAACATCGACATCACCACCGCCGGTGGCACCACCAACCCGTTCTCGGTCGGCACGACCCGCGGCTCGATCAAGCTTACCTCCCAGGACAACATCACCCTGGACGCGGGCAACAGCATCCTTGGCTTCACCGGCACCACCATCGCCAAGGACACCGCCACCCTGTCGTCGGTCAAGGTGACCACGGCCTCCGATGCCTCCTCGGCCATCGACCGCATCGACTCGGCCATCAGCACCATCGACTCGATCCGGGGTGATCTCGGCGCGGTGCAGAACCGCTTCGAATCGACCATCGCCAACCTGCAGAACGTTGCCGAGAACCTGTCGGCGGCCCGTTCGCGCATCCTCGATGCCGACATCGCCCAGGAAACCTCCTCGATGACCAAGAACAACATCCTGCAGCAGGCCGGCGTCTCGGTTCTGGCCCAGGCCAACCAGGCGCCGCAGCTCGCCCTGTCGCTGCTGAAGTAAGCGGAAAACCGGGTTCGGGGGCCGGCCTTCCGGCCCCCGCCCTTTCCCGTGCGGCCCCAGGTTAGCGAAGGGAGGCTGGCATGAGCGTGACAGCAATCAATACGGGAGGGGGGATCGGCCCTCCCCGCCCCCCGGATCCGCCGGAGCAGGTGCAGCAGACCAGGCTCCAGGCCCAGGAGCTTCCTGACAGCGAAAAAGCCGGGAAAATGGTGGGCCCCGAAGAACTGCTCGACCGGATCAGGGAACTGGCCGGCAACGGAACCTACAGTGTCCAGTTCGAGATGAACGAAGAGATCAAGACCCTGGTGGTTCGGGTGGTCGACCGGGAAACGGGCGAGGTCATCCGCCAGATTCCCAGCGAAGAACTCCTGAAAACCATCAAGGCGCTGCGTGACTTGCGTGGTCTGATCGTCGACACGGAAAGTTGAATCCCCAAAACGAAGGCGAGAAGTCATGGCCATCAACTTCAACGGACTGGCAACCGGTATCGACACCCAGACCCTCGTTCAGGGACTGATGGAGGCGGAGCGCAAGCCTCTTGAATCTCTGCAACTGGACCGTAAGTACCAGAACGCCCGTCTCGATGCCTACAGAACCCTCGACGACTCGCTCTCCGAACTGCTGGACAAGGTTCGCGATCTTGCCGCAACCGACAAACTCCAGGCACGAAAAGCCGAGGTCGCCGGCGACCCCCTGGTTTCGGTCACCACGACCACCTCCTCCGCCATCGCCGGCAGCTATCAGATCAAGTCGTTCAGCTTCGCCCAGGTGGAGAAGGATATCTCGCAGGGCTACGCCGACAAGACCGCCGCCTCGTTCGGTACCGGTACCATCAGCATCACCATCGGCGGGGTCGGCAACACCATCACCATCGACAGCAGCAACAATTCCCTGGAAGGGATCGTGAGCGCCATCAACGGCGCCAACCTCGACGTCACGGCCGCAATCATCAACGACGGCACCGCCAGTCCGTACCGGCTGGTGGTGTCCGGCAAAAAGGCGGGTGATCCCGCCACCGTCGGCTTCAGCATCGACTTCTCCGGCCTGACCGGCGGCAGCTACGCCAACCCGGTCATGACCGAAACCCAGCAGGCCAGCCAGGCCCACATCCAGGTGGACGGTGTCGACATCTACAGCGACAGCAACGCTTTCACCGACGCCATCCCGGGGGTCACCTTCACACTCGACCAGGCCGATGGCGGCGTCACCAGCGCCACCCTGACCGTGACTCCGGACCTGGATGCCACCAAGCAGAAAATCAAGGACTTCGTCACCAGCTATAACAAGATCATGACGTTTGTCTCCAGCCAGTCGGCCAAGGACGGAAAACAGGCCGGCATTCTGGCTGGCGATGCCGGCATGAACGGCATCAAGCGCCGGCTGCAGAATCTCCTGACGACAATCGTCGACACCGGCGGCACCTTCCGGAGCCTGGCCGATCTCGGCCTTGAAACTCAACGGGACGGCACCCTGGTGGTCGACGATACCCAGCTCTCCGACGCCGTCGACCGCGACCTCGAGAGTGTCGTCACCCTGCTGGCCGGCAACGATTCGGTGGAGGGGATCGCCAAGGCGTTCCAGACAGCCCTGGAAGGCATGACCGACGCCACCAATGGCTTTCTCGCTTCCAAGGAGGCGAGCATCAACCGCAATATCGCCCGCATCGACGATGCCATTGCCCGTATGGAGGATCGGCTCGACAAACGCGAGCAACGCCTCTACGACCAGTTCAACGCCATGGAACAGCTGGTCAGCTCCCTCAACGCCCAGGGTGACTATCTGACCCAGCAGATGACCATGCTGCAGAACATGTGGAGTAAGAAATCATGAATGCCTTCTGGAATCAGTACCAGCAGAATCAGGTCAACCAGGCGACTCCCGAACAGATTCTGATCATGCTCTACGATGCCGCCATCCGGCACACGGTCCGCGCCATCGAGGGCATGGCCAACCGTGACCTGGTGGCCAAGGCCGAGGGAATCAGCAAGGCGATGCACATCATCACCACCTTCTCCGACACCCTCGACCACCAGATCGGCGGTGAAATCGCCGAAAATCTCGACGCCCTGTACAATTTCATGGTGCGGGAGCTGTCGACCGCCAACCTGAACAACGATCCGGCACCGCTGAAAAACGTCGAATCGCTGCTGCGCGACTTGCGGAGCACCTGGACGGAAGCGATCGCGCTCCATCAGCAGCAGCAGGCCGAAAAACGTGCCGAGCGCACGGGAAAAAACCCCGCAGGCAACTACGCTCAGATGCTGCCCTGAACCTTCACCGGCGAACCTATGGGTGCGCCTTGGATTTTTGAAAACCGCATTCAGGCCAAGCGCCTGCACTCTTCATCCGGCACAAGCCCACTGATTCAGGCTGAAAGGAAAACCGATGGAACATCCGGACCAGAGCCTCTACGAACTGATGGCGTGCTGCAACGAACACTACCGGGAAATGTTGCGCTTCATGGAGGATCTCTACGCCGAGATACCGAAAACGACCGCCTTCGCCGTCAGAGAGTCACTGCGCAGTCTCTCCCAGATGCAGGACCGGGCCAGGCGGCTCGACGGTGAACTGCGCGATCAGGTCCGGAAATGCGGCCTGGAAAGCCTGCCGGACGAACTTCTCGCCCAACGCCGGGAGCTTTTGGCCGAAGTCGCCCGGATCAACAGTTTGCTGGTCGAGCGGATCGAGGGTAAGATTGTGGTGCTCGACAACGAGCTGCGCCAAAACCGTCTGGGACGGACGGCCATGGCCGGCTATCGTGGTGCCGGTCCCCGGCGGGGCCAGGTCGTCCACGTCAATTTCTGACATCCTTTCATGCCATGCGCCGGGCATACCGGCAGGTCCGAGTCATGGAGACGATCGAACTGCTGGCCGACAACCAGGTGGTGCGCATCAATGTTCCCCTCACCGGGCACCGCACCCTGAGTCTCGACTGCATTCCCGAACGTGTCGGCAGCGGTTTCTTCGACGTCTCCTTCTTCCCCGGGCAGTTGCCGGTCGGCGAACTCGACCTCGAAGGTCAGTGCGTCCTCTCCTTCGATGTCGGCGACATGGTCTACGTCGTCAGAGCCGAAATCGAAAGTCTGTCGGAATCCGGCAAACTGCGCCTGGTCAATATCGAAAGCTTTTCGAGCAGCCAGAAACGGGAATATTTCCGCATCGACACCGAGCTCTCCCTCTTTTACCGGCCGGTCGACAAAGACGTGGAACATATCGCCGAAAAGGCCAAGGTCAATCTGAGCGGCGGCGGCATCCGTTTTCCCGCCGACACCCATCTGCGCCTGCGGGACAGGATCCTGGTCAGACTCTGTTTCGATGACCTGACGGAAATCGACACCGAATGTGTCGGCCAGGTGGTCCGCATCGACGAAAAACGGGGGGGGCACATGGAGGTCGCCGTCGCCTTTCTCGACATTTCCCCCAAGGATCGCGACAAGATCATCTCCTACTGTTTCGCCCGCCAGCGCGAACAGCTGCGCAAAAGGGTCCAGGTCAAGGAAGACAGCCATGGAGCCGGATGATGAAGGATCTTGCCTCCGACCTGCAGGAAGGCAGCCTGTTGCGCGTCACCATTCCCCTTGCCCGGGGGAACCGGATCACCCTCGACGGAGCGGTGGAGGAGGCGGCCGACCCCCTGATCATCCGAATCCGGCCGCCGGACGAAAACGAACCGGTCATCGATGACCGTCAGGAATGGGTGCTGACCCGGGATCTCGGTGACAGGGTTCATCTCTACCACGCCGGACTGGTGCGGATTCTCGGGCCCCGCCGCTATGCCCTGGTTCTCAGGGATCGCCGGACCTACAAATCGACGCGCAAATCCTGCCGCATCCAGGCCCGGGTCCGCATCCGGGAATGGACCGGCCACAGCGTCTGGTCCCGCCTGCGCAGGGCCAGGCCGCGCCAGGTGACGTTGAGCACCAGCGGCATCTGCTTTCTGACCAACGATCATTTTCATCCCGGACAGAAAGTCAGCCTCGAAATCAGCCTTCCGGGTCACGCCTTTCGTCCGGTGCGGGCGACGGGCCGGGTCATCAGGGCCGTTGCCAAGGGAGTGGGAAGGCAGGAGATCGCCGTCGCCTTTCTCGATCTTTCCAGCGAAGATACCGACATCATCGAAACCTTCTTCATCCGCGAACAGTTCCGCGTCATGACCGACCGCGTCAGGTTGCTCGGCGATGCCCTGAGCCCGAGTCTGAGCGAAGAGGAAAACGGCGATAGAACCTGACCCGAATCAGTGAGCCTGTCACCGGCGAATAGCGCAAACCCACCGATCCAGGCCTGATACAGGTGATATTGCATCTTTCGGGTAAACCTTTGCCGCCAACCGGCCGATACGATCGTCATGAGTCTGATCAATCCGCTGGCCGCTCCCGCGGCCCCGGCCGCCGGTACCGCCACCCTGCAGACCAGGGAAAGCCGGGCGCAGAAACTGCGCAATGACCAGATCGTTCAGGCGACAGTCGTCGAAGGCGGTCTGGAGAAGGCCCAGCTGCAGGTGGAAGGCAGAACCTACCAGGTCGAGACCGAGATCCCTCTCGCCAGGGGACAGAAACTCGAACTGCAACGAACCGACGGCGACGAAAACGGCACTCTCAGGCTGATCCTGCCGAACCTCGACGACCACATACGCCGGGTTCTGCACCTGGTGGGCCGACGTCTGCCGATCGAACAGCTGGCCGGGATCCTTCCCGACATGAACGATTTCCCGCCGGGCACCCTGCCGAACCCGTCATCCTTCCTGGCCGCCCTGCAGCAGGTCCGGGACGACCCGGCGGAAATCGACGGCCGGATTCTGCGGACCATTCTCGGCTTTCTGGGGCTCGACTTCGAGCGGCGGCTGGCGGACGGCCAGACGGACAGGGCCCTGAACAGCCTGAAAGGTCTGCTGCTCCGCCGGCAGGCGGGGGAGGTTCCCCCGACCGGAGAAAAGACCGAAAATTCTCTGCAGCTTATCGAATCGATGCAGCTTTTTCAGGCCAAACTGGCCCGGGACGGTGTCTTCTTTCTCCCCCTCCCCCTGCCCTTCATCGACTACGGCTACCTGCTGTACGAAGAAGGCCGCCCCCCGAAGGACCAAGACGGACCAACAACGGACCGGTTGCGCATTCTGCTCACCCTGAGTGCCATCGGCACGGTCGACATCAAGCTGCTGAGGGATACCGGCGGACTCGACCTGCGCCTGGAAGTGGAGCGGGAAGAGGTTCTGGCCGCCGTGAAGGAGCGCCGGCGGCAGCTGCAGGATGCCCTGTCGCCGCTCGGGCTGCGTTCACTGCACCTGACCCGGGGACGGGTGCGGCCGGAGAGGCATCTGCTGCATCTGCTGACCGCCGGTGCCGACGGTATTCTCGATACGAGGATCTGAGAAGCCATGGATGCCCGGGAGAACGGACAGCTGGCGAGTGCGCTGCGCTACGACCCGAAAAGGGACCGCGCCCCAAAAGTCGTCGCCGCCGGCCGCGGCGAGCTGGCCCGCCGTATCATCCGGACGGCGGAAAAAACCGGCGTTCCCATCGTCAGTGACGGCGACCTGGTCGAGATCCTGGCCAAAATGCCCCTCGATGCGGAGATTCCGGAAGAACTCTACCAGGCGGTCTCCGAGATCCTCGTCTTCGTCTACCGGCTCAACCAGAAGTTCTCTTCAGAGAGCTGACCGTCATTCCGCCACAAACGCCAGCCCCATTTCCCGCATGGCCCCGAGATATTCCCGGTAGTCGGCGGCGGAAAAACAGCAGAAACAGATCTCGTCGAATGCCCCGGGACGGGCGCTGACAAACGCCTGCACCTCGGCCAGGGCAATCCGGCAGGCCCGGGCAAGAGGAAAACCGTAGGCCCCGGTGCTGATCGCGGGAAAGGCCAGGGTCCGCAGCCCATTGTCGCGGGCAAGCCGCAGGCAGTTGCGGTAACAGGATGCCAGCAGCGAATCCTCGCCATGACCGCCTCCCCGCCAGACCGGCCCGACGGTATGAATGACAAAATCCGCCGGCAGGGCGAATCCCGGCGTCCGTTTGGCCTCGCCGGTTTCGCAACCACCCAGAAGGCGGCAGGCCTCGCGCAACTGCGGCCCGGCAGCCCGGTGAATGGCGCCGTCGACACCGCCGCCACCGAGCAACGTCCGGTTGGCGGCATTGACGATCGCATCGACCTGCAGACGGGTGATGTCCCCAAGAACCAGCCTGTAACGCATCGTCCTCACCTCCCGCGTCCATCGATCCCCACCCGAGCCTGACGGCCTTGCCCCCATCCTACCTGGAAAGAGTCGGAACCTTCAACAGGGCCAGCCAGTAAAACCACGGATCATCCGCAACATGACCGAGCTGAACGCATGACTCAGCGTCTGCCGAACCATTTCGCTGTATTGAAAATTTTATTTTCATTACGGGAAATTAGGCGATTTTTTTCTTGCCCAACACGTTTTGGGGACTATAATGGCGTTTGATTTCACATCCGCAACACGACAAAGACAGATGGTCATCCGAAACCGCACCCCCAATCACGACACCGTCTCCAATGCGGCCGGCAGGGACTGGCTCTATGCCGAGGTTCTGCACAATCTCGACGTGGGCATCCTGCTCATCGAGCCGCGCCGGGAGCAGGTGGTCTTCACCAACCCGGCTCTCGGCAGGATTCTGCCCGAGCTGGGGGATTGCCCGGCCTACGATACCGTCCTCGGCTTCTTTCCGGATATCGACGACGCCAGCCGCCATGGCGCCAAGCCCGGAACCATCAACCACCGGCGGCAGGTCCTCGGCTATACCATCTATCCCGTGGCGGAACACCATCTCTGCCTGCTTATCCGCGACATCACCAGCAAGGCGAGACTCGAATCGATCGCCCAGGCGGTCAACACCATGGACAATCTGGGCTTCATCTTTTCGGGCATCAGGCACGAAATCGGCAACCCTCTCAACTCCATCAAGATGACCGCATCGGTGCTGCGCAAAAACCTGGAACACTTCAGCCGCGAAAACATCACCGAATATATCGACCGCATCTACCACGAAATCATGCGCATGGAGTACCTGCTGAAATCACTCAAGAATTTCAGCATGTTCGAAAAGGTCGACAACCGGCCGCAGCCTCTGGGGGAATTTATCGAACACTTCTCCTCGCTCATTCGCCGCGATCTCGAGGCCAAGAACATCCGCCTGATCACCCGCCTTCCCGAGGGGGAGGTCCTGGCACTGATGGATCCGCAGGCCCTGCACCACGCCCTGCTCAACATCGTGACCAACGCCGCCGACGCCGTAGCCGGCCGGCCCTCTCCCTGCATCTGCATCGAAGTCCAGGGCAACGGCGAGCTGGCCTGGCTGACGGTCGAGGACAACGGCTGCGGCATGAACGACGAACAGCTGCAGCAACTGTTTCAGCCCTTTTTCACCAGCAAGCCGGAAGGAAACGGCCTCGGCCTGGTCATCACCCGGAAACTGCTGGCCAAGATGGACGGCAGTCTGGAGATCACCAGCCGTGAAGGCTTCGGCACCCGGGCCGTCGTCACCCTGCCCCTTCACGACGGAAACGAAGCGACAATCCGGCACGCACACGCCATCAGGACAGCGGAACTCACATGAAACACATACTGCTGGTCGATGACGAAAAGCCTTTTCTGCTCAGCCTCAGAGACGGTCTGCTGACGGCGGGAAAGAACTACCGGCTGTTTCTGGCCGGCGACGGGCGGGAAGCCCTGCAGATACTGGGCGGTGAAAAGATCGATCTGCTGGTCACCGATCTCAAGCTTCCGGTGATGGACGGCTTTCAGCTCCTGGCCCATGTTTCCCGAAGCTATCCGACACTGCCGGTCATCGTCATGACCGCCTTCGGCACACCGGAAATCGAAGAGCACCTTTCACGCTACTCGAGCCTGCACTACCTGGAGAAACCCCTCGACATCGACCTGCTGGCCGAAACCATCGACCGGGCCCTGACGGCAACCGGCCGCAGCTACATCAAGGGCATCTCACTGGCGACCTTTCTCCAGCTCATCCACATGGAGAAAAAAACCTGCACTCTCAAGGTCCGCAGTCGCGGACGCACCGGCTACCTCTACCTGCGCGGCGGCGAGCTGATCGACGCCGACACGAAAAACCGGACCGGCAGACAGGCGGCACTGCAGATCGTGGCCTGGGACGATGCCGAAATCGAGATGGACGATATCTGTCGCAGACAAACGAAACGGGTCGAGGCGTCACTCGAGTTCATCCTCATGGAAGCCTTCCGCCGCAAAGACGAAGCGGCCAGAGATTTGGTGGAAACCGGTGAAAAAGCCCCGGACGACTCATCCCCGGGCGGCGGCAACGAAAAGTCACGACTCGATACGTTGACCCGGGCCCTCCAGGCCCACGGAGACATCCGGGAATACGCCGTATTCGACGGGCACAACTTTCTCGAACGGCACAGCCCCGCGCCCTGCTCCATCACCCACCTCGACCCGTCCTACTACCTGAGCATCTGCGCCGAGATGAAACAGTTCTTCGCCTGCGGCGACCTGCGTTACATGCTCGTCCAGGGCAAAGACGGCAAAACCATACTTTTCGCCCACCCGCCGTACCGGGTGGCAACCAGTCTGCAGCCCGGGGCCAAGCCGGCCCGGGTCTTCTCCGAACTGACATCCATGCTGTCCCGAAAGGGCTGATTCCGGGCAGGAGGACACGCCATGCAGCAGCTCGTCAGCGAAATCAAGGCCATACCGGGCGTCATCGGCGCCTGTTGTTACCATTCACGCCAGGGGCTGGTCGCCAACAGCCTGCCCACCCTGTTCAAACGGGACCGGCTGAGCGAAATCGGCCGCCTGCTCGCCAAGATTCTGGCCGCCGGCCGGCTCAACTTTCCCGACCTGACCGACCTGGTCCTGCACTACGAAGAGACGGCCATCGTCTGCCGCCCCATCGACCAGAATATCTGCCTGGCGATACTCTGTGACCCGGGCATCAACATGAACCTGCTGGGCATGTCCCTCAACCTGGCGATGGAAAACGTTTCGCCGGCGGACGCCGTGGAACCACCCCCGACCACATCCCGACAGGAAGCCGCCACGGCAGAGCCACTGCCCGAGGCGGCCGGCACCATGCGCCGCCTGCTGGCCAAGGTCGTCGGCCCCATGGCCAGCATCATGTTCGACGAAGCCGTGACCGAAGTCCGTCGGGCCGGCGCCGGCAACGCCAACATTCTGAACAGCCTGCTCAGCATCATCGTCCGGGAAATCGGCGATGAGGAGATGGCGGCCCGTTACCGCGAGCTGGTCACCGCCGAACTGAAAGGGAAAAACTGAGATGGACGCCCGGAAGCTGTCGGCCAGCGAGCGTTTCGCCCGGCGAATCAGCCGGATCGAAGGCGTCTCCTCCTTCGTTCTGGTCCGGCGGGACGGCCGGGTCATCACCCACAACCTGGACGACCCCGACGACCTGGCGGCCCTGACCGCCCTCTGCGGTCTGCAGGCCGAGGGCATCGCCCGGACCCTCGGCTTCCGGCAGATCGGTCTCATGTCGCTCCGACGTGCCGAAGGCGAACATCTCCTGCTGTTCAAACTCGACCACTACTATCTCGGCATCGTTCAACGGTCCGACAGCGACAGTGACCGGCTGGCGCAGGATGTACGCGATTTTCTCGCCATCCTCAAACCCCGGAGAACCAGAAACTGAAGGAGGCCCGTCGATGTCCGCTCCCGGCAGAAAGATCATCCGTTTCGCAATCGCGCTCTTTCTGGTCGTGTCGTCTCTGCCGACCCAGGCTGCCGACATGAGTTCCTTCGACAGAAAGGCCCTGCGTGACGCCCGCGAATGCTCGGCGCAGATCATCGACCAGTTCGAGCTGCTGCTCACCTCGGGACAGTTGTCGATGGCCCAGCTGTTCGACACCTTCTACATCCCCATACCCAACACCGATCCGCAGAAGTTCCACACCCAGTACGACCAGAAGCTCGACGGCATCCTGCGGCCGATCCTCGACGACTGCCTGGCCCGCAGCCAGAACTACATCTTCGTCGTGGCGGTCGACCGCAACGGCTACCTGCCGACCCACAACACCAAATACTCGCAGCCGTTGACCGGAGATCCGGATGTCGACACCAAGCGCAACCGGACCAAGCGCATCTTCAACGACCGCACCGGCCTGGCGGCGGCCCGCAACATCAAGCCCTACCTGTTTCAGCATTACAGCCGGGACACGGGCGAAACCATGACCGATCTGTCGGTCCCCATCTTCGTGCGCGGCCGGCACTGGGGCGCCCTGCGCATCGGCTACAAGAAGAAATAATCAGGGCCGGACACGCCGCCGGCTTCATTTCATTTCAAGGAGGTCCATGCAATGTTCAATCGGGTAGGGACCAGGGTCGCCGTCATGGTCAACCTGGTCATTTTCGTGGTGATGGCCGCCGGCTCCTTCTACGTCATCACCCAGCAGAGCCAGAGCCTCGAGGACCAGCTGCTCGAACGCGGCCGGATCGAGGCCCTGGTCGGCGCCAGAATGGTGGGCCGGGTGATCGAGGAGGCCATCGACAACGGCGTCTTCACGGTCAAGGAGGCCTTCGACACCAACTATGTGCCCATTCCCGGCTTCGACCCGCCGAAATACCACACCGTCTACGATTCCTACATGGACAAGGCGATCCTGGCCCTGGAAGACGAATTTCTCAAGGACGAGAGCGTGGTCTTCGCCGTGGCGGTCGACATCAACGGCTACCTGCCGACCCACAACACCCGCTACCAGCAGCCGATCACCGGCGACAGGAAGAAGGACCTGGTCGGCAACCGGACCAAGCGCATCTTCAACGATCCGGTCGGCATCAAGGCGGCGAAGAACACCAGGGAGACCCTGCTGCAGGTCTACCACCGCGACACGGGCGAGACGATGTGGGACATCTCGGCCCCCATCTACGTCAAGGGCAAGCACTGGGGCGGTTTCCGCATCGGCTTCTCGCTCAACAAGACCCGCATGGCCCAGGCGAAGCTGAAGGCGACCCTGCTGATGATCATGGCCGGCATCCTGGCCGTTTCGATCATCGCCGTCTTCGTCGTCGTCAACGGGGCCATGAAACCGCTCACCCGCTTCACCCAGATCGCCTCGGATTTGGCCGACGGCAAGGTCGACCAGAAGATCGAGGCCAGGGGGAATGACGAAATCGCCCGTCTGGCCGACGTGCTCGAACGGCTGCGCATCAGCCTGAAAATGGCGATGGACCGCCTGAAACGCAAGTAGGCAAAAAGGCCCTCGCCGTACAGGCGAGGGCCTTTCACCATTGCCGGAGCCGCCGGCGGGGCAATCAGGTCGCAGCCAACCGGTAACGCTCCCTGGCCGCCGCCTCGTCCAGTACCCGCAGGGTCGGCGGCCCGCCCTCCGGCAGCTCGGGACGGGCGAAGAACAGTTCCCAGTAACGGCCGTCAGCGGGATCACGGTAGAGGATCGCCCGCCGCTCGTCGTCCTGCGCCACCGGCTGCAGATATTCACCGGTCAGCCAGAGAATCCGCTGCCAGGTCGCGTCCCTCTCCATCCGGCTGCCCAGATCGAGCCAGAGCCCGCTCAGGATCTGTTCGTGTTCCTTCAGCCGCCAGTCACGTTCGATCGCGCTGTCCATCGTCTCACCTCCACAAGTGATCGCGGCGGACACTCCGTCACGGCAAGGCCCCGGTCCACCCCGGCCGGCAGGGCCGGTCAGTCGCCCGGGCGCAGACCGATATCGACGTTCAGCTCGTCGGCCACCTGCTGCAGCCCTTCTTCCAGCCGTCCGGCATCCGCACCGGCGGGCAACTGAACGTGGATGTCCATGAAATAGAGCGTGGTGCCGCTGCCGGGCGAGGGCACGACATTCGATGTCAGATCGACAATGTTGACACCATTGTCGGCGAGAAAGCGGCTCACCCGGTAGACGATACCCGCCTGATCGACCCCCTCGACATGGACGATCGCCGCCGCGCCGCCCTTCTTCACCGTCCCGGTCCGCCTGCCCAGCGGCCGGACGAAGGCGGAAATCCCCTTCTCCCGTTCGAGCCGGCGGGTTTCGCGTTCGAGTACGGCCTCGACATCCTGCTGCCGGCTGTTGAACAGCAGCATCAGGGCGAACTCGTCCGCCAGCTGGTTCATGCTGGTCTCCTCGAGATTGCAGCCGTTTTCGAACAGGATACGGGTGACATCGGCGACGATGCCGACACGGTCCCGCCCGAAGGCGGTCATGATGAAACGTTTTTCCATCTCGAATCTCCCCTCGCTGCGAAAAATCGGCCCGAATCGGCGGGCCTGCCCGAACGCCGAAAGGTCCGGGAGCTGCAGCTTATCAGCAACGCACGACGACTTCAAGAAATCCGGCCCGCCGGCCGATACGCCTCAACATTCGCTCTCCGCCGGCCGAAAAGGTATACTGTTTCGACAACCCATTGCCAACGGAGGTCATGAAATGAAGATCGCCATATCCACCGGCGGCGGCGACTGCCCCGGCCTCAATGCCGTCATCCGCGGCGTCGTCCGTGCCGCCGTCTACCAGTACGGCTGGGAGGTCATCGGCATCCGCGACGGTCTCGACGGCCTGGTGCACGGCTGGGAGCCGGTTCCTCTCGGACTGGACCAGGTCAAGGGCATCCTGTCGCGCGGCGGCACCATCATCGGCACCACCAACAAGG
>CAYTVY010000003.1:0-40814 GCA_964441925.1 uncultured Geothermobacter sp.
CCGACCCCGACGTCGACCACCAGCGGCACATCGAGGCGGGCGGCGCCTTCCATCTCCTCGCGCACCAGCTGCCGCACGGCATCGACCTCGTCCTGCGGCACCTCGAACACCAGTTCGTCGTGCACCTGCAGCACCATCCGCGCCCGCAGACCCTCGCGGCCGAGCCGCTCGCGCACCCGCAGCATGGCCAGCTTGATCAGGTCGGCGGCCGAACCCTGCACCGGGTAGTTGATGGCGTTGCGCTCGGCGTAGCCGCGCACGTTGGCGTTGCGGCTGTCGATGTCGGGCACGGCGCAGCGCCGGCCGAGCAGGGTGGTGACGTATTTGTGCTCTTTTGCCTCGGCGATGCAGCGGTCCATGAAGGCGCGGATCTTCGGATAACGGGCGAAATAGCCGTCGATGTACTGCTGCGCCTCGGCCCGGCCGATGCCGAGCTGCTTCGCCAGGCCGAAGGCGCTGATGCCGTAGATGACGCCGAAATTGATCGCCTTGGCCCGGCGCCGCATCTCGTCGTCGACCAGCTCCGGGAAGACTGCGAACACCTCGGCGGCGGTGCGCCGGTGGATGTCCTCGCCGCTGCGGAAGTGCTCCTTGAGAGTGGTCTCGTCCGCCAGGTGCGCCAGCAGCCGCAGCTCGATCTGCGAGTAGTCGGCCGACAGCAGCCGCCAGCCTTCCTCGGGGACGAATCCCTCCCGGATGCGGCGGCCCTCCTCGGTGCGGATCGGGATGTTCTGCAGGTTGGGATCGCTGCTGGAGAGCCGGCCGGTGGCGGTGACCGTCTGGTTGAAGGAGGTGTGGATGCGGCCGGTCTCCGGATGTACCAGCTTCGGCAGGGCGTCGGTGTAGGTGCCCTTGAGCTTGGAGAGCGAGCGGTGATCGAGCACCAGCCGGGCCACGGGATGCTCTTCCGCCAGGCGGTTCAGCACCTCGACATCGGTCGACCAGCCGGTCTTGGTCTTCTTCCCCTTCGGCAGCTTCATCCGCTCGAAGAGGATCTCGCCGAGCTGCTTGGGCGAGGCGACATTGAAGCGGGTGCCGGCCAGGGCGAAGATCTCCTCCTCCAGCTGGCGTAGCCGGGCGCTGAATTCCTCGGACAGCCCGGCCAAAAAATCGGTGTCGATGCGTACACCGGTCCACTCCATCTCGGCCAGCAGCCGCGCCAGCGGCAGCTCGACGTCGCGAAAGAGCTTTTCCTGCCCGGTCTCACGCAGCAGCGGCGCCAGCTTTTCGGCCAACCGCAGGGTGATGTCGGCATCCTCGGCGGCGTACTCGGTGGCCCGGTCGATGGCGACCTCGGCGAAACTGATCCGGTTCTTGCCCTTGCCGCAGACCTCCTCGAAGGGAATCGGCCGGTAGCCGAGCAGCTCGACCGCCAGGGCGTCCATGCCGTGCGAGCGCGACGCCGGCCGCGCCAGGTAGGAGGCGAGCATCGGATCGAAGTCCAGCCCCTCCAGCCGCAGTCCGGCCCGCCGCAGCACCAGCTCGTCGAACTTGGCGTTCTGGGCGATCTTGCCGATGGCCGGATCGGCGAACAGCGGGGCCAGCCGCCCGAGCACCAGCTCCCGGTCGAGCTGTTCCGGCACGCCGAGATAGGCGTGGCCGAGCGGCAGGTACCAGGCCCGCCCCGGCTCGACGGCGAAGGAGAGACCGACCAGCTCGGCCCGCAGCGGGTCGAGGCCGGTGGTCTCGGTGTCGAAACAGAAGCGTCCGGCCTGCCGCAGCCGTTCGACCAGCCCGTCCAGCGCCGCCTCGTCGAGCACCGTCTGGTAGGTGCCCCGCTCCTGGGGCCGGCCGCCGGCCAGCTCCTGCCGCAGCTGGTGGAACTCGCATTCGAGGAAGATCCGCTCCAGAGCCTCGCGGTCCGGCTCGGGCAGCCGCAGCGCGGCCGGATCGACATCCAGCTCCAGGTCGTCGACCAGCCGCACCAGCCGGCGCGACAGCCGCGCCTGCTCGGCGTACTGCTCCAGGTTGGCCCGCCGCTTTGGCTGCCGGATCTTCCCGATATTGGCCAGCAGGTTCTCCAGGCTGCCGTATTCGTCGATCAGCTGCTTCGCCGTCTTCTCGCCGATCCCCGGCACGCCGGGAACGTTGTCGGAACTGTCGCCGGCCAGGGCCTGCACCTCGACCACCCTTTCCGGGGCACCGAAACGCTCGGCCACCTCGGCCGGTCCGTAGACCTTCTCCTTCATGGTGTCGAGCAGGCGCACGTGCTCGCTGACGATCTGCATCAGGTCCTTGTCGCCGGTGACCACCGTCACGTCCATGCCGCGCGCCTCGGCCCGGCGGGCCAGGGTGGCGATGATGTCGTCCGCCTCGTAGCCCTCCCGCTCCAGGGCCGGCAGGTTGAAGGCCCGCACCACCTGCTTGATCAGCGGGATCTGCGGCACCAGGTCCTCCGGCATGGCGGCCCGGTTGGCCTTGTACTCGGGATAGATCTCCTTGCGGAAGCTCGGCCCCTTGCTGTCGAAGACCACCGCCACGGCGTCCGGCCGCTGCTCGCGCAGAACCTTGAGCAGCATCTGCGTGAACCCGTAGACGGCATTGGTGGCCATGCCCCTGGAATTGCTCAGGTGACGGATGGCATAGTAGGCACGGTAGATGTAGCTCGAACCGTCGATCAGAAAGAGGCGGGGGCGATCCATGGATCCTCCTGTAGGCAACTGCGCATCGAACGACCTCCGGCTGTCCCGGGGTGAAACGGCCGGAGCGCGACTACTGTAAACCATCCTTGAGGACACCTCCAACCGCAAAACCGATGAAAACCTGTCCATCGGCGGCAACGGATAACGGACACCCCGCCGGCGGACATGTCGTTCTTTACGCTGTCTGCTTGCGTTATCAATAGCTTACATCTATCATAGAGACTGCGCTTTTTCTGCCATGACACATGGGCGGCCCCGACCCCGCCGACCGGGGCATGCCGTTCACTTCAACGGGTGAATACCACAACGATGCTGCTGACTCTGGCACAGAAACACCACAGGAGGGGGATTCTCCTGCTTTGCGGCCTGTCGGGACTGGCCCTGGGGGTCTTCTGTTCATCACTGGCCGGCTATCTGCTGCAACCGCCGCCTGAGATCGGCACTGTCCCCGCCCCCCAGCAGACCGTCAGACAGCGCCCGCCGTCATTGCTCGATTTCCAGCCCATTCTGACCCGGGACATCTTCAACCCCGACGGCGGCAATCTTCGCTTCAGCACGACGGACAACAAACGGCAAACCGCGACATCGACGGCAGCTCCGACACCGCGCGTCTCCTGGCAACTGGTGGGCACGGTCAGCGGCGCCCCCCGGCCACTGGCCATCCTGCGCGGTAACGGCAAGACGCATACCTGGCGACTCGGCGACAGACTGCCGGATGGCAGCCGACTCTTTCGGATCACCCGTTCACAGGTCGTCCTGGCACTGCCGGACGGCAACAAGGCCACCCTCACCCTGCCGAAGAAGGGGACCGCGCCGGCCGCCGGCAGACGTCAATCGACCGGCGGCACCGACCGGCGCAATCGCACCATCGGCGCCGGCATCCGCCAGCTCGACGGCAACCGCTGGCTGATCCCCCGAACCGAGGCCGAACGGGCCCGCAGCAACATCGGACAGCTGATCCGCCAGGCCCGCGTCGAGCCGAACCTGGTCGATGGCCGGACGAACGGGTTCGTGGTCCGGATGATCCAGCCCGGCAGTCTGCTGGCGCGTCTCGGCCTGCGGGTGGGTGACATCCTGCATCGGATCAACGACATCCCCCTCGACTCTCCCGAAAAGGCCCTGCAAATCATGCAACAGCTGCGGCAGGCCAGAAAAATCGACCTCGACGTCGAGCGGGGGGGCAAGAAACTGACCTTCAGCTATCAGATCGACTGACCCGGCCGGCAAGGCCACGCAAGGAGAGTTCACCGGTGCATCGTTTCTCAGGATTCCTACCACTGTTGCTGCTTGGCGCAATCCTGTTCCTGGTGCCGGCGCCGCCGACGACGGCCGCGACCGACGACGCCAAAGAGAGCATTTCGCTCGACTTCAAGAACGTGGAACTGACCGAGCTGATCGAAACCATGGCCGAACTGACCGGCCGCAACTTCATCTACGACGAAACCGTCCGCGGCAAGGTGACCATCATCTCGCCGGACGGCATGAGCCTGGACGAAGCCTACCAGCTCTTCCTCTCCGTGCTCGAGGTCAAGGGATACACGGTGGTTCCCACGGGCAAGGTCAACAAGATCGTGCCGACCAAAGAAGCGGTGCGCCACAACCTGCCGGTCATCGACAACGGCACACAGGGCGAGGCCTTCGTGACCCGGCTGGTGCGTCTGACCTACGCCAACGCCAGCGAGCTGGCCGGCGGCGTGCTCGCTCCCCTGCTTCCCAAGACCAGCAACATCGTCGCCTACGCTCCCTCGAACACCCTGATCATCACCGACAGCGCCGCCAACATCGACCGCCTGGTCCAGATCATCCGCTCCCTCGACGTCCCGAGAGGGCCGCTGCAGATGAAGATCTTCACCCTGCGCAACGCCGACGCCGACGAAGTGGCACGCATCATCAACACCCTCATCGCCGGCCAGGGGGGAGCAACCAACCGCCGGGTCCGGGGAGCCTCGAACGTGCAGCTGGCCGGCGGGGCCCGCAACAACCGGGTCATCGGCTACAAGCGCACCAACAGCCTGGTTGCCCTGGCGGACAAGGAAACGATGGCGATGATCGGCAACATGGTCGCCCAGTTCGACACCGAGCCGCGTCAGGAACGATCGCACATCAATGTCTATTACCTGGAGAACGCCGATGCCGAAACCCTGGCCAAGACCCTGAACGAGATCCTCACCGGCATCCGCGCCAGCAACACGGCGGCGCCGACCAAACCGGGACAGAAGGCGCCGGCCACCCGGGGACCGGTGTCGATTACCGCCGACAAGCCGACCAACGCCCTGCTGATCAACGCCAGTCCCGAAGACTATGCCATCCTCAAGGAGATCATCCGCCGGCTCGACGTCCGCCGCAAACAGGTCTTCGTCGAGGCACTGATTCTCGAACTCTCGATGGACGCCACCGAGGAGGTCGGCGTCGCCCTGCAGGGCGCGGCCTCGGTCAACAACCACAGCGTCGTGCTCGGCACCGGCAACCTGAACACGACCTCGACCCAGTTCGGCTCCCTGGTCCCCAACCCCAATGTCGGTAACGGCCAGCTGCCGAGCCTGCTCACCCAGACGATCAGCGGCCTGCTGCTCGGCGGGCTGTTCAGCCCGATCACCACCACCGGACCGGACGGCAGCCAGATCACCATTCCCGCCTTTTCCGCCCTGATCCAGCTGTCGGAAAAATCCTCCGACATCAACATTCTCTCGGCGCCGCGCCTGCTGACCTCGGACAACGAGGAGGCGGAGATCATTGTCGGCTCCAACGTCCCGATCATCACCAACCGTCTGACCGATACCGGCGGCACCAGTCTGGCCCAGTCGGTAGCGGTCGAACGGCAGGACGTCGCCCTCACCCTGCGTTTCACCCCGCAGATCACCGAGGGCGACCTGGTGCGGCTCAATGTTTTCCAGGAAATCACCGACATCGCCCAGAACAGCATCGGTGATGTCAACGAGGTAGGGCCGACCTTCACCAAGCGCCAGTTGCGCAGCACCGTTCTGGCCCGCAACGGCCAGACCATCGTCCTTGGCGGCCTGATCGGCACCAATATCCAGGCGACCGAAAACAAGATTCCGTTTCTCGGCGACATCCCGCTGCTCGGCCGCCTGTTCCGCTCCAACGGCACCACGGAACAGAAGACCAACCTGCTGGTCTTCATCACGCCGCACATCATCCGTGACAGCAAGGATCTGGCCGATATCACCCGCAAAGCGAAACTGACCGGCCGCAGCCTGCAGACCAACGCCCTGCGCCGCTCCATCCCCGCCAATTCGCTGATGACCGAACTTCCGCCGGCAACGGATGAAGACGAGGAGACTCCATGAGCGTCCGGCCCTCCCTGGCGGACATCCTGCGGAAGGAATTTTCCGTGCCGGAGCAGGCCCTCGCCAAGGCCCGTGAACGGCAGCGGGAAAACGGGCAGCGGCTCGACCATATCCTGCTGGCAGAGGGGCTGGTCGAAACAGCGGTTCTGCGCGCGGCCCAGGCACGCCAGCTGAACCTGCCCTGGTTCGAGAAGCTGCCCGAACCGCAAGGAACGACGGAGCTGCTGCGCCGGCTTTCCCTCGGCTACCTGCGGGAGAACCGGGTCTTTCCCGTCGAACACAAGAACGGCCGGCTGCTTCTGGCGGTGGCCGACCCGGCCAACGGCCAGCCGATCAACGACCTGACAGCCCTGACCGGTGACCGGGTCGACATCGGCCTGGCCCCGGAAGAGGAAATCCTGGCGGCCATCAACCAGGCCTATGAACAGCATTCCGACCAGACCACCGAGCTGGAACCGGACATCGGCAGCACCAGCGATGACGACCCCAGCCTCGAACCGGCCGATCTGCTCGACACCTCGGACGAGGCGCCGGTCATCCGCTTCGTCAACGGCCTGCTCACCAAGGCCTCTCGCGAACGGGCCAGCGACATCCATATCGAACCCTTCGAGACCGAGCTGGTGGTCCGCTTTCGGATCGACGGCATTCTCTACGAAACCCTGCGCCCGCCACGGCGGGCCCATGCCGCCATCGTCTCGCGCCTGAAGATCATGGCCGGCCTGGACATCGCCGAAAAGCGGCTGCCCCAGGACGGCCGCTTTCGCGTGCGCATCGCCGGCCGCGACGTCGATGTCCGCGTCTCCTCCCTGCCCACCGCGTTCGGCGAACGCCTGGTGCTGCGCCTGCTGGAGAAGAGTTCCGGCGTTCTCGGCTTGCGCGACATCGGCATGGACAAAGCGTTGATGCAGCGCATCGAACGGCTGATCCACCAGCCGCACGGCATCTTCCTGGTGACCGGCCCTACCGGTTCCGGCAAGACCACCACCCTCTACGCCGCGCTCACCCGGCTCAACTCGCAGGAGAAGAACATCATCACCGTCGAGGATCCGATCGAATACCAACTGGCGGGAGTGGGGCAGATTCAGGTCAATCCCAAGATCGACCTCACCTTCGCTGCCGGTCTGCGTTCGATTCTGCGTCAGGATCCGGACATCATCATGGTCGGCGAAATCCGCGATGGCGAAACCGCCGAAATCGCCGTGCAGGCGGCCCTGACCGGCCACATGGTCTTCTCCACCCTGCACACCAACGATGCCGCCGGCGCCCTGACCCGTCTGGTGGACATGGGCGTGGAACCCTTTCTCGCCTCCAGTTCGATCGTCGGCATTCTCGCCCAACGCCTGGTCCGCCGGCTCTGCCCCCACTGCCGCCAGCCCTTTGTCCCGCAGCCGCGACTGCTGAAAGACCTCGGTCCGGAAGGCGGCCTGCCCCCCGATCCGACCTTCTATCGCGCCGTCGGCTGTGAACACTGCCTGCAAATCGGCTATCATGGGCGCACCGGCATCTACGAGCTGCTGGTGATGGACGACACCCTGCGCGACCTGTTGATGCAGGGCAAGGATGCCTCGAGCATCCGGGCGGCGGCCATCCGCAAGGGAATGCGAAGCCTGCGACGGGACGGACTGGCCAAGGCGCTGCGCGGCGAAACCTCGATCGAGGAAGTATTGCGCGTGACCAGCGAAGAATCCGCTTCCGGGTGACGATCCATGCCAATCTTCGAATACAGCGGTTTCGACAACAAAGGCAAGAAGGTCAGCGGTCGCCAGGAAGGGACCAGCCGCAAGGCGGTGCTGTCGCTGTTGCGCCAGCAGGGCATTTTCCCCACCGACTTGCGCCAGGCCGGAGAGCGCCCCGGCTTCTGGGCCAAATGGCACCGGAGCCGGCGGGTACCGGTCGAGGATCTGGCGATGGCGACCCGGCAGTTCGCCACCCTGCTCGGCGCCGGACTGTCACTGGACGAAGCCCTGGCCACCGTCGCCCAGCAACAGGAAAACCCCCGTCTGCAGCATGCCTTTGCCGAGTCCCGCGAGGCGGTCGTGCAGGGAGATCCCCTCTTTCGGGCCCTGGCAGCCCAACAGGGCATCTTCCCGGCGGTCTATGTCAACATGATCGAAGTCGGCGAAAGCAGCGGCGGACTCGATCATCTCCTGCGACGCCTGGCCGATTTTCTCGAAGATCAGGCCCGCCTGCGCGCCAGACTGGTTTCGGCCCTGGCCTATCCGGTCCTGATGCTGCTGGTCGGCTGTGGCGTGCTCTTTTTTCTGGTCAGCTACGTGCTCCCCAATGTGACGCGCATGCTGACCGAACTCGATATCCCGCTGCCGGTGGCCACCCGTCTGCTGATCACCGGCAGCCGGCTGCTGCACGACTACGGATGGCTGCTGGTCATCGCCCTGGCCGTCTCTCTTTTCTTCGCCCAACGTTGGAGTCGGAGCGAAAAGGGAGCCTACACCATCGATCGCTTGCTGCTGCGCCTGCCGCTGTTCGGCCGCCTCAACCTGCTGCTGGCCACGGCCCGTTTCAGCCGCACCGCCGCCACCCTGCTGCAAAGCGGTCTGCCGCTGCTGCGGGTGCTCGACATCGCCAGTCGCCTGCTCGGCAACCACGTCCTGACGACGGCGGTCCATAATGCGGCCACCCGGGTCCGTGAGGGGGAAAGCCTGGCGGAAGCACTCCGCCGGGAAAGCGTCTTTCCCGACATGCTGCCGCAAATGATCGCCATCGGCGAACGCAGCGGCGAAATGGAGGGCATGCTGCTCAAGGTCGCCGAGAGCTATGAACATCAGGTCGAGCTGGCGATAGGGCGTCTGCTGGCCCTGCTCGAACCGGTCATGATCCTGGTGATGGGCCTGGTTGTCGGCTTCATCGTCCTGGCCATTCTGCTGCCGATCTTCCAGGCCAGCCAGGGGTTGGGGTAGGGAGAAGTGACGGGTGACGGGTGACGGGTGACGGGTGACGCGTGATGCGTGCGGAGAATACACGGGAGAACATCAACAGCATACGGGCATTGTGTCCTTGATTCGAGGAGAGATCATGAAACAGACAGCACAGCAAATCGTCAGAAACCAGCGCGGCTTCACCCTGATCGAGATTCTCGTCGTCGTACTCATCCTCGGCATCCTGGCCGGCATCGTCGTGCCCCGGCTGCTCGACAAGCCGGAAGAGGCACGCCGGACCAAGGCGGCCGTGCAGATCCGCGGGCTGGAAGAAGCTCTATCCCTGTTCAAGCTCGACAACGGCTTCTACCCCAGCACCGAACAGGGGCTGCAGGCCCTGGTCGAGAAACCGACCAGCGGCCGCATTCCACCCCGCTGGCGCACCGGCGGTTACATCAAGAAGATTCCCAAGGACCCCTGGGGCAACGACTACGTCTATCTCTCCCCCGGCATCCACGGTGATTTCGACATCATCTCCTACGGTCCCGACGGTCAGGCCGGCGGCGAGGGGGACGACGCCGATATCAACAGTTGGGAACTCGAATAGGCCCCCATAAATCCAACGGCCGACATGAGCGGGCGGCGACACGAAACTTCCGGGCAGAGCGGCTTCACCCTGATCGAACTGCTGCTGGTGGTACTGATCCTGGCGATCTTCACCGGCATCGCCCTGCCCAAGCTCATCACCTTCGGGGAGAATGACCTGGAGCGATCGGCCCGGAGGCTGGCCGGCACCGTCCGCTACCTCTACAATGAAGCGGCGTTGACCGGCCTGGAGCACCGGCTGGTCTTCAACCTGGACGACAACAGCTATCGCGGCCTGGTGCTGAACCGCGACGGCCGGCTCGCCCCCCTGCGCGGTGCGGGCGCCGGCGGACCGCTGTTCGGCGACAGCCGTCTGCTGTCGGTCTCCCAGCCGGGACGGGGCAGCTTCAGTCGCGGAGAAGTGACCACCGCCCTGTTGCCCGGGGGCTGGCTGGAGGACACCAGGATCGTCCTGGGCGACGGCCGGCGCAAGCTCTACCTGCGGCTGGCGCCGCTGACCGGCATGGTGGAAATTTCCGAGGAAGACAGGGAACCTGCCCGGCCATAGACAGCCGGCAGCAACCGTACGGCACAGAACAGGAAAGGGCGGCAGCGGCAAGACGTGGCAAGCCCGTGCGAAAAAAACAGACCGGCCCATGGCCATACCGTCGGCAAAAAGCCCCCCGGACGTGCTCCCGTCACCGGCTGCCGTCCGGTGGACGGCAAGCGGCCGGCAACGGCGGGCTTCACTCTGCTCGAAATCATGATCGCCCTGGCCATCGTCGCTATCGCCCTGATCGCCCTGCTGGGACTGCTGCAACGCAGCATCACGGCCAACGATCTGGCGCAACGGGTCACCCGGGCCACCCTGTTGGCCCAGGAACAACTCGCTCTCATCGAAGCGGGACTGGTGACGATCACCGAGGAAGAACAGTCCTTTGCCGCCCCCGATGCGGACTATCGCTGGCGCGTCGAAGTGTCGCCAGCCCCGGTGAGCGGTATTCAGCAGATCGAGCTGATCGTCGCCTGGGGAGACGAAGATCGCAACGAAGCGGTCCGCCTGGTCTCCTTCATCCCCGAAGGGGAGGGACCATGAGCGGCCGCAGCGGCTTCACCCTGCTCGAGGTGCTGCTGGCCGTCAGCATCGCCAGCATACTGCTGGTCACTGTCTACGGCGTCTTTTCCACCGCCGAGACCAGCCGCCGGCGGGTGGTTGCCCGCTCCGAGGCCTATCACCTCGGCCGGGTGATCTTCGACCGTCTCGACCGGGAACTGCTCAGTCTGGCGGTACGCAACCAGCCGGGGGCTCCCGCCATCAGCGCCGGGCGGGACGATCTGGGACGCCCCTACCTCGCCCTGCTGACACAGGCCGGAGAGGGGCGTGACCAGGGCATGCGTCAGGTGCGCTATCGCCTGGAGGAGACGACCGACGGCGAGCGGCAGTTGACCCGACAGAGCAATCCCTGGCCTCTCCCGCCGGAACTGGCGGGGCCACAGCGACTGACCGACCGGGTCGAGAGCTTCCGCCTGCGTTTTCACAATGGAACGATCTGGCGAGACAGCTGGAACTCGGAGCGGGACGGCCGGCCGAAGCTGGTCGAGGTCTCGCTGGAGATCCGCGCCGGCGATACGAGGGTGCCCCTGCACAGCATTGTCCGGTTGCCGACGGAGGTGCGCTTTTGAATCCATTGTCCAACGAGAAAGGGCTGGCCCTGCTGCTGGTACTGGTGGTGGTCGCCCTGCTCGCGGCGCTGGTCAGCGACTTCGCCTTCTCCACCCTGGTCGATCTGCGCCTGGCGGAGACCTTTCGCGACACCGTCCGCGCCAGCAGCCTGGCCAGGGGCGGCATCACCGTCGGCCGCGAACTGCTGCGGCAGGACAACAACGGCTGGGACGCACCGGGAGCGGTGGAAGAGTTGTGGAGCACTCCGATGGAGAACATCCCGGTGGGAGGAGGATACGTCTCCTTGCGCATCGCCGATCTCGACGGCCGACTTCCCCTGAACCTGCTGGTCGACAGTCGGGGCAATCCCGACGTGGTGATGACGGAGCGTTTTCGGCGGTTGTGCGAGCAATTGGGACTGGGCGATCCCGACAGCCTGACCGACGCCCTGCTCGACTGGCTCGATCCCGACGATGAACCACGGCCGGCGGGGGCCGAAACCTCCTACTACCTCGGGCTGTCCCCCCCCTATCCGGCGGCCAACGCCCCGCTGGACAGTCTCGACGAGCTGGCCCGGGTCAAGGGATTCACCGTCGACATGGTCGGGCGGCTGCGCCCCTTCGTCACGGCGCACGGCGAGCGAAAACTGAACGTCAACTCCGCCCCGCTCGAAGTCCTGCTGGCCTGGGACCAGGAAATGACTCTCGAGGCGGCGGAAACGGTCGTTGCCGGCCGTGCCAGGGTGCCCTACAAGACCCTCGACCAGCTCAAGGAAGCGGTGGGAGTCGACATTTACAGCGCTCTGAACCGCAATCTCGACTTGACCGTCAGCAGCCGTTACTTCCACATTAGCAGCCAGGCCGAGGTCGGGGACGGCGTCCGCCGGCTGGAAGCGGTCGTCGACCGGACCCGCAATGACCTGATCTGGCAAAAGGTGAACTGACATGGCCCGTCGCTTTATCGCCATCGACACCGGCAACCGCCCCTGGCGGCTGGCCGTCGCCCGGCCGGGAAAACCGGTTCCGGTTCTGGAACGGGTGGCCCAGCTGGCCGAAGATGATCGCCCCCTGGCGGAACGTATCCGCGAGGTCCTCGGACACGACCCCGGCCCCGACGACCGCCTGGCCCTCGATCTGCCGGTCGCCTCCGCCTTCGTCCGCTGGCTCGACTTTCCCTTTGCCGACGCTGGCAAGATTCGCGCCGCCCTGCCCGCCGAACTGGCCCGGCAGCTGCCCGGCGAGCTGGACGACAGACATGTTCTGCACCAGCGGCTGGCCGTTTCCGAAGGCGGACGCGTCCTGGCTCTGGCCGTTCCGACGGCCGAAATCGAAAACCGGCTGAAAACCTTCGACGCCCCCCCCCTGTCCCTGGCCTGCCTGGCCCCCCTCCCTTTCACCGTCGCCGACCTCCTGGAGCCTCCCGACGACCCCTGCCTGCTGGGCTGCATCAGCTCCCGGGAGATCGTCCTGGTCCTGCTGGCCGAGGGCCGGCCACAGGACTGGCGGGTCCAACCCCGGCATTCCGGCCAGGACATCGGCGAGCTGGTTTCCTTCATCAGCCGCCAGGCCGCCATCCTCGCCGGAGATTCCCCCGACCGGCGCCCTCGCCTGCTGCTGGTCGGCGATCCGGACAGGGAAGACCTGGCCGGGGCCCTGGAACGGTCGGGGTTTCAGCTGCTGCAACCGGTCCTGCAGGCCGGAAACGCCGACATTTCACCCTCGGACATGCCCGTGGCCGCCCTGGCCCTGGCGGCCGCCCGTCGGGGCGGCCCCGGACTCAACGCCCTGACGGGCCCCTACGCTCCGCGGCGCGAATGGCGACAGCTGCGTCCCCTGTTACTGACCGCAGGTTCCCTGCTGCTGCTCAGCATCCTGTTGTTCGCCGGCGCCGGCTGGCTGCAAATCGGGCAGCGTCAGCGACAGATCGAACGCCTGAACCAACAGATGCGTCAGCTGTACCGTCAGGCCTTTCCCGGGGAAAAAACCATCGTCGACCCCCTGCTGCAGCTGGAGGCCAAACTGCGGCAACTGCGCGGCAAGGCCGATCCACTCGGCGCCGGTGCGCATCCCCCGTTGGCTGTTTTGCGCGAAGTATCAAGCAGGTTGCCGCAAGACGTCAAAGTCCGCATTCGTGACTACAGCCACAGCGCCGACAACCTGCGCCTCGAGGGCGAGACCACCAGTTTCGAGGCCGTCAGCCGGCTGGTCAGCGCCCTGCGCCAATCGCCCCTCTTCAGTGAGGTCACCATCGACGATACCAAGCAGAGGCCGCAGGGCGGCGGTGTCGACTTCCGCCTGCAACTGCACTGGAAGGGAGCCAGCTGATGCTGCCACACGAACTCACCGAACGGGACCGGCGGGCCCTGGTCCTTGCCGTGATCGTCATCCTGGTGACGCTGGTCACCTTCGGGCTCGTTCTGCCCTACCGCCGCACCCTGGACAGGCTCGAACACCGGCTGGCGGCCAAAGAGCAACAGGTTCGCCAGCTCAAGGAGAAACTGGCGGAATTCCAGCGTTTGCGCGCCTCGTCCAGCCGGCGCCGGTCTGTCCGCGGCAAGCAGCCTCCCTCGCTCATCGCCTTTGTCGAAGCGACGGCCATCGAGCTGGCGGCGCAGGAGAAACTCGTCGCCCTGCGTCCGCAACAGATTCCGGACAAAAAAGACAACATCCGGGAAGCCGTGGAAGTCAAGTTCGAACGCATCCGGCTCGATCAGCTGGTGCGTTTTCTCTACCGGGTGGAGACCGCCCCCGGCAGGTTGCAGGCCACCCGGATGCGCATCCGCACCCGATTCGACGACCCGTCCCTGCTTGACGCGGTCCTGGTGCTGGCCAGCTACGGAGAACCGACACCATGAAGCCGCCGCAAGGAAAAAAACGCCTCGACATCCGGTTTGCCGTCCTTTGCCTGGCCTGCACCCTGGTCGCCTCCCTGCTCGGTTTCTGGGCCACCTGGCCCATCGGCCCCGCAGTGCAGCAGCTGCGCCTGTTGGGTCAGAGACAGGGCGTCGACATCGAGCTGTCGCAAGCCGGTCGACTCTATCCTCTCGGCCTCAGGGCCGACAAGATCATCCTGCGCCCGACGGGGCTGCCCTTTCCCCTCGAGCTGACCCGGCTCGAGATACGTCCGCTGTGGACGGCACTTTTGCGCGGCCGGCCGGCCGTCGCCATCAACTCCGAAATATGGCAGGGACGACTCACCGCCGAAATGGGAAGCGACGGCCACCTGAGCCTGCAGCTGAACGACCTGCATCTCGCCTATGACCTGCGCCCCCGACTGCCCCTGTCCCTCGGCGGACGGCTCGCGGCGGCCGCCTTCGACGGCCAGCTCCCCCCGGCCGGTCGCAACAAGGGAAAACTCAAGGTAAAACTCGACAATATCCGTATTTCCGGATTAAAGAATTTCGGCATTGAACAGGACGGTCTTCGGCTCGGCACCATCGAGCTGACAGCCGAAACGGTCGGCGGCACCCTGCGTCTGCACAAACTCGAAGCCCGCGGAGGCGAGCTGGAAGCGGAGGCCACCGGCAGCCTGCAGCTGGCCTCCCGCCCCGAGCACAGTCGCCTGGCACTCAACGTCCGGCTCCAGGCCAGAGAGGACCTCGCACCGGCAGTGCGTTCGCTGCTGGATCTGTTGGGCAAACCCGGCCGCGACGGCAGCCGGCGGCTCCGGCTGAGTGGTACGCTGGCCGCTCCCCAGGTACGGTGAACCAGGTGCGCACCGTCAGTCTGCTCCTGGCCATTCTGTTCTGGGCCCAGGCCGCCACGGCCACCAGCTTCAGGTTGCAGCCGCTCCGGACCCGCGACCTCTCACCGGTCGCCATCGGCACCGGTCTGCCGGCGCTTCGTCCGGCCCAGACACTCGCCGCCGGCAGCAGCCGGGCCGCACTGACAATCGACCTCGTCAGCAACAACACCATCCACGCGACCCCGGACGAGAACCTGCTCTTCGACGGTGAAAGCTACCGGCTCGAACTCGCCATCGACTACGGCCTCGGTCCGAAGCTGGAAGTCGGTTTCGCCCTGCCGCTGTTCAGCCACCGGGGCGGTTTTCTCGACGGTTTCATCGAGGGCTGGCACGACACCTTCGGCCTGCCTCAGGGCGGACGCGACCAGGCACCGCATGGACGCCTCGACTACCGCTACGAGCGCAGCGACGGCAACGGCTTCCGGCTGGCCGCGCCCGCAACCGGACTGGGCGATCTCCGCCTGCTCGCCGGCTGGCAGTGCCTGCGGGACGACACGGCCGGACGCAGCCTCGCCCTGCGCGCCAGCCTCAAGCTGCCGACCGGCGACAGCGACCGGCTGCTGGGGGGTGGCGGCTGGGATCTGGCACTCTGGCTCAGCGGCGAACAGAGATGGACAACGGGCGGCACCCAATGGCTGCTCTACGGCGGAACCGGAATTCTCGTCGGCAACGACAACGAACCGTCGGCAGCCCTGCGTCGCAACCTGCTCGGCACCCTGAATCTCGGCCTGGGCTGGCAGCCCTTCTCCCGGCTCGGCCTGCAGTTGCAGTTCGATGGTCATACCTCGCTGATCCGCGCCACCAACCTCGATGAGCTGGCCGGATTCGCCGGCCAGCTCGCCATCGGCGGCAGCCTGGCCCTGAACGCGGCCACGACCCTCGAACTGGCGGTGGTCGAGGACATCCTGGTCGGCACCACGCCCGACGTGGTCCTTCACCTGTCGCTGCGCCGGCGGTTCTGACCCCCGGACCGGCGGCTTGACATTGCCGTGGTGACTTATTACTTTTCAGCCGCGTACCAGCGCGCAACCGGAGGTAACGATGTCCACCCCCCTGGATAACGACATTCTTCCCGACGAACCGACCCGTGACGGCGAAGTGATCCCGGAAGGGTCGGAACAGGCGTCCGACAGCGGCCTGGTGCTGGCCAGCGACATTCTGCCCAACAGCCTGCCCATCATCCCCTTGCGGCCGCGTCCCGCCTTCCCCGGACTGCTGATCCCGCTGGCGGTCAGCGACCCGGCGCAGGTACAGACCGTTCGCCGGGCCCTGAACACGCCATCACAGGCCCTCGGCCTGGTCCTGGTCCGCGATCCCGAAGCGGCGGACACCCCCGAAAACCTGCACCAGGTGGGCGTGGCCGGCCGCATCGTCAAGGTGATCAACCAGAACGAGGAAATGATCCAGTTCCTGTTCAACTGCATGGAACGGATCACCCTGCTCGAAGTGATGGCCGGCCCGGAGGGACTGACGGCGCGGGTGCACTATCACTACATGCCGGAGCTGTCGGTCAACCCGGAGCTGAAGGCCTACTCGATGGCCATCATCTCCACCCTCAAGGAGCTGGTGCAGATCAATCCCCTCTACTCGGAGGAGATCAAGCTCTTTCTCAACCGCTCCAGCATGGACGACCCGGGGCGGCTGGCCGACTTCGCCGCCAACCTGACCAGCGCCGACGGCCAGGAGCTGCAGACCATTCTCGCCACCTTCGACGTGCTGCCCCGCATCGACCGGGTGCTGGTGCTGCTGAAGAAGGAGCTGGAGGTCTCCCGCCTGCAGACCCGGATCAACAAGCAGATCGAAGAGAAGATCTCGGCCCAGCAGCGCGAGTTCTTCCTCAAGGAACAGCTCAAGGCGATCAAGAAGGAGCTGGGGCTGGAGAAGGAGGGCAAGACCAGCGAGATCGAGAAGTTCCAGCAGCGGCTGCGGCAGCTGACCCTCAACGACGAGGCGCGGCGCGCCGTCGAGGAGGAGATGGAGAAATTCTCCCTGCTCGAACCGTCCTCGCCGGAATACAACGTCAGCCGCAACTACCTCGACTGGCTGACCATCCTGCCCTGGGGCAGATTCAGCCGCGACCGCTACAACCTGGGGCGGGCCCGCAAACAGCTCGATCGCGACCACTACGGACTCGACGACGTCAAGGAGCGGATTCTCGAGTTCATCGCCGTCGGCAAGATGAAGGGGGACATCTCCGGCTCGATCCTCTGCCTGGTCGGCCCGCCCGGCGTCGGCAAGACCAGCATCGGCCGCTCCATCGCCGCCGCCCTGGGACGCAGGTTCTACCGCTTCTCCCTGGGGGGCATGCGGGACGAGGCCGAAATCAAGGGACACCGGCGCACCTACATCGGCGCCATGCCGGGCAAGTTCATCCAGGCGATGAAGATCGCCGGCACCGCCAATCCGGTGCTGATGCTCGACGAAATCGACAAGATCGGCGCCAGCTTCCAGGGGGATCCGGCCTCGGCCCTGCTCGAGGTGCTCGACCCGGAGCAGAACAGCAGCTTCCGCGACCACTACCTGGACGTGCCCTTCGACCTGTCGAACGTGCTGTTCATCGCCACCGCCAACCAGCTCGACACCATTCCCGGGCCGCTGCTCGACCGGATGGAGATCATCCGTCTGTCGGGCTACATCCTTGAGGAAAAGGTCGAAATCGCCCGCCGCTACCTGATTCCCAAGGCCCTGGAGCAGCACGGGATGAAACGCGGTCAGGTGCGGATCCCGGCCCGCACCCTGCGGGCCCTGATCGACGGCTACGCCCGCGAGGCTGGGGTGCGTCACCTGGAGAAGCTGATCCGCAAGATCATGCGCAAGGCCGCCATGGCCTTCGCCGAGGGAGAACCGGGACCGGTGCGGGTCGGGGTGCGCGACCTGGAGAGCTACCTCGGCAAGCCCTATTTCTCGGCCGACGAGGTGTTCAAGGGCGTTCCCGGCGTCGTCACCGGCCTGGCCTGGACCAGCCTGGGCGGCGCCACCCTGCAGATCGAGGCGACCGCCGTGGCGAGCAAGGGCAAGGGGTTCCGCCAGACCGGCCAGCTCGGCAAGGTGATGATCGAAAGCTCGGAGATCGCCTACTCCTACACCATGGGCCACCTGCAGCAGTACGGCGCCCCGGCGGATTTCTTCGACCACCACTTCGTCCACCTGCACGTGCCCGCCGGCGCCACCCCCAAGGACGGACCCTCGGCCGGCATCACCATGACCACCGCCCTGCTGTCGATGATTCTCGACCGGCCGGTGATCCCCGATCTCGGCATGACCGGCGAGCTGACCCTGACCGGCCGGGTGCTGCCCATCGGCGGGGTGAAGGAGAAGACCATCGCCGCCCGCCGCAGCGGGCTGAAGACCCTGATCTTCCCCGAGGCCAACCGCAAGGATTTCGAAGAGCTGCCCGATCACCTGAAGGAGGGGCTGCAGGTCCACTTCGTCAGCGAGTACCCGCAGGTTTTCCGCATCGCCTTCGGCAAGAAGCGGTGACCGGCCACGGCGTCCGGGCTCCGAAAACGGTTGCCTGAAGCCCGCCACCGGGTTTAGGATGCCGTTTTTTCCGACGACAACCAGACGCACCGCCCCCCGGGCGGCAAGGAGTTTTTTCGTGAGTGAAAGCATCGACACACTGCTGACCGCCGTCACCCGGCTATCGAGCGAAGAAAAGAAGGAATTCATCCTGCAGGCCCTGCCGGAGCTCGGCCGGGAGGCGATCAAGGATCCCGGCTTTCTGCCCCGGCTGCTGCCGGTGATTCTCGGCCTGATCCGGGAGAGCGGTTTCGACCTCAACCAGCTGCTGCAGCTGGCCAACATGCTCGGCGGCACGGCACCGGCACCGGGCCGGGACTGACGACAAACCACGAAAGAGACGAACGATGCGCGTACTTTCCGGAATCCAGCCATCCGGCTCCCTGCACCTGGGCAACTACTTCGGCATGATGCAGAAGATGATCGCCTACCAGCGGCAGGAAGAGCTGTTCTGCTTCATCGCCAACTACCACGCCCAGACCACGGTCAGCGACGGCAAGGCCCTGGCCCGGGGAACCCTGGAGGCGGCCGCCAACTTTCTCGCCCTGGGCCTCGACCCGGAGAAGAGCACCTTCTGGGTGCAGTCGGACGTGCCCGAAGTGCAGGAACTGACCTGGATCCTCTCCAACTTCACCCCCATGGGCCTGCTGGAGCGCTGCCACAGCTACAAGGACAAGGTCGCCCAGGGCATCAAGCCGAACCACGGCCTGTTCGCCTACCCGGTGCTGATGACCGCCGACATCCTGCTCTTCCAGAGCGAGACGGTGCCGGTCGGCAAGGACCAGAAGCAGCACCTGGAGGTCGCCCGCGACATCGCCATCAAGTTCAACAACGAGTATGGCGACATCTTCACCGTTCCCGAACCGGAAATCGACGACGAGGTGGCGATCATTCCCGGCCTGGACGGCCGCAAGATGAGCAAGAGCTACGGCAACACCATCGATCTCTTCCTCGAGGAGAAGGCCCTGCGCAAGCAGGTGATGCGCATCGTCACCGCGCCGATTCCGGTGGAAGAGCCGAAGGATCCGGACGCCTGCAACGTCTACAAGATCTACCGGCTCTTTCTCAGCAAGGAAGAGGACGAGGCCTTGCGGGCCCGCTACCGGGCCGGCGGCCTCGGTTTCGGCGAGGTGAAGCAGGAGCTGTTCGAGAGGATCCGCGACACCTTCGCCCCCTACGCCGAACGGCGCCGGGAGCTGCTCGCCAATCCGGAGCGCATCCGCGAGGCCCTGCGGCTGGGGGCGGACAAGGCCCGCTACGTGGCGGCGAAAACCATGCGCAAGGTGCGCAAGAAAACCGGCCTGGTCTACTGACCTGAATCAGTGGGTTTGTGCCGGATGAAGAGTGTAAGTGCCTGGCCTGGCTGCGGTTTTCAAAAATCTAAGGCGCACCCACAGGTTCGCCGGCGATTTTTGCCAAGCGCAGACAGGTCAATGACTTGCGCTATTCGCCGGTGACAAGCGCGCTGATTCAGGTACCGAGACCGGCAGCCAAGGAAAGACCCGCGGTTGTGATAGAATGACAGTGGTCGACGGATGCAGGTCACGTCGGCAGACTTCCACCCGAACGGAGGAGGATCGCCATGACCATCGACGTCGAACGCCGCTATTTCTGCAACTGCAGTGGAAAACCGATCGAACTGGTGCCGGTCGAAGCGGATGAGGAGGGACGGCTCGACCTGATCTGCGAACGCTGCGGCGCCAGCCCCTCGTCCGACCCGAGGCACACCATCATCTACCGGGACGTGGCCCTGGACGACTGAACGCCGCGGTCCCGCGCCCCTTCAGCCCGGCCGGCCGCTGCCGGCAACCGCTTCGCCGGCCTCGCCGGCCGGCCGCACGAACAGCACGAACGCCATCGCCGGCCGGCGGCTCGCTTCCCGCATGGCGAAGTGAATGGTGTCGAGCGTCCAGCCGCGCCCGACCCAGGTGTTGATGATCTCCTCCAGACTTTCGTCGGTCACGGTCGTCGTCTCGACCACCTTGTACTCGGCAGCACCCATCATCGTCCTTTCCCCGTCTTGCCGCAGCCGGCGGACCGGACGGGCCCCTGCCCGCCCGAGGCCGGTCGCGAACCGGCGGCAGCAGCATAGCAGCCGGCCCCCTGCCGCCGCAAGAGCCACGACCTGCCCACCCTATTTCTAATTTTTTCCCACAAAAGACAAAACAGCATCTCGATTCTCCGCGGCCGTCCCCCGGGCGACCGGCCAACGGAAGCCACCGAACCGTATACGGTTTTCTTTTCTCTATTTGAAACAAATATTTTATTGGAAAAAATAGGTTGACACGAATTTAAAACGCCGTATTATGTTGCGAAATTTTTAGCCCCACTATCGTGGATTTTTTACCATACACGTATGGTAGCCCGTTCACAGATAGGGGATATGATGCGTTTTTATGGGACTCCGATGGCCGGAGCCCCGCGGGAGAAAAAGTCAACACCAACGCAAGGAGGAGAGAGAGTCATGGGACACGGACCCGCCGTGAAGCTGGGCAAGGATAACGCGTCCGGCTACAAGACCCGTCTGGGCATCATCATGTTCGTCATCTATACCATCACCTACGCCGTCTTCGTCGCCATCAACACCATCCGGCCGTCGCTGATGCAGACCGTCGTGCTGGGACAAACCCTGGCGGTGGTCTACGGCTTCGGGCTGATCGTCTTTGCCCTGGTGCTGGCCGTCATCTACAACCACTTCTGCAACGCGGCCGAAGCCCGTCTGAACCGCTGAGGAGGCCTGCCATGATCTACGCCCATTCGCCGCTGGCTGTCGGCCTGTTCGTCTTTTTCGTTCTCTTCGTGCTGGGCCTTTCCTTCTACCTGGCCCGCCGCACCACCTCGTCCGCCGGCTACTACGCCGCCGGCGGCCAGATTCACTGGTTCGTCAACGGTATCGCCTTCGCCGGCGACTACCTGTCCGCCGCTTCCTTTCTCGGCATCTGCGGCATGATCGCCACTGCCGGCTACGACGGCTGGATGTACTCCATCGGTTATCTGGCCGGCTGGATGGTGGCACTCTTCCTGGTCGCCGAGCCGATGAAACGGCTGGGCAAGTACACCTTCACCGACGCCCTCGACTCGAAATTCAACTCCAAGGGCATCCAGCTGATGGCCGCCATCTCCACCCTGGTCGTCTCGGTCTTCTACCTGATCCCGCAGATGGTCGGGGCCGGCGTCCTGGTGCAGCCCCTGCTCGGCATGCCGCACTGGGTCGGGGTGGTGATCGTCGGTGTCGTCGTCACCATCATCGTCGCCACCGCCGGCATGGCTTCGACCACCTACGTGCAGTTCTTCAAGGGCGCCCTGCTGCTGGTCTTCACCACGGTGGTGGTGGTCGGGGTGCTCGGCCGCGGCCTGACCACCCGGCCCGACGCCGGCGGCCGCAAGGCCTATCACGAGTTCCGCACCCTGACCGCCAGCGTCGACGCCGACGGCCGGCTGCGGGTCGACGGCTACGAGCCGGTCGCCGACTGGCAGGCGACCCCCTTCGGCCAGGCCGGCTTCGTCAAGCTGGTCAAGGACGGCGAGACGAGCATCTGGAAGGTCGAGGAGCAGAATGGCCGGATCGTCCTGGAGGAGACCCTCTACGTCACCAAGCTGCCGGACGGCCGCAAGCTGTACAACGGCGGTGACATCGAGGAAGGCCGCTTCTTTCCCGTCGGCCACATCAAGGAGCTGAAGGTCGACGGCGTCGAGGTGGCCGAGACCGGCCCGGTCGGTCCCTTCGCCTACCTGTCGGCCCTGAAGGATTCGACCATCGTGCTCTGGGGCAAACGCTACATCAAGGAAGGCGACGTCACCACCACCGTCTACTACCAGAAACCGACCCCGGGCGCCCGCATGCTGCGGCCCGGCCTGAAGTTCAAGGTCGACAACGCCACCGGCACCCAGAAGTTCAACTTCATCTCGCTGATGCTGGCCCTGTTCTGCGGCACCGCCGCCCTGCCCCACATCCTGATCCGCTACTACACGGTGCCGAGCCAGGCCGCGGCCCGCAAGTCAACCATCGTCGGCATCGCCGCCATCGGCTTCTTCTACGTGCTGACCCTCTTCATGGGGATCGGTGCCATGACCAACGGCGTCATCAACCTGACCGACAACAACATGTCGGCACCGCTGCTGGCCCTGTCCTTCGGCGTCATTCTCTTCGCCATCATCTCGTCCATCGCCTTCGCCACGGTGCTGGGCACCGTTTCGGGCCTGATCGTCGCCTCGTCCGGCGCCATCGCCCACGACCTGATGGACAACTTCTTCGGCATGCGGATGAGCGACAAGGGCAAGGTGCTGGCCGGCAAGATCTCGGCGCTGGTCATCGGCTGCATCGCCATCTACCTGGGGATCGTCTTCGAGGGGATGAACGTCTCCTTCCTGGTCGGCTGGGCCTTCGCCGTCGCCGCCTCGGCCAACCTGCCGGCGATCCTGATGATCCTCTTCTGGAAGAAGACCACCGCCCAAGGCGTGGCCGCCTCGATCCTGGTCGGCCTGGTCACCGCCCTCGGTCTGATCCTGGTCTCGCCGGACATGTGGGTGCGCTACGGCCTGCTGCCGCAGAACGCCCCGATCAGCTTCAACAGCCCGGCGTTGATCTCGATCCCGGCGAGCTTCCTCGCCCTGGTGGTCGTCTCGCTGCTGACCCGCACGTCGGCGGTGGTGGACGAGGCGGGCGAAACCGCCGGCGCCTGAGCCGGCACCTCATCGCATGATCGATAGCGCCTGGCGATGGCGGGGCCGCCGACCGGCGGTCCCGCCATCTTCCCGCGGTCTGCCGGTCTCCCCGCCAAACAACCGCCACACGAGGACATCCATTCACGGGAACATCCATGAAACGCTTTCGCTACACCCTGCTGGCCGTCTGTCTGGTCCTGCTGCTGCTCGGCATCCACGACATCCGCCTGCTGCTGCGCAATCCGGCCCCCCTCTCCATCTCCCTGGCCGATCTCGAGAGTCAGGGGGCTCCCCGCGAATGGCTGCGCATCCGTGACGCCAGACTCGACCTGCTCGAGGCCATTTCGACCAGCGGCAGCATCGAACTCGATGCCTTTCTGGTGCCACTGCGAACGGAGCGCAACCAGCCGGTTCGGGTGATGGTCGAAACCCGTGATCCCGCCGTCATGGAGCTGCTGCGCACCTATTATTTCAAGCTCGACTCGGAACGCGAACGGCAGGAGTTTCTGGCAAAAAACCGGGACGCCTTCTTTCCGCAACAGGAAGTGACCGGCATGCTGGTGGGGAATATCATCGCCACTGCCAACCGGGACAGGTTACTTGGGCTGGCACAACAGGTGGGGATGGATGTCGCCGATGATGTGATCTTCATCAGTGAAGGCAAGACACCACCGAAATGGCGCGGCATCTTCTTCACCCTGACCGGCCTCGCCGGGCTGATCAGAATCCTGCGGCCGCAGCGGGACTCTTCACGAAGCCGGGACGACTAGCAGCCAGTACCGGCACCGGTTCCTCCATCAACCGTCGCCAGAGCTGCGCCGGATCGGCGAAGACCAGCTCGCGCGTCGCCGGACGCACCAGCCATCCCCCCCGCTGCAGTTCCCCGGCCAGCTGCCCCGGCGCCCAGCCGGCATGGCCGGCGTAGACCCGGTAACGGGCCGGCTCCCGGCCCTGTCCGATCCAGCCGACCAGCGTCCGCATTCCGGTCACCCAGACCCCCTCGACGACACGCACGCCACCCGCCGGCGGTGTCTCATCATCGACCAGAACAAAGGCAGTGCCGGGCGAGACCGGTCCGCCCAGCCAGAGCGGCGCGGTCTTGCGCGCAAAAAGTTCGAGCCGGGGGAAAGCTTCGGCCAGGGGCAAACGGGAAGGGCGGTTGAGTACCAGGCCGAGCGACCCACCGTCATCATGTCTGAGCAGCAGGATCACCGTCTGGCGAAACCGCGGATCGGTCATCGACGGGTCCGCCACCAGCAGTGTGCCGGAAGCCGGCTGCAGACCGCAGGCCACAGCCGGCCACAGGACGGGAAACAGGATGACCAGAAAGAACAGCGAACGGATCATGGGGACAGTATAGCAGGAGGTCCCCGAAAATCGGCCTACCCCAAAAAGGTGCTGCGTTCCTTTTCGAAGAAACAGCGAAACTCCTCCAGCAACTGCTCGGCCTGATGAGGTTCGACACCAAGGACCCCGGCGCTCGGCAAGGTGCACAACTCAATCGTACCATCCGGCTGCCGCTGGCCGATCCCCAGCCGCCGCAACATGGCGTCGGCAAAGTTGACCGTCGCCGCCAGCCGGTAACGCTCCGGCTGCTCGACCGGGTCGATACCGGAAATGTCATTGTGATAGCGGGCGACCTGGGTCAGATCCTCGGAAAAATTCCACTTGGTCAGCACCGCTTCGCCGACCTCGGCATGCCCGTAGGGGAAGAAGAGCGCTTCCAGCTCCTCTTCACTCCCCTCGCCGTTGTAGACCGCCTCGATCACCTTGCGGAACTTCCCGGGATCCAGATTGTTGAGCACCATCTTGCCGATGTGCCGGAACAGCCCGGCGACAAAGGCTTCCTCCGGATCGGCCGACTTGAACCAGACCGCCACCATGCGCGAGCCGATGGCGCAACCGAGTGAATCCTCCCACAGCATCTTCTCCATCAGACCGAATGACTTGTTGATCCCCTTCAGACTCGACGCCAGCACCAGGCTCTTGAGCGTCTTCTCTCCCAGAATGACGATGGCGTGTTCCAGGGTGGTCACCTTGCGCCGCAGACTGTAGAAAGAGGAATTGGCGATTTTCAGCACCCGGGCCGACACGGCCTGGTCGCTGGATACGGTCTTGGCCAACTTCTCCGCGGTGGTGTCCGGTTTCTGGAGCATTTCCAGGACCTTGACGGCGACGATCGGCATGGGAGGCAGATCGCCGATCGCCTGGACGACACTCTGCAGTTCACTCTTCTCCATGAGCATCCCCTCCGCGAGGAATGGAAGATTGTATCTGACTTATCGACCGGGTTTGATGAATCTTAACTTCTTTCGGCCACCCGGCAACGCCAGCTCACTTGCCTCCGGACACGGACGGCGGTTCGAGCTCCGCCGGCAGCAGCAGCCAGAGACGCACCGGCTGCTTCATCCGTCCGGCCAGCGCACCGGCCTCGTCACCCAGCCCCCAGAAGAAATCGGCCCGCACCCGTCCCCGGATGGCGCCACCGGTATCGAGCGCCAGCATCAGTCGCCGCAAAGGGGCCTGGCTGACCGGCCAGCTGCTGGCGAGAAAGACCGGCGCTCCCAGCGGCACGTAACGGGGATCGACCGCCAGCGAGCGCTCGGGGACCAGGGCCAGCCCCATGGCGCCGGGCGGCGTACGCCATTCGGGACCCAGCGTCCGGAAAAAGACATAGCTCGGATTCTCCGCCAGCAGCTCCGCCACCTGCCCGGGATGCCGCCGGGCCCAGGCCCGGATGTTCTGCATCGACATCTGGTCGGGCGTCATCTCCCCCCGTTCGAGCAACAGCCGGCCGATGGAGCGGTAGGGATGGCCGTTCTGGTCGGCATAGTTGATCAGCACCCGCTCACCGTCCGGCAGGCGAATGCGGCCCGAGCCCTGGATCTGCAGGAAAAACAGCGCGACCGGGTCGTCGACCCAGAAAAGCTCGTGACCGGCCAGCAGCCCGGGACGGGCATCGATCTCGGCCCGGCTCCAGTAGGGCACCACCCGCCGGCCCTCCAGCCGTCCCCGCAGCCGGTAGCGGGACAACTCCGGGTAGATGGCGCCCAGATCGACGACCAGCAGATCGTCGGGGACCCCGTAGACGGGATAGCGGAACCGTTTGTCCGGAATGCGGCTGCCGGCCAGTTCCGGCACGTAGTAGCCAGTCAGCAGCCCTTCGGCCGATCCGTCCTCCTGCTGCAACCGCCAGGGGCGGAAATAACGGACAAAAAATCGCCGTGCCGCATCGGCGCTGTCGGCCGGCCAACTGCCGGCCGCTTCACAGCTTGCCCGCCAGCCGGGCCGCCAGCGCAATGCCCGACAGGCCTCGACAAAGGCGGTGAGAACCGGTCGCGGATCGTCCTCCTCCCAGCCCGGCAGCTCGTTCCAGCCGACGGGAACGGCGGCCGGAGCGGCAACGGCAGGTGGGCGGGGCCCCTCCACCGCCGGCCGACGGGCACAGGCAGCCGGCAGAAGAACGATGAACAGTAACAACGCCGTTTTCCGTATTAATCCTGACATCCGGATATAGTAATAAAAATTCATCCGCCTCCCTTTCGGCGCCCCGTCATGACCGGGACTGCTAGAACATGTCGAGTGGGTCGACGTCGATAGCCAGGGTCACTCCCGCCGGCACCGGACGGGACAGCCTTGCCAACCGGTCGAGCAGTTGACGCAGCGGCGGCCGGCTGGCCGCCTTGAGCAGAATCTGCACCCGGTAACGGCCGCGCAGCCGGGCCAGCAGACAGGGAGCCGGTCCCAGGATGTCGACTCCGGCCGCCGAAGACTGCAGGCGGGAGGCCAGAGACGCAGCCGCCTCTTCCACCCGCCCCTGCTGGTTTCCCGCCAGCACCAGGTTGACCAGGTGACCGAAAGGTGGATAACCGAGACTGCGGCGCGCCGCCATCTCGGCCTCACAGAACCGCCGGTAGTCGTGGCTGGCGACAGCCTCGAACACATAGTGATCCGGACTGTAAGTCTGCAACAATACGCGCCCGGGCCGTTCACCTCGGCCGGCCCGGCCGGCCACTTGCGCCAAAAGGGCGAAAGTCCGCTCACCGGCCCGGAAATCGGGATAATTGAGCGGCGCGTCGGCATTGACCACGCCCACCAGGGTAACGCCGGGGAAATCATGCCCCTTGGCGACCATCTGGGTGCCGACCAATATATCGAAACGTCCGGCCAGCATGCCCTCGACCAGGCGGCGGTGCGCTCCCTTGCCGCCGGTGGTGTCCCGATCCATGCGGGCAATGCGTGCCGCGGGAAAAAGCTCGGCCAGATCCGCCGCCAGCCGCTCGGTCCCGGCTCCCTGCGGTTCGAGGTCGATACCGCCGCAAGCCGGGCAGACCTCGGGCGGCACCCGGGCGAAATCGCAGTAATGGCAGCGTAAACGTCCCTCGCTCCGGTGCCAGGTGAGACTGATGTCACAGTTCGGGCAGTGGAAACCACGCCCGCAGGCTGCGCAAAGCAGATAGGACGCGAACCCCCGGCGGTTGAGCAGCAGCAGGCTCTGTCCGCCCTGCTCCAGATTGGCCCGCAGGGCACCGATCAGGGATTCGGAAAACAGGGTACGAAAAGGGGATCCGGCCATGTCGACCAGTTCGACGGCCGGCAGGGGCTGGCCGCCGGCCCGCGCCTCCAGGCAAAGCAGCATCCCCTGCCCCGAGATCGCCCGCTGATAGCTGGTCAGCGACGGGGTGGCGCTGCCGAGCAGGACCGGAATCCCCTGCTGCTGTCCGCGCAGCAGAGCCAGGTCGCGGGCATGGTAGCGGAATCCCTCGCTCTGCTTGTAGCTCGCCTCGTGCTCTTCGTCGACCACGATCAGCCCCAGTCGCGGCAGGGGGGCGAAAACCGCCGAGCGGGCGCCGATGACGATGTCGGCCCGACCGCGCAGGATGTTGCGCCAGGCGTCATGGCGTTCACCGTCCGACAGTCCCGAATGCAGCACGCTGATCGCGGCCCGGTCGGCGAAACGGGCGCGGAAGCGGGCCACCAACTGCGGTGTCAGGGCGATCTCCGGCACCAGCACCAGGGCTGTCCGTCCCCGTCCGACGACCCGGTCGATGGCCCGCAGGTAGACCTCGGTCTTGCCACTGCCGGTCACGCCATGCAGCAGAACACTCTCGAAATCGGGGGTGTCCAGCAGTGGCTGAAGCCGCTGCAGAACGGCGATCTGTTCCGTTGTCAGCGGCGGTGGGCTGTCGGGTTCCACCGGCCAGGAAAGGAATGGGTCGCGCAGCCGCTCTTCCGTCCGGCGACGGATCAGCCCCGCTTCAAGCAAGCGCTTCAGTTGTGGATGAGGCGAAGGAAAAAGCCGGCGCAGTTCACTCAGACTCAGCTCGTGCCGCTCCCGGATCAGTTCGAGCATCCGCGCCTGCCGCGCCCCACGTGGCCGGCCTGTGGCATCCGTGGCCCGGTAGAAGGTTTCCTGCAGCACCGGCGGCGCCTCGCCCCGACCGGCCAGACCGGCCGGCAGCGCCGTTGCGATCACCAGGCCGATGGGATACTGGTAATAGGCGGCAGCGCGCCGCAGCAGGGGGATCAGGTTTTCGGGAATCAGCGGTTCCGGATCGAGCTGCGCCACAACCGGTTTCAGCCCCTCGGCCGGACCGCGACTCAGTTCGAGCAGAAAACCGACAACCCGGCGGCGTCCCAGGGGCACGGACAGGCGCATGCCGATTCGGACCTCACCGGCCAGGGCCTCAGGAACCCGGTAGGAAAGGGTTTTCGTCAGGGGGGCCGCCACCGCGACCTCGGCGATCAGTATTCGCTCCGACATGGCGGATTCATTCTAGACGATGCGCCCGTGGACCACCAGACCGCCCCGGCCCTGCCGACAAACTGCCGACAGGATCCCATGGCCATGCTAGACTGGGCAATCATGACGGCGCCCAACGAAACACCACGTCTCCGTGACAAAAAGAGAAGACACTTTCTGCGCAACGGCGCGCTTGCACTCGGCGGTCTGCTCGCCGTCGACGGTCTGGTTCTGGAACCGAACCTGTTCACCGTCGCAACCCTGACCCTGCAAAGCGACCGGCTGCCCGTCGGAGCCAAACTGCGGCTGGTCCAGCTGACCGATCTGCACATCGGCAGACTCGGCGACTTTCACCGGCGTATCACCGCTCGCGTCGCCGGCCTGCAGCCGGATCTCATCCTGCACACCGGCGACTATCTGGAAGCGCGTCGCAACATCAGGGAAGTTCTGCAGTTTCTCGCCCGGCTGCAGGGCATCGCCGAAAGCTTCGCCGTGCAGGGCAACTGGGAATACTGGTCACGCCTGGAAGGAGACAACCTGCGCCGCAAGTTCGCGGCCAAAGGTGTGCGACTGCTGATCAACGAAACGGCCGACTTTCGCAAGGGAGACATCCGGCTGCGCATTCTCGGGCTCGACTACCCGTCCACCGCCGACAGCCTGCGCCGCCTCGCCGCCGAAGCCGACCGGCGGTCCTTCAACCTGCTGCTGTCACACGTGCCAGCCTTCGAACACCGCCTGCTCGGTCCCGACATCGGACTGGTGCTGTGCGGGCATACGCACGGCGGCCAGATCAGGGTGCCCCTGCTGCCACCGCTCTACCTTCCCCGGTACAGCGGCCGCTTTATCGCCGGCCACTACCGAATCGGCCTGCACGACACCCCCCTCTACGTGTCGCGGGGGCTTGGCACCAGTGTCCTGCCGCTGCGCATCAACTGCCGGCCGGAGCTGACCCTGATCGAACTGTGCGGCCCGGCACCGGCTCAGAGCAGCGTCTGAAGTCTCTGCAGTTCCGTCATCAGAACCCCGAAACCGTCACTGTCGAGGCTCTGGGCTCCGTCACACAGGGCACGGGCCGGATCAGGATGGACCTCGATCATCAGGCCATGGGCGCCGGCCACCAGCGCCGCCTTGCCCATGATCGGTACCAGCGCCCGCTTGCCGGTGGCATGGCTCGGATCGACGATGATCGGCAAATGGCTCATCTCGCGGATCAGCGGCACCACTGACAGGTCGAGGGTGTTGCGGGTCGCCCGCTCGAAGGTACGGATCCCCCGCTCGCAGAGCACCACCTGGTCGTTGCCCTCGGCAAGTATGTATTCGGCCGCGGCGAGAAACTCCTCGATGGTGGCGCTCATCCCCCGCTTGAGCAACACCGGATGGCCGGTGCGGCCGACCTCCTTGAGCAGATCGAAGTTCTGCATGTTGCGGGCGCCGACCTGCAGCATGTCGGCGTATTCGCACACCACCGGCAACTGCTCGATGCGCATCACCTCGGTGACCACCGGCAGCCCGACCGCGTCCCCCGCCTGGCGCAGGTATTTCAGTCCCTCGACGCCAAGCCCCTGAAAACTGTGCGGCCCGGTGCGCGGTTTGAACGCCCCGCCACGCAGCATCTGCGCCCCGGCCGCGGCAACCTGCCGGGCAGCCGTCAGCATCTGCTCCTCACTCTCGATCGAGCAGGGACCGGCGATAATGACCGGCGGCCGTCCGTCACCGAAAACGGCGGAGCCGACGGTGACCAGGGTCGACCGCGGGTGAAAATCGCGCGACACCAGCTTGTAGGGTTTGCTGACATGGATGGTCTCGCGCACCCCGGGCAAATTGCGTATGGTGGTGTCGTCGACGTAGCCCTGGTTGCCAAGCACACCGATGGCGGTACGCAGGGAGCCGGGAATCGGCTCGGCCTTCAGCCCCATGGCCTCGACCTCGGCGATCACCCGCTCGATCTGCTCGCTGGTGGCGCTGTGATGCATGACGATCAGCATGGTCGGTCTCCTCGGATAGGTTCGCCCGGCCGCTGCCGGCAACATGCGGCCGGACACCGGGCTAGCCTAGCGCCGCGACCGCCCCTTTGGCAACATTTTTCCCGTCCGCACCTTTGCAATCACCGACCGGAAAGTTATGATAGCCACCAGCTTGCATCATGCGGGAGCGAACCATGCGCCGATCCATCATCCTGCCCGTCATCCTGCTGCTGCTGACGCCGCAGGTCCATGCCGCCAACGGCACCGACGCCCGGGAACTGATCAACGCCCTCGGCTGCAGGGGCTGTCACCGCTTCGAGGGAAACGGCGGCAGCATCGGTCCCTCCCTCGACCGGGTCGGCCGCCGCTACGACCGGCAGGCGGTCCTGCGCCTGCTGCGCACCCCGCCGCCGGTCGAAACCGGCACCCCGATGCCGACTTACGCCTTTCTTCCGGCAGGAACCCTCGAGACCCTGGCCGATTTTCTCGCCGCCCAGCGGTAATCCCGATCATGAACCATGTCCGTCCGGCAGGTTGCCACTGCACCGCCGCCTATGCTAACGTGCCGCCGATTTTGCGTCGCCAGAGGCCCAAACCATGACTCAGAGGATGATCTACATCGATTCGCCGGTTTTCGTCCGCGAACCGGAACTGCAGGCGAAAGGGATCGAGAACATCTTTCCCGAGCACCGGCCCCTGGCCCTGGAAATCGGCTGTGGCGTCGGTGACTTCATGGTTCAGGAGGCAGCCCGTCGGCCGGAATGGAACTTCGTCGCCATCGACATCTTCAACAAGGGCTGCCTGAAGACCTGCAACAGGATCGAGACGGCCGGCCTGACCAACGTCCGGGTGATGCGCGCCGAGGCGCGCTGGCTGCTCAATCACTTCGTACCGCCCCAGTCTTTGGCCGCCGTCTACATCAACTGTCCCGATCCCTGGCCGAAAAAGCGTCACCGCGGCCGCCGCCTGGTCAACCGCACCTTCCTCGAGCTGCTGCGCTGTCATCTGGCGCCCGGCGGTCATCTCTGGTTCGCCACCGACTTCCGCGACTACGCCGAAATGGTGGCCGGCATCCTGCCGGACGTCGCGGGTTATCTCTGCCAGACCGAAGACACCTACACCACGGACCTCGACGACTACCCGGTTTCGAAATACATGCGGCGTTTTCTCGACCAGGGGCAGCCCATCTACCTGTTCCATTACCGCCGGGCGGAAAAGCTTCCCGCCGAGCTGCTCGAACCACCCGGCCTCGAACCCGGTTTCCGCCTGCGCTGGCTGGCGCGGGAAAACCGCCGCAACCGGCCGCGCCGGCACCGGGAAGGCTGAGATGCCGCAACCATCCCCTTCCTATCTCACCGCCGCCCTGCCCGGCACCGGCGGTGTCATCCGGCAGGAGCCGGAGGACTTCCGGGTCGAGGAGATCCCCCTCTATCCGCCGAGCGGTGAAGGCCGGCATCTCTACCTGCGCCTGGAAAAGACCGGCCTGGGCACCCTCGAGGTCGTCCGGCTGCTGGCAGCCACCTTCGGTCTGCGCGAACGGGACATCGGTTACGCCGGCCTGAAGGACACCCGCGCCGTCACCATCCAGACCTTCTCGCTGCCCGGCATCACGCCCGAACAGGCCGAACGGCTCGCCCACCCCGGTCTGCGCCTGCTCGAAGCGGCCAGGCATGGCAACAAGCTGCGGCTGGGACACCTGGCCGGCAACCGCTTCAGCATCCGGTTGCGGAACACGGCGCCCGATGCACAACAGATCGCCGCCGACGTGCTGGCCGTACTGCAGGATCTGGGCGTCCCCAACTTCTTCGGGCCGCAACGCTACGGTGTTCTGGGCAACAACGGGCGGGTCGGTGCCGCCCTGCTGCGCCGGGAACACCATCAGGCCATCGGCGAAATCATCGGCGCCCCGCAACAGATCGCCCATCCCGCCTGGCGACGGGCGGCAACCGCCTTTCATGCCGGCGACCTGCAATCCTGCCTGCGTCACCTGCCGGCCCGCATGCGCGACGAACGCCGAATGGTCGAAACCCTGGCCGCCGGCCGCAGCGCCAGACAGGCTCTGCTCTCCCTGCCCCGCCGCCGGCTCAGGCTCTATCTTTCCGCCCTGCAGGCGGAGCTGTTCGACCGCCTGCTCACCATGCGCCTGTCAAGCATCGAGCGTCTCTGGCCGGGCGACATCGCCTGGAAGCACGCCAATGGCGCCTGCTTTCGTGTCGAGGATCCGCAACGGGAACAACCCCGGGCCGACCGCTTCGAAATCAGCCCGACGGGCCCCCTGTTCGGCCGCAAGATCCTGCTCGCCTCCGACCAGGCCGGTCTGCTCGAGCAGGGCCTGCTCGACAGCAGCCAGCTGCGCCCCGCCGACTTCCAACTTGGCGGCGGGTTGAGCATGGACGGTGAACGCCGGCCGTTGCGCGTTCCCCTCGAGCAGGTCGACGTCGTGCGGGACGGGGACGGGCTGCGCCTCGGCTTCGTTCTGCCCCGGGGCAGCTTCGCCACCAGTGTCCTGCGCGAAGTCATGAAGAGCGACGTCGACCTGCCGGAATGAATTCCGGCATCATCTTTGCTATAAACCGGCCGGGGAAAGCCGTCGAAATGAGAACCGTCATGCCGCCGGAGCCGCAACAATCCCATCGACGGCGCTCGGCAACGGCAGGTGCCTGGCGCCAACCTGTGGATTGCGCCGGGAAAAAAATCGTCTACGGGACCGCTTGCGGTTGACAGATTTAAAACAGCATTCTATTATTGACCGAGACAAGAAACATCAGAGCCAGAAGGCTGAAACTCCAACGGATTTTCGCCGTTTGGCCAGATCAGACAGCCGCCTTTTGTCCTTGACACCGCGCTGTTTTTTTCTATGATGAAGGGTCTTGTCCACCGACTCTAGACGAGGGGATTCTGGTAACATGGCCAAGAAAGAGAAATCCGAATATATCATCCAGGCAGTCTCACATGCGCTCGATCTGCTCGAACAGTTTCACGACGATGTCGACGAACTGGGCGTCACCGAGTTGTCCAAGCGTCTGAAGCTGCACAAGAACAACGTCTTCCGGCTGCTGGCCACGCTCGAATCGCGGGGCTACATCGAACAGAACAAGGCGACCGAAAACTACCGGCTCGGGCTGAAATCCCTCGAACTGGGACAGACCTTCATCAAACAGATGGGACTGCTGCGGCAGGCGAAACCGATTCTCGAGAAGCTGGTGAAGGAGTGCAACGAGACTTCCTACGTGGCCATCTTCAAGGAGTCGCACATCGTCTACCTCGATGTCGTCGAGACCGACCAGACGGTGCGGGTCGTCTCCCGCGTCGGCACCCGGTTGCCGGCCTACTGCACCGCCTCGGGCAAGGTTCACCTGGCCCACATGTCGGAAGAGGAGCTGGAGGAGGTGCTGCCCGAGGAGCTGGAGGCGCACACACCGACCACCCTGGCCGACCGCGAGCGGCTGAAGGCGGAGCTGAAGAAAGTCGCCGAGCAGGGTTACGCCATCGACGACGAGGAGCTCGATCCCGGCGTCCGCTGCATCGCCGCGCCGATCCGCGACTATACCCGCCGCATCGTCGGCGCCATCAGCATCTCCGGCCCCTCGATGCGGATGCCGATGGATCTGATCGAAAAGGAGCTGGCGCCGCTGGTGGTCAAGGCGGCGGAAGAGCTGTCGACCCGGCTCGGCTACCACAAGTAAACGCAACCTGAAGAACATCGACCAACGCCCCCGACCGACCGGCCCGGGGGCGTTGTTGTCTGGGCGACAGACCATGAACAGGGCGATTGAACGTTACCTCGGCACCTGTCGGCGCCGGGGAGAACAAGAGGGCGTACGCCACCCGGAAAACCTGCCCTTCTTTCTTGCCGGCGGTGGAGACAGGACGGCCGTCCTGCTGGTACACGGCTTCACCGCCTCTCCATACGAAATGCGCCTGCCGGCGGAGCACCTGGCCCGCCGCGGTCATCCCTGCCTGGCGGTACGCCTGCCGGGCCACGGCACCACTCCCGAGGATCTGGCCCGGCAGTCCCGACAGGACTGGCTGCAAACCGTCGAAGAGGGGCTGCGACTGCTGGGAACGGAGTTCGGTCCACCCGCCGCCGTCGGATCGAGCACCGGTGCCCTGCTGCTGCTGCAGGCCGTTGCCGACGGCACTCCTGTCACCAAACTGGCCCTCTGCTCCCCCTTTTTGCGCGTCAGGCACCGTCTCGGCCGGCTGGCCTGGCTGCTCAAACACCTGCACCCTTTTCAGTACCAGCCCAAGGATCCGGCCGTCGCCCCCTTCTTCTACGACCGACGACCCCTGGCCGGAATCGCCGAAATCCACCGGCTGATCGCCGGCCTGCGGCCACGGCTGCCGGCCATCGAGCCCCCCTGCCTCGTTCTCGGCAGCGCCGGTGATCAGACCATCGATCCGGCCAGCACCGAACAGCTGTTCCGGCGACTCGGCAGCCGCGAGAAAACCTTCCATCGCTACGGTCCGGAGGTGCCGCACGTACTGACCCTGCCGGACAACCCGCAATTGAACGACACCCTGCGCCGAATCGGCGATTTTCTGGCGGAGGATCGTCAGTCCGCAGACGAGAGCAACCGGCGGTAAAGTGCGTCGACCTGCCGGCGACAGTCCTCCCAGCTGCCGGAGTTGTCGATGACGTAATCGGCCCGGGCCGCCTTCTCCTCCTGCGACATCTGTGCCCGGATCCGCCGCAATGCCGCCTCGCGATCCAGGCCGTCCCGGGCCATCAGCCGTGCCAGCCGCACCTCGGTATCGGCCAGCACCACCAGCACCCGGTCGACCCGCCCGACGGCGCCGGCCTCGAAAAGCAGCGGCGCCTCGTAGACCACCAGCCGGTGGCCTTCCTGCCACAGCCGGCGCAGCCGTTCCTCGGCCAGACGGCCGATGGCCGGATGGGTGATCGCCTCGAGCCGCTTGCGCGCCCCGACATCGGCAAAGACGATTTCGGCCAGTCGCGACCGATCGAGGCTGCCGTCCGCCGCCAGAATGGCCTCGCCAAACACATTGACCAGGGCGGCCAGCGTCTCGCTGCCCGGCGCCACCACCTCGCGCGCCAACTGATCGGCACTGACAGCCGCCGCCCCCAATTCGGCCATCCTGGCCGCCACCCGGCTCTTGCCACTGGCGATATTGCCCGTAATCCCCAGAATCATGGGTCCTTCATGCCAGTGCCGCGCCGGCATGTCAAGCCGGCAAAAGCGTGCCCCTGCCGGAAATCGGCCATTTTCCCGGTATACTGAACCTGAATCAGCCACATCCCGAGGAGACATCCGGCCGGAGGTGAACATGCATCGAAACATTCCCCAGACCATTCTCGACCTGGCACCCGAACGCAGCCATCAGACCGTCATGCGGACCAAAGTGGGCGACAGATGGCGCGATATCGACTGGCAACGGTTCGCTCACCAGGTCAGGCGCTTTGCCGGCGGCCTGCTCGCTCTCGGCATCGAGCCCGGGGACCGGGTGGCCATCATGTCCCCCAACCGGCCGGAATGGGCCTTCGCCGACCTGGCAATCATGGCCTGCGGCGGCGTGACCGTTCCCGTCTACCACACCGAGTCGGCAGAGGCGGCGGCCTATATCCTGAACAATTCCGGCAGCCGCTTCGCCTTCGTCCGCGCCATCGACGAACAACGAAAAATCGAGTCGCAGTTGCCCCAGTTACCCGACCTGGAGGCGGTCATCCTGATCGAGGGCGACAGCGATCACGAACTGGTGATGCCGCTGCGCCGCTTTCTGCCCGACACCATCGACGATCAGCTCCTCGACCGGCGTCTTGCCGAAGTCAAGCGGGCAGAACTGGCCACCATCGTCTATACGTCCGGCACCACCGGGCCACCGAAAGGGGCGATGCTCACCCACGACAACATTCTGTCAGCGGTCGAGGCAGCCGCCAGCATCTTCGAGATCAGTCCCGCCGACTCCTGCCTTTCCTTCCTGCCGCTGTCGCACGTCTTCGAGCGGGTGGATGGCTACTACTTCATGCTGATTCAGGGGGCGACCATCAACTACGCTGAAAGCATCGACAGCGTCCCGGTCAATCTGCAGGAGGTCAGTCCGACGGTGGTCATCAGCGTCCCCCGCCTGTTCGAAAAGATGTACGCCCGGGTCATGGAACGGATCGGTTCCGGCTCCTGGCTGAAGAAACAGATCTTCTTCGCCGCCCTGAAAGCCTGCACCCGCCATCTGCATCTCGAGCTGAACGGCCGGGAGATTCCCGGCTGGCTGGAGAGCGTGACACGTCTCGCCCGTGACAAGGTCTTCGGCAAGCTGCGACAGCCGCTGGGCGGCAACATCCGTTTCTTCGTCTCCGGCGGCGCCCCCCTGGCACGCAACGTGGCCGAATTCTTTCTCGCCGCCGGCATCCCGATCTACGAAGGCTACGGCCTGACCGAAACGGCGGCCGGCATCACCGCCAACTGCGCGGGGCAGGTGCGCCTGGGTACGGTCGGCCGCTGCATGCCGAACACCGAACTCCGCATCGCCGACGACGGCGAAATTCTGATCCGCGGCAAGACCGTCTTCAAGGGCTACTGGCAAAACCCGGTCAAAAGCGATGAAGCCCTGCGGGATGGCTGGTTTCATACCGGCGACATCGGCCACCTCGACCAGGACGGCTTTCTCAGCATCACCGACCGCAAGAAAGACCTGATCATCACCGCCGGCGGCGAAAACATCGCCCCGCAACCGATCGAAAACCGCCTCAAGGCGGACAAATTCATTGCCAACGCTTTTGTCTTCGGCAACCGCAAACCCTATCTCGTCGCCCTGATCGTCCCCAACTTCGACAATCTGGAAAAATACGCCCGGCAGAAAAAACTGCCCTACCTCGACCATTGCGGCCTGGTGACCCATCCGGCCATTCTCGACCTCGTTCGCCGCCGCATCGACCGATTACAAACCGGGCAACCCGGATTCATGCATATCAAGCGCTTCACCCTGATGTCGCGTGACTTCTCGGGCCGGGAGATCACCCCCACCCTCAAGCTGAAACGCAAAATCATACGCGATACCTACGCCGACCTGATCGAGCGGATGTACCTGCCGCAAGACCACGGCGTTCACGATGCCGGCTTCTGCCTGACGGACAGCGACTGAAGCCGGGCTCCCATGGGTATCGGCGCTCATGGGAGATTTACAACACGTCGGCAAGCGGGTATGCTGGAATTGCAAGCAACTCCAACGTTCGAGAAGGTTCGAGGTGAGCCAGCCCCTGCCCCAGATCGAAACGGCCCTGCGTGAACTGACCAAGCTGATCAAAGCGGTCCGCTACTATCCGGCCGGACATCCGGCAGTCGTGGCCACGGCCTCCGAAACCCGCACCGCCTTCCTCCCCCTGCTCGATGCCGGCCGCAATCTCACTCTCAGGGTACGCAAGGAAGGGTTCTTTCTCGACGAAGCCCCCGTCGCCACCGATAACCCGGTCCTGCGCAAACTGGCCGCCTTCCTTTTCAGCCGTCTGGTCCAGACCCTGGTCATTCTTCCGGACCTCTCCACCAACGACCTGATCGGTTTCGGCCGCGCCCTGGAAGTCGACCCGCGTGAGATACGCCGGCACGGCGGCATCAAGGAACTGCTGCTCAAGGCGCGGCTCACCACCATCTGGGTCAACGAAACCGACCTGGAACAGATCCTGGCACACAAGCAGGAAATCGAAATCGCCAAGGACAAAGACGCCGGAGGCGGCGGGGAAGACGGCCTTCCGGATTTCGACTTCGGTGAACGGGATCTGAAAACGGTCATCGACGAGTTGCGCCGCGAGCAGGACGACCACCGTTTCGCCGCCCTGCTCGACGAACTGGTGCCTCTCGCCCGTCTCTGCCAGAATCCGGCCGGCCGCCTGCGGCTGCTCGAGGCCCTGGCCCTGCTCTGTCAGCTCTCTGCCGACCGCAGCGCCGGGTTGTCAAGGCGCGAAGCGGCATGGAACGCCCTGAAACAGCTGTCCCAACCCGAGCTGATCGATTTTCTGATCGACTTTCTCTGCGATCGCGAAATCGCCGGGCGTCATCGGGAACTGTTGCTGCGCATTCTCGGCTTTCTGCGGCAAAGCGCCCTGGAACGGCTGATGGAGCGCCTGGCTGAAGAGAAGGTGGCCGCCCGCCGTAAAATCCTGAGCAACGCCCTCGCCCGCCAGGGATCCCGGGCCGTGCCGCTGCTGGCGACCTACCTGCAGGATGAACGCTGGTACGTGGTACGCAACGCCGTCAACATTCTGGGAGAAATCAGGGATCCGGCCGCCACCCGCCACCTGCACCGGCTGCTGCACCACGAGGACACCCGCGTCTGCCGGGAAACCATCCGCGCCCTGACGCGCATCGGCGGCCCGGGCGCGGCACGCATTCTGCTCGACATCATCGACGATGACGACGAGGAGATCAGCCGGCAGGCAATCCTTTCCCTCGGGGTGATCGGTGATGAATCGGCGGTTCCCGGGCTGCTGAAGATCGTCCGCAAGGGAGATTTTTTCTGCAAGCAGTCCGGGCGCAAGAAAGAAGCGATCCGCGCTCTGGGGGAAATCGGTTCCCCCGAGGCCCTGCCGGCCCTGACGACCATCCTGAAGACACGTCGGTTCTTCAAGCGCCGCGAGCAGAATGAACTGCGGGCCGCCGCCGCCCAGGCCATCGGTGAAATCGGCGACCCGCACAGCGTACCGCTGCTGGAACAGGCCGCCCGTGACCGTTCACCCGAAGTCGCCCGCCAGGCGGCGACCGCCCTGAAGCTCCTGAGCCGCATCCATGGCTGAACAAGACAGACCACAGCAGATCATCCATTTTCTGGCCGCTGCCTGCAAGGGTCTGAAGCTCTATCCGGCCGCGCACCCCGAAGTCCAGCGGCAGATAACACGACTGGCGGAACAGCTGCTGCTCTACCTGCGCCGACGTAGGTCGATGCGTCTGGGCCTGCTGGAAGGTTCTCTTTTCGCCGACCAGCACCTTTTCGCCGACAACCAGCCGGCGGCAGACGACATCATCACTTTGCTTCAGCGCTTCGACATCGACGGTGTCGAGTTCAACCGCGGCCTGACCCGGGAGGAGGTCCGTCAGTTCGTCCTGCTGCTGCACGAGGGGGCCGGCAACGGTGACTTGCAGCAGGCACTGCGAGCCAGGGGAGTCAAACACATCCTGCCAGTTCGCGCCCGGGACGACGAGAACGACGAGACGCCGCGGGCCATCTACAGCCGGGCACTGGAAGTCGTCGACCGCATCTTTCACGACGTGCGCATGGGAACCGTCCCCTCCTCGGAAGGAGCGGTCAAGACGGTCAAGAGCATGGTCCACATGACCCTGACCGATCCGCACGCCCTGTTCGCCATGTCACTGCTCAAGGACTACGACAACTACACCTTCACCCATTCGGTCAATGTCGCCGTCCTCGCCCTGACCGTCGGACGCGCCTGCGGACTGGGCGAGACAGAATTGCGACTGCTCGGTCTGGGAGCCCTGCTGCACGACATCGGCAAGCTGAAGGTCGACTGGAAGATCATCAACAAACCCGGTCAGCTCACCGACGAAGAATTCGAACAGATCAAGAAACATCCCGCCACCGGAGCCGACCTGGTCCGCCAGATGGGCGACATGACACCCGAGGTGATCGACATCGTCCTCGGTCACCACCTGCGTTACAACCGCGAGGGCTACCCGGCCGACGCCAAGGGGAAAGCCATGTCTCCCCTGGTCGACATGGCGGCCATCGCCGATACCTATGACGCCATCACCACCCTGCGCTCCTACCAGCGCCCGATGACCCCGAAGCAGGCCGTCGCCCGCCTGGAGGAACTCGCCGGCTCCGCGCTTCACCCCGATTATCTGGCCTGTTTCACCCGTTTTCTCGGCCCCTACCCCGTCGGCAGTCTGGTGCGACTGACCAGCAACGAAATCGGCCTGGTCACCTGGATCAACCCGGAAGACTCCGGCCAGCTGCGGCTGAAGATGCTGTTCGACGGCGACGGCAGCCGCCTCGAACCGCCTCCCATCATCGAACTGGACGCCGCCGCCCGACGCCGCATCGTCGGCGAGGTCGATCCGTTCAGTCGCCACATCGACATCACCGACTACATCGACTGACCAGGGTCATACCGGCCGGCAAAGATTGCGTTTGATGT
>CAYTVY010000003.1:40914-48193 GCA_964441925.1 uncultured Geothermobacter sp.
CCGACTACATCGACTGACCAGGGTCATACCGGCCGGCAAAGATTGCGTTTGATGTGAAAAAGCAGTCATTTTCATATTTGCGGATTTACGGATAGATCAGTAAAACAAAAGACTTTTTCAAAACGATAGCCACTGAAAGCACGGCATGGTGGTCATGCCGGAGGTGGCAGAAGAAGGAGAACAGGAAAAACGTCAGAAGTCGAGCCGCCCCAACGCTTCGGCGGCGGCCATGCGCACCTTGCGCCGCGGATCGTGCAGGGCCTGCAACAGATGCGGTTCGGCAGCCGGGTCGCCAATTCGGGCCAACGAATCGATGGCGGCGCAGACCAGGGCATCGTCACGCGCCTTGAGCACGGCTGCCAGATAGGGGACCAGACGCCGGTCGGAAAAAAAGCCGAGGGCGGTCGCCGCGTGAACCCGCACCGCCGGCTCGCTGTCCTTCAGGCGCGCCAGAACCGCCTTCAGGGTCTGCGGGTTGTGCCGACGCCCAAGCACCTGGGTGGCGGCAGCGCGGATATCGGCATCCGCGTCCTCGGCCGCCTGCAGCAGCACCGGGAAGACCCGGGGAGACCGGGCCCTTTCCAGGGCGAAGATGGCCTTGACCCGTTCGCCGCGCTCGCCTCCGGCCGCCGCCTGCAGCAGTCCGTCGAGACTGCCGAGCAGGTCGATCTCGTCCAACGCCCTGGCCACCGCCTGCCGGACCCCCGCGTCTGGATCGTTCAGGGCATCCCGCAGCGCCTCCCGGCGTTCATCGAGCATGTCCACAGCCTCCACGACTCCACCGACCGACAGGGACGGCAGGCCTTGCGACAGGGCGACGGTACGGCGGCGGGCACAGAATACCGCCGACAGGGGAATGGATGGGCATTTCGCCGAGCGTCAGCCTCCCTGAACTAGAAAGGGATGTCGTCGTCGGGATTGTAGGCCGGCTCATCGAAGGACGCCGCCGGCTGCTGCTGGTTGAATTCGTCCTGCGCTGCCGCCGGAGCAGGGGCACGCCCCCCGGCATCCTCCCCGATGCGACCCAGCATCTGCATCTGGTCGGCCTCGATCTCGGTGATGTAGCGCTTGTTGCCATCCCGGTCGGTATAGGAGCGGGTACGGATCTTGCCCTCGATGTAGACCTGCTTGCCTTTATGCAGATACTTGCCGCAAATCTCGGCCAGGTTGCGCCAGACGACAATATTGTGCCACTCGGTCTTTTCGACCTGCTGGCCGCTCTTGTCGCGATAGCGTTCACTGGTGGCCAGCGGGAAGGTGGCCACAGCGGTACCCGCCGGAGTGTAGCGCAGTTCGGGATCCTTGCCGAGATTGCCGACCAGAATGACCTTGTTGACAGACATGAATGACATCCTCCCTTGCAGACCGTCGATCCTGCCGGCGAACGACCTGCCCGATGCTAGATTGAATGGGGATTCGCAAATCAGGTGAAGTGTAGCCAAATGCACCAGAACTGTAAAGCGGGACCGCGGGCGAAGGCGATTGACTCGCGAAAAAAGCTCAACTAGACTGCCTTCTCAAGGTTTTCAAGGAGTTGTTCATGCGCACCCTCTTTTTCTACAGCATCTTCTTTCCCCTGACCCTGATCATGATCCTTGCGGGCTTCGGCATTGCCCTGATCGGCGGCGCCGACTCCCTGCACAACTGGGCACGCCTCTGGGGCCGGATCGGGCTTGCCATGGCCGGCGTCCGGCTGCGCATGAAAGGACTGGAGAACATCCCCGCCGACCGGCCGGTCATCTTCATGGCCAATCACCAGAGCAACTTCGACATCCTGGCGCTGCTGGCAGGCATCCCCGGGCAGTTCCGCTGGCTGGCCAAGGCCGAGCTGTTTCGCATCCCCCTGTTCGGTCCGGCCATGCGCCAGGCCGGCTATATTCCCGTGGAACGCGGCGACCGCCGCGATTCCCTCGAAAGCATGAAGGCCGTGGCCAGCCGGATCGCCGCCGGCGCCTCGGTCATCATCTTTCCCGAAGGCACCCGGACCGAGGACGGCAGCCTGCGCCCCTTCAAAAAAGGCGGCTTTCTCGTCGCCCTGCAATCGGGCGTGGAGATCGTCCCGGTCGCCATCCGCGGCAGCTTCAGCATCATGCCCAAGGGCGGCGGCCGCATCCGTGGCGGTGAAATCGAGGTGACCTTCTTTCCCCCGGTGCCGACCGCCGGCAGGTCGGTCCGGCAGATGCGCGAACTGATGGCCCAAATCCGGCAGCCGATCGCCGATGCCCTGGGCGGGGACGCGGCATGACAGCTCCCGACGGACCGGTCACCGGCGGCCGGGCGCTGCGCCTGCTTCCGCTGGGCGGCCTGGGCGAAATCGGTCTGAACATGCTGGCCGTCGAATATGGCGGGAAATTCCTGATCATCGACTGCGGCCTGATGTTTCCCGAGCCCTACATGCTCGGTATCGACCTGGTCCTGCCCGACATCTCTGCTCTGCGCCCGCACCGCAACGACATCCTCGGCATCCTGCTCACCCACGGCCACGAGGACCACATCGGCGCCCTTCCCTACCTGCTGGACGACCTCGGTTCACCACCCGTCTACGGCACTCCCCTGACCCTGGGACTGCTGAAGAACCGACTCGCCGAACGCCGGCTGGCGAATCCGGCCCGGCTGTGCGAGGTGGCGTTGCGACAGCCGTTGACGCTCGGACCGTTCGAAGCCGAATTCTTTCGGGTTACCCACAGCATCGTCGACGGCGCCGGCATCCTGTTGCGAACCCCGGCCGGTACCCTTCTGCATACCGGCGATTTCAAGCTCGACCCGACCCCGGTCGACGGACAGCCGACCGACCTCGGTTTTCTCGCCGCCTGCGGCGAGCAAGGCGTCGATCTGCTGCTGGCCGATTCGACCAATGTCGAGAACACGGGGCACACCCTGTCGGAGAAGAGCGTCGGCGACACCCTGAGTCGTCTGGTTCCCGGCTGTCGCGGCAAGGTCGTCGTCGCCACCTTTTCCTCCAACATCCATCGCATCCAGCAGATTCTCGACGCCGCCGCGGATGCCGGCAGGAAGGTGCTGGTCAACGGCCGCAGCATGCTCGCCAACATCGCCGTCGCCCGCGAACTGGGCCGTCTGAGGGTGGCCAACGAACTGTTCATCGACCTGCGGCAGTACTCGGCTCTGCCGCCCCACCGGGTGCTGCTGCTGACCACCGGCAGCCAGGGCGAGCCGCTGTCGGCCCTCTCCCGCATGGCGGCCGGCGACCACAAGCAGCTCGAAATCGTTCCCGGTGACACGGTCATCCTCTCCTCCAAATTCATTCCGGGAAACGAAAAGGCGATCACCGGCCTGATCAACCAGCTCTTCCGCCGCGGCGCCGATGTCCATTACGAGACGACCAGCGAGATTCACGTCTCGGGCCACGCCTCCCAGGAAGAGCTGAAAACCCTGCACGCCCTGATCCGTCCCCGCTATTTCGTCCCCGTGCACGGCGAATACCGACACCTGGTGCGGCACGCACGACTCGCCGCCGAAATGGGGCTGCCCGCGGCCAACGCCTTCGTACTGAGCAATGGCCAGTCCCTGGAACTGACCCCCGATGGCGCCCGGCGCGGTGAGGAATTCGAAACCGGCCGCATCTTCGTCGACGGTCGGGGCATCGGCGACCTGGGCACGGTGGAGCTGCGCGACCGGAGACACCTGGCCAATCACGGCGTGGTCAACGTCATTCTCGCCATCAACCAGCAGACGGGATCGATCCTCTACGGCCCGGAAATCTTCAGCCGCGGCTTCATCACCGAAGATGTCGGCGGCGACTATCTTGCCCGGGCGGAACAGGAAGTTCGCGACCTGCTGACGCGGCACAGTCTGGAAACCGTCGGCGACTGGGAGGAGATCCGGGTCGAGGTCCGCAAGTGCCTGCGCCGTTTTTTCAATCGAACACTCGACAGAAGACCCCTTATTTTTCCTTTCATTCTCGAACTATAACCCAGCATGCGGATATTCGGAGGAACACATAGATGAACGTCGGACATGCCGTCCTTCTCGGCCTGCTGCAAGGCATCACTGAATTTCTTCCCGTCTCCAGTTCCGGTCACCTGGTCATCGCCCAGCACTTTCTGCCCGGCTTCCGCCAGCCGGGAGTGTTGTTCGATGTCATGCTGCACGTCGGCACCATGCTGGCGGTCTGTCTCTATTTCCGGAACGACCTGGCGGCCCTGCTTCGCGCCCCGCTGCGCCGCACCGACGAAGACCGGCGCCAGCTGCGCCTGCTCGGCCTGCTCGGCCTGGCCTCGATCCCTACGGCCGTCATCGGCCTGAGCCTTGAGGATTTCTTCAGCCGGCTCTTTCACAGCCTGCCGACCGTCGCCGCCATGCTGCTGGTGACCGGCAGCCTGCTCTTCATCGCCGAGCGGCTGCGCCACGGCGCGCGGCGCCTCGACCAACTGGGAATCCTCGACGCCCTGCTCGTCGGCACGGTCCAGGGGCTGGCGATCATCCCCGGCATCTCCCGCTCCGGCTCCACCATCGCCACCCTGCTGCTGCGCGGCGTCGACGGCGAGGCGGCCGCCCGTTTCTCCTTTCTGCTCGCCCTGCCGGCGGTCGGCGGCGCCGCCCTGCTGTCCCTGCGAAAGCTGTCGGCGGTCCAGGCCGCCGACATCCCGGCCTACCTGGCCGGGACCCTGGCGGCCTTTCTCGTCGGGCTGGCTTCGATCCACCTGCTGATGGGGGTCATCCGCAAGCGGCGGCTGCTGATCTTCGCCGTCTATTGCTGGCTGGTCGGTCTGGTCTTTCTGCTGTTGCCGCTCTGATCGGGCACCGGCCGGAAGAGGGCAACAGCCGGATTCCTGAACCCGTGGGTTTCTGTTGGATGGAGAGTGGAAGTGCTTGGCCTGGATGTGGTTTCCAAAAATCCAAGGCGCCCCCATAGGTTCGCCGGTGATTTTTGGGAAGCTCAGGCAGATCAATGGCTTGTGCTATCCGCCGGCAAGAAGCTCACTGATTCAGGAGATTGTCAAACCGCCGCTGCTTGGGCTATAGTGCCGGTGCTATGGGCAGCGAAAACACACCTTTTTTCCGCGAACACCTGAAAAAGGAAATCGCCGGCATCTTCTGGCTCGCTTTCGGGGTCTTCACCCTGCTCAGCCTGGTGTCCTTTTCCAACGCCGACCCCTCTTTCAACAACAACCTGCATCCGGAAACCATCCGCAACTACGGGGGGGTGGTCGGGGCGCATCTGGCCGATCTCTTCTTCCAGGTGCTCGGTCTGCCCTCCTTCCTGGTCCCGCTGGCCTGTTTTCTCTTCGCCTGGCGGCTGCTGAAGTTCCGCGACATCAAGGTCCGACTCTACAAAATCGGCGCCTTCATCCTGCTGCTGCTCACCCTCGACGGCCTGGTCGCCCTGCACGCCAGCCGGGTGCATCTGTTCGGCGAAACCATCAATCAGGCCGGAGGCGCCCTCGGCCGCATCCTGGCCGATCCGCTGCGCAGCTATTTCAACTACACCGGCGCTTTCATCCTGCTGCTGGCCTTCTTCCTGGCTTCTTTCATGCTGGTGGCGCGCTTTTCCATGGTCCTCTTCCTGGAGGGGCTGGCCGAAAGGATCGGCTCGACCCTCAACCAGCGCCGTGACGCCCGGGCGGCACGGAAGAAGGAAAAAGCCCGCCAAAAAGGACTCCGCATCGACCGGGAACCGGTGATCGTCCAGCCCGAACCGGCGGTCCTGCCGGCACCGGCCAGCCACACTACGACCAAGCGCAAACGCCGGAAAGACCCGCCCCCGGACCAGGAGAGTTTCGACTTTCTCGAACCTGCCGGCACCTACCACTTTCCCTCCCTCAACCTGCTCGATCACGACGGCGACGAAACGCCGCCGGTCGATCGCGAGACGCTGATGATGAATGCCCGGCTGCTGGAAAAGAAACTCAAGGACTTCGGCGTCGAGGGGGACGTGGCGGAAGTCAAGCCGGGGCCGGTGGTCACCATGTACGAATTCGCGCCGGCCCCCGGCGTCAAGGTCAACAAGATCGCCGGCCTGGCCGACGACCTGGCCATGGCGCTGCAGGCCCTGTCGATCCGCATCGTCGCCCCCATTCCCGGACGCGGCGTGGTCGGCATCGAGATCCCCAACAAGCAGCGGGAAACCGTCTATCTGAAGGAGATCTTCCAGTCGCCGGAATTCCAGAAATCCTCCGGGCGCCTGCCGCTGGCCCTCGGCAAGGACATCTTCGGCCACACCGTGGTCTCCGACCTGGCCAGGATGCCGCACCTGCTGGTGGCCGGCTCCACCGGCAGCGGCAAGTCGGTGTCGATCAACACCATGATCCTGTCGCTGCTCTACCGCTCCAGCCCGCAGGATGTCCGGCTGATCATGGTCGATCCGAAAATGCTCGAACTGTCGATCTACGAGGGCATCCCTCACCTGCTGCTGCCGGTGGTCACCGACCCGAAGAAGGCGTCACTGGCCCTGGCCTGGGCGGTACGGGAAATGGAGCGCCGCTACAAGCTGATGGCCGACAAGGGCGTACGCAACATCGACGGCTACAACAAGAAGATCGCCCGCGAAGAAAAAGAAAAGGACGAACTGAAGAAAAAGGGCATCATCCAGGTCGACAGCCCGCCGGAACCGCTCGATCCGGACGCGCCGGTCCCCGAGCCGGAAGAGGAACTGGAGCACGGCCACCTGCCCTACATCGTCGTCATCGTCGACGAGCTGGCCGACCTGATGATGGTCGCCGGACGGGAAATCGAAGAGAGTGTCGCCCGGCTGGCCCAGATGGCGCGGGCCGCCGGCATCCACCTGATTCTCGCCACCCAGCGGCCGAGCGTCGACGTCATCACCGGCCTGATCAAGGCCAATTTTCCGACCCGGATCTCCTTCAAGGTCTTCTCACGCACCGACTCGCGCACCATCCTCGACTCGATGGGGGCCGAAAGCCTGCTCGGCATGGGCGACATGCTCTTCCTGCCGCCCGGCTCCGGTGTCCTGCAGCGGGTGCACGGCGCCTTCGTTTCCGAGCTGGAAGTGCAGCGGGTAGTCGACTTCCTGAAAAAGCAGGGCGACCCGGAATACGACAGCAGCATTCTGCAGCCGCCCCCGGGAGACAACGCAGCCGGCGGCGGTGACGACGAGTACGACGAGAAGTGGGACGAGGCCCTGGCCATCATCGCCGAAACCCGCCAGGCCTCCATTTCCATGCTGCAGCGTCGTCTGCGGCTCGGCTACAACCGTGCCGCCCGGATGATCGAGAAGATGGAGCGCGAGGGCATCGTCGGTCCCTCCGACGGCACCAGCCGGCCGCGCGAGGTTTTCATCAATCGGATTGGGGGAGGGACG
>CAYTVY010000004.1:0-32012 GCA_964441925.1 uncultured Geothermobacter sp.
CGCCCGCCCGGCAGGATTTTTTTCCTACCTGTCGCCGGCCCCCGCCCTCCCGGGAGCGGGAGAGGACGTCTTCGCCTATGGTTCCCTGCTGTACCGGCGCAACCTGTTCCTCGGCGGCACGGTGGCCCGCCCCCGGACAACCTTCGAGTGGAACGGCCCGAACCGGTGCTACAGCGAAGTCTTTCTGGTTGCGGCGACGACCGCCAAAGGATTTTCCGGAGCCCCCTGGCTCGATTTCAAAGGCCGGGTCATCGGAATTCAGAGCGGCATGCTGACGTGGCGCAACGGACTGGCAGGGATGGCCTTCGTGGTTCCGGCGGCAGCGGCACAAAAACTGCTGTCCGTCCGAAGGGCTCGCCCGACGAGCTGTCTCGGGGCGCAGCTCGCCGATATCTGGAATACCACCGGCCCACGGACGCAGGGAGTCACCATCACCCGTGTTCTTCAGGGAAGTGCGGCTTCCCTCGCCGGCCTCAGGGCCGGGGATCTCATCCTGGCCCTCAACGGCCGAACCATCGAAGATCGTACCAGCCTGATTCGAGCCGTTCGTGCCCTGCCGCCGGGGCGACCGGTACGACTCAGGTTTCAGAGAGGCCGGGATCCTGCGCGGGAAGTTTCCCTGGAACTTCAACCCTGCGGGCAGTTCTGACCTCCGGGAACACGTCAGACCTCGATCTGGTGATCCTTGATCTTGTACATCAGTGCCCGCAGACTGATTTCGAGCATTTTGGCCGCCTTGGTACGGTTCCCCTGACAGGCGGCGAGAGCCCTGGTGATATATTCCCGCTCGAGCCTGCTTACCGCCCGCTTCAACGAAAGATCATCCGGAGACTCTCTCTTCTTGCGCCGCACCTCCCAGGGAAGATCGGCAACCGTCAATTGGCTGCCACGACAAAAAATCATGGTCCTTTCCAGAAAATTCTCCAACTCGCGGACATTGCCCGGCCAATCGTATGCCTGCAGCAGTCCGGCGACCTCCGGTTGCATCACCGGCGCAGGACGACGTTCACGTTCAGCAATCCTGCGAACGAAATAGTCCGCCAACACCGGGATATCTTCGCGCCGTTCCCGCAGGGGCGGGAGATGCAATTCCACAACCGCCAGCCGAAAATACAAATCGCTGCGAAACCGGCCGGCCTCGACCTCCCGCTTGAGATCACGCGCCGTCGCAGCGATGACCCGCGTGTCGATTCTGCGCGACCTCGTTTCACCCACACGCCGGACTTCCCCCTCTTGCAGCACGCGAAGCAGCTTGGGCTGCAGCTCCAGCGGAAGTTCCCCGATTTCATCCAGAAAGAGGGTTCCTCCACTGGCGGCGATGAAAAGTCCGTCGCGCGCGCTGTCCGCGCCGGTAAAGGCCCCCTTGGCATGTCCAAACAACTCACTCTCCAGCAGACTGGCGGCAATGGCACTGCAATTGACCGCAATGAAAGGACCATCTGCGCGCGGTCCGGAATAATGCAGAGCCCGGGCGATCAACTCCTTGCCGGTCCCGGTCTCCCCGGTCACCAGAACCGGGCATTGCGCCGGCGCAACCTGAACCACCTGCCCGACGAGCTCGGCCATCTGCCGGCTCTGATAGACGAGATCCTCGACACTCTGGGCCCTGACGAGCTTCTTCCTCAGCGACCGGTTCTCCCGCAACAGACGCAGCCGCTCCTCGGCCTTGCGCAGGGTCAATACGATCTCGTCGGGCTTGAACGGCTTCGATATATAGTCGTACGCTCCCTGTTTCAGGCACTCGATGGCTGTCTCGATATTGCCATAGGCGCTCATCATGATGACCGTCGCGCCGATGTTCCGGCGCCTGAGTTCGGCCAGAAAGCCAAGCCCGTCCAGCCCGGGCATCCGGATATCGCACAGAACCAGATCGAACGTCTCCTCACCCAACAGGGCCAGCCCCTGCCCGGCCGACTCGGCCTCGGTGACGCCATAGCCGGCCCGCTCGAGAACCATCCGCAGCATCGACCTCATCCCGGCTTCATCGTCAATAACCAGGACATGCCGTTCCAGGTCGTCCATCAGCACCCTCCACTCCTGGGCAGAACGAGAGAAAAGACGCTTCCCCTGCCTTCCTCAGAAGACACCTCGATCCTGCCGCCGGCGTCGGCCAGTACCCGCTGGCACACGGCCAGCCCCAACCCGCGCCCCTTGCCAGGGTCCTTGGTGGTGAAAAACGGTTCGAAAAGCTTCTCGAGAACAGCGGGAGGAATGCCGCTGCCGTCATCCTTGACATGCAGGCGAACCTCATCCTCCGTGACATCGGCGTACAGGCTGATCGTTCCTCCGTCTTCACCACAGGCGTCACGCGCATTCAGCAGCAAATTGACCATAACCTGGATCAGCCGGTCACGATCGATCGGCACCGGCGGCAAAGCCCGTTCAGGATCGAAGTCGAGCTCGATCTTCTTCAGGGCACCCTGCGACCGAAGCAGGTCGACAGAAGCGACAACGGCACTCCACGGATCGAAGGGAAGCGGGTCGGCCACACCCGGGGCCGCATAATCGAGAAGGTCACGAACAAGCCTGTCGATGCGTTCCGCTTCGCATCCGGCCTGCCGGACCATTCTGCCCAGCTCGCCATCCGGCAGTTCCGCACCAAGCAACGAAAGATAGCCCATCAGCGCTCCCAGGGGATTTCCGATCTCATGGGCCATCCCGGCCGCCAGGCAACCCACTGTCGCCAGCTTTTCACTGCGGACAATCTCCTCCTGCGCCGACTTCAACTCCCTGTTCGCCTTCTCCAGCGAACGAATATAGTCCTTGGTCTGCTCCTGACTCCTCCGCAAGGCGGCCGTCATCTTGTTGAAACCAGCCGCCAACTGGGCGATCTCAGTCGGCCCCTCCTCGGCCATGCTCACGGCAAGGTCGCCGCTGGTCACTTTCTCGGTCGCCAACAGCAGTTTCTTGACCGGCAGAACCACGTTGCGCCGCAAAAGCCAGAATCCGACAGCCGCCAGCACCAGACCATAACCAAGGGCATAGACAAAGATCCATCCCTGAATTTGGCGCAACTCCCTTTTCAACGATCCAAGAGGAACGTGCACCGCCAGAAGTCCGTCAGCCGAATTCCGCACCGAAACCGGTACCACGGCCCACACGACATCCTGCGGCGCGGTGGAAAAAACGGATCCAAGCAACGGCGACCACCTCAGATCGACAATCTGCCGCCCCTGCAATACGACTTCACGCAAAAGCATCTTGGGAAGCGGAAGGACATCACGAAACGCATCGTTGGCCACCAGTTCGAGGCGGGCGTCGTACAACCACCAGGCATCCGCCCCGATCTCGCGCTGAAGCTGATCCAGGGCCGCCAGATCCGCCGTCACGGCCCCCCGGACAACCTGACGGGAAGCGACATACCTGACAGTCTGGAGAACAAATTTCAGATGGCGGTCAAGAAGTTTCTGTTCGGCAAAGCGGAGAAAAAGAAAACCACCATAAAGCAGAGCTGCCGCCAGCAGCAACACCAGGGTCATGAGAATTTCACTGTTCAGCCCCCCGCGAACAACCCAGTACCGCCTGTGAAAAAATCTTTCGATCATATGCTTCTTCGCTGTCGAGACTGAAAACCGGGACACAGAGATACTGGATACAGATTTCCTCCGCCTCCCCTCTCGGGACAAGGTAGATGACACGCCGGGCAACCGGCAGACCGACCGAAATGCCGTGGAAACCATGGGGAACGGTCTTCAAGCCCTAAAACCATCATCCCCCAGGCGGCAGGCAATCCATACCGAACCCAGGTAGTAATCTACCAAAGCCAGAAAAAATTGACAGAGTTGAATCCGCCAAACCATCCTGTTTGCGGGAGACAGCGCCCGTGCTAAGATTCAGGGACGATCAAGGACAACAGATTGACAAGGAGCCTTCATGCCACGCACACCTGTCGTCGACCAGCAATGCTGCATCGGCTGTGAAGCCTGCACCCAGATCTGTCCGGAAGTCTTCCGCATGACCGGCGAGGATGACGGGCACGACCACCACGACCACAAATCCGAAGTCCATGACCCGACCGGCGCCCCGGAAGAAAAGATCGAGCAGGCGATGGACGCCTGTCCCGCCGCCTGCATCTACTGGGACGACTGACTGCGGAGCAAGGGGCCGGTGACGCAAGGCGCAACAACATGGCTGCGGCTGCTGGCAGTGGCCCTGTGCTGCCTGCTGACGACCGGCTGTCCGGGCAGGGCCGGCAGGCAGCATGTCACCGACAGCGGACCGAAAAAACTCTATCTCGACGCCAATCTCGGTTTCGGCCTGACGGTGTCCGGCGACTGGCCGCGAAGTTTCGTCACACCGCCTGCCGGCTCGGTGGCGCCGTACGCCGTGCGCTGGAATCTCGATCCGGGAAACAGGGCCAGCCGGACGGTCATCGAGGTGGCGGTCTTTGCCGCCGGCCCCGAACCGGACCGGGAGGAACTTATCCGGCGGCTGCGCCGTCAGTTTCCCGGTTTCGAACTGACGGCCGTCAGCGAACTTCCGGGGCGGAACCGGCCTCAATGGGACGTCCTCGGCCATACCGGCCGTTCGACCTTTCTGGTGCGCTACCTGCTCGCGGGCGGGCGGCTGTTCCAGCTCAGCCTGTTTGCCCGGCCGGAGGACTTCGATGCGGCGCGTTCCCTGTTCGACGCGGTGACGGCCAGCTTCGATCCGCTGGACGACTGAACAGGGCCACTCGACAGACGACCTGCCATGGCAGACTGGCTGCAAACCTTTTTTCAGTACCTTCCCGCAGGCGGCCTCTACTACCTGCTCATCGGCCTGATCGCCTTCGGCGAATCCCTGGTCGGCATCGGCCTGTTGCTGCCCGGCAGCACCCTGTGTGTCTTCGCCGGTTTTCTCGCCCTGCACGGCAAGGGTGAGATCCGCCTGCTCATCGGTGCCGCGGCCCTGGGAGCCTTCTGCGGCGACTTCATCAGCTACCTGCTCGGCGCCCGCTTCGGCGGCGAGCTGCTGCAGCACCGTCTGCTGAACCGCCGGGTCGATCTGGTGCGCCGGGCCGAGATCTTCTTTGCCCGGCACGGCGGCAAGAGCATCTTTTTCGGCCGCTTCTTCGGCCCCGTCCGCGGATTCGTCCCTTTCGTCGCCGGCGGCGCCGGCATGTCGCCGGCTCCGTTCACCGCCTTTGCGCTCGCCAGCGCCCTGCTCTGGGGGCTGGCCTATCCCGGACTCGGCTGGCTGGCGGGCGTCAGCTGGCAGAATGTCCAGCGCTGGACCGGACGTTTCAGCCTGCTGATCCTGGCGGCCCTGGTCGCGACAGGACTCTGGTACTGGCGGAAAGGACGAAAATAAATATGGTTGCCTCGGCGGAAGGTTTCTTTTACATTCCGCCGGTTGCCTGTTGTACCGTTACGTTTTTGTCCCAAGGGAGATGAATGCATGCCCCCAGTCCGTCTGCCTGCCGAATGGGAACCCCAGGACGGTGTCCTCATCGCCTGGCCGCATGCCGCCACCGACTGGGCGGACTGCCTCGACCGGGTGGAGCCGGTGTTCGTCGAGCTGTCCCGCGTCATCTGTGCCCGCCAGCGCCTGCTGATCGCCACCCCCGAGCCGGAGCGGGTACGGAGCAGGCTGGCCGGTGCAGGGATCGGCGGTGACAACCTGCGTCTGGCAAACATACCGACCAACGACACCTGGTGCCGTGACTACGGTCCGCTCACCATCCTGCGGGGATCCAGACCGCAACTGCTCGATTTCACTTTCAACGCCTGGGGGCTGAAATTCGCCGCCGATCGCGACAACCTGGTGACCCGCCGTCTGCACCGGCAGGGATTCTTTGGCGAGATCTCCCTGTCGGTACAGGATCTGGTCCTCGAGGGGGGCAGTATCGAGAGCGACGGCGGCGGCACCCTGCTGACCACCCGTCGCTGCCTGCTGCATCCCAACCGCAATCCGCACCTGAGCCGCGGCGAGATCGAGGCCCGGCTGTGCAGCCGGCTCGGCGTCGACCGCATCCACTGGCTCGAGCACGGCCGGCTGGCCGGCGACGACACCGACGCCCACATCGACATCCTGGCCCGCTTCGCCCCGGACGACACCCTCCTTTACGTCGCCTGCGACGATCCGGACGACGAGCATCATGACGAGCTGGCGGCCATGGCCGAGGAACTGTCCCGCCTGAGAACCCGCGGCGGCGGCCCCTACCGCCTTCTTCCCCTGCCCTGGCCACAGGCGGTTTACGAGGGCGACCGCAGGCTGCCGGCGACCTACGCCAATTTCCTGGTCATCAACGGCGCGGTGCTGGTTCCCCTCTACGACGATCCGGCCGATGAACGGGCCCTTGCCGTGATCGCCGAGGCTTTCCCCGGCCGGGAAATCATCGGCATCGACGCCCGGCCGCTGCTCGTTCAGGGGGGATCCATCCACTGTCTGACCATGCAGCTGCCGCAAGGAGTCCTGCCGTGAAAACACTCAAGACCGCCCTCATCCAGCAAAGATGCGACCTGCCGGCCACCGAGGCGCGCGAGAAGTGCGCCGCCGCCATCCGGCGGGCCGCCGACCGGGGGGCCGAACTGGTCGTACTGCCCGAATTGCACAACGGTCCCTATTTCTGCCAGCAGGAGGACGTCGGCCAGTTCGACCGGGCCGAACCGATCCCCGGACCGGGCACCGAGTTCTACGGCCGCATCGCCGCCGAACTGGGACTGGTCCTGGTGATCTCCCTGTTCGAGCGTCGCGCCCCCGGTCTCTGCCACAACACGGCGGTGATCCTCGACAGCGACGGCCGGCTGGCCGGCCGCTACCGCAAGATGCACATCCCGGACGATCCCGGTTTCTACGAAAAATTCTACTTCGCTCCCGGCGATCTCGGCTTCACGCCGGTCGACACCGCCGTCGGCCGGCTCGGGGTGCTGGTCTGCTGGGACCAGTGGTTTCCGGAAGCGGCCCGCCTGATGGCCCTGGCCGGCGCCGAACTGCTCATCTACCCGACCGCCATCGGCTGGGATCCCCGCGACGACGAGGCGGAACGAAAACGGCAGCTGCAGGCCTGGATCACCGTCCAGCGGGGTCATGCCATCGCCAACGGCCTGCCACTGGTGGCCGTCAACCGCATCGGGCACGAAGACGATCCGGCCGGGTGTGGACCGGGCATCGATTTCTGGGGGCACAGCTTCGCCTGCGGCCCTCAGGGCGAGATTCTGGCCAGCGGAAACACCGCCGAAAAGGATCTGCTGGTGGAAATCGACCTGGCGCGTTCGGAACAGGTCCGGCGCATCTGGCCCTTTCTGCGCGACCGGCGCATCGACGCCTACCGGGGGCTGCTGCAGAGATACTGCGACGGCGACACGCTCCAGAAATGAAACTCAAGCCCGCCGGAACCTACAACCGGTTCTTTTCCCGCCTCAGGCTGCGACGACGGAACCACCAGAGCACGACCATGAAGAGCAGGGCGAAGGGAGTGCCGCGGAAAATGAAGACCACCCAGTAACGCAGTTCCATACCGAAACCGACCAGGCTGGCGAAAACCAGCGGCGCCAGCGAAACCAGGGGGATGGTCGCCAGGTCCCGCCACCGGCCGCGGAACCGGTACAGCGCGTAGGCCTGCAACAGAAGGTAAAGGGGTACCGAGACGACATTGAGATAGAACAGCCAGTCCCGCAGAGTTCTTTCCCGCTGGGCGAAGGGATCGGAAAGTCTGTCCCGCAGCCAATCCTGATGGCGCTGGAGCCTGGCAACCCATCCGGGCTTTTTCCGTTGTCCGGCAACAGAGCCGGGTTCCTTCCAGGAGAAGGGAAACGGCTTGACGATTTCGCCGATCTTTTCCCGGCGGGCATTGAGAATAGCGACCCGTACCTCGTCGATATGGGTCACGTTGGTAAAGCCGATCCAGCCGAGGGCTTCCCCCTCGCCCGCACTCTGCAACTCCGGGTACCCCGTATAGAAACCGTATTCGAGTTTCTGCCCGCGACTGTAGGCCGAAAAACGGAAGACCAGCGGGATGTCACTCTGGTAGGCCAAACGGAAAAAGAGCTGCTGGTCGATTTCCAGGGCACCGCCGGCCTGCGGATCGGTCTCGACAATCCGCACGTGCAGGTTGAAGTCGGCCCCGGCCGGAGCGGCACAGAGCAGAACCAGCATCAGGGGGGGGAGAAGGAGGCGGTTTATCCTGCGGACAAGGGTCATCGGGAAAGCCTCTCTGAAACAGGTGGCGGGCGAAGCAACCCGTGGGTTTCCGTCTGGCAGAAGACACCATCGCCGGGCCGGCCGGTACCATCCTGTATAGCCCGAGTCCCGCCGCCCGGTCAAATCCACCACGAAAAAGAAAAGGCCGCCCCGCACAAGGGACGGCCTGTATGTATCCCAACCCCCTGATCAGACGCTCTTTTTATAGCCTTCCATCTCGTCGAACTGCAGATAGCGGTAGATCTGGTCGGCCTTGGGTGCCACCTTCTCGTTGTAGACGGCGAAGTATTCCTCCGGCGTCGGCAGCTTGCCCAGGGTGCTGACCACCGCCCCCAGCTCGGCGCTGCCGAGATAGACCTGGGCACCGTCGCCCATGCGGTCGTCGAAGTTGCGGGTCGAGGTCGAGAAGACCGTCGAGCCGTCCGGCACCCGGGCCTGGTTGCCCATGCACAGCGAGCAGCCGGCGATCTCGATGCGGGCGCCGACGGCACTGAAGACCGAGAAATAGGCCTCTTCCTTCAGCTTCTCCTGGTCCATGCGGGTCGGCGGGCAGATCCAGGTGCGGACGTTCGGATTGAACTTCTGGCCGCGCCAGATCTCGCCGGCGGCCCGGAAGTGACCGATGTTGGTCATGCAGGAGCCGAGGAAGACGTCCTGCACCGGCGTGCCGGCCACCTCGGAGAGCAGGCGGACGTCATCCGGATCGTTCGGGCAGGCCAGGATCGGCTCGGTGATCTCGGCCAGGTCGATCTCGATCACCGCCGCGTACTCGGCGTTGCTGTCGGCCTTGAGCAGCTGCGGATTGGCGAGCCACTCCTTCACGGCGTCGATCCGCCGCCGCAGGGTGTCGGCGTGCTGGTAGCCCTCTTCGATCATCTTCTCCATCAGGGCGATGTTCGAGCGCAGGTAGGTGCAGACACTCTCCTCGGAGAGCTGGATGCAGCCGGCAGCGGCGCTGCGCTCGGCGGCGGCGTCGGTCAGCTCGAAGGCCTGCTCGACGGTCAGATCGGGCAGCCCCTCCATCTCGAGAATGCGGCCGTTGAAGACGTTGATCTTGTTCTTCTTCGGCACCGTCAGCAGCCCCTGCTTGATGGCGAAGTAGGGAATGGCGTTGACCACGTCACGCAGGGTGATGCCGGGATTGAGCTTGCCTTTGAAACGGACCAGAACCGATTCCGGCATGTCGAGCGGCATGAAGCCGAGCGCTCCGGCAAAGGCGACCAGGCCGGAACCGGCCGGGAAGCTGATGCCGATGGGGAAGCGGGTGTGCGAATCACCGCCGGTGCCGACGGTGTCGGGGACCAGCAGCCGGTTCAGCCAGCTGTGGATGACGCCGTCGCCGGGCCGCAGGGCGACGCCCTCACGCTCGGCGATGAACTGCGGCAGGGTCTGGTGCATCTTCACGTCCGCCGGCTTCGGGTAGGCGGCGGTGTGACAGAAGGACTGCATGAACATCGGCGACTGGAACTTCAGGCAGGCCAGCTCCTTCAGCTCGTCGGCGGTCATCGGACCGGTGGTGTCCTGGGAACCGACGGTGGTCATCTTCGGCTCGCAGGCGGTGCCGGGCAGCACGCCCTCGACGCCGCAGGCGCGGCCGACCATCTTCTGGGCCAGCGAATAACCCTGACCCGGCTTCGGCGTCGGGTTGTCCGGCTTGGCGAAGATGCCGGCCTCGCCCATGCCCAGGGCCTCGCGGGCCTGGTTGGTGACGCTGCGGCCGATGATCAGCGGGATGCGGCCGCCGGCCCGGTACTCGTCACGCAGGGTGTTCGGCTTGATCTCGAAGGTGGAGATCACCTCGCCGGCCTCGTTGGTCACCTCGCCCTTGACGGTGTTGATGGTGATGACGTCGCCCATGTTCATCTTGGTGACGTCCATGCGCAGCGGCAGGGCACCGGAATCCTGGGCGGTGTTGAAGAAGATCGGGGCGATGACGCCGCCGATGATGACACCGCCGCGCCGCTTGTTCGGCACGTGCGGGATGTCTTCACCGATGTGCCAGAGCACGCTGTTGCAGGCCGACTTGCGGCTTGAGCCGGTTCCGACCACGTCACCGACGAAAGCGACCTGGTGGCCCTCGGCGCGCCACTTGGCAATCTGCTCGATGCCGCCGGGGAAGCGGGTCTTGCCCATCGCCAGGGCATGCAGCGGAATGTCGGGGCGGCTCCAGGCGTCGCCGGCCGGGGAGAAATCGTCGGTGTTGATCTCGCCTTCGACCTTGAACACCTTGACGGTGATGGTTTCGGGAATCTCGGGCCGGCTGGTGAACCACTCGGCGTTGGCCCAGCTCTCCACCACCTTCTTGGCGGCGGCGTTGCTGGCGGCCAGCTCGATGATCTGGCCGGCGGCATCGTAGACGTAGGTCAGCCCGGCCAGGGCACAGGCGGCGGCATCGGCCAGCTCGGCATCGGACAGAGCCTCGATCAGCGGCTGGACATTGTAGCCGCCGATCATGGTGCCGAGGATTTCCACCGCCTTCTTCCGGTCGATCAAAGGAGAGCTCTTCTCGCCGGCGAGAATGGCGGCGAGAAACCCGGCCTTGACCTTGGCCGCCGGATCGACACCGGGGGAGATCCGCTCGGTGAACAGATGCAGCAGGAAGTCTTCCTTGCCGGCGGGCGGATTCTGCAGCAGCTCGCAGAGCTGCGCGGTCTGTTCGGGATTGAGCGGCAGGGCGGGAATGCCCTGGGCTTTTCTCTCTTCTTCGTGGCGCAGATAGGCTTCGATCATCTCTCTCCTCCAGATTGCCGGGTGAAAACGGGAGGTTGCAGGCAACCTCCCTTCCCCTCATTTTCTCTTTGCATCATCGAAAGTTGACTGCTGCCGGGCCCACCCGGAGCGTTGCATACTGTATACGATCGCCCCCCGACTGTCAATTTTCAATTCCCCGGCTTGCGGCCGGGGGGGGGACGCCACCATTGTGACATATTGTGACGCACCCGGCCGACAGACTGGACACGAACCGGCCCCACGGGCCGCAAACCGGCCAGCCAGGCCAGGGAGGCATACCGAAAATGTTCGAAATCCTGCTGCTCGTCTGCCTGCTGATCGTCGCCCTCAGCCCCCTGCTGCCCGACGCCTGCCACCGCCCGGCGACCCGGCAGCCGCGGACTGCCGGGCGGCCGCGCCAGCGCCGGGACCGGCGCCGGGGACGCCACCGCCCGCGGAGCCACGGCATGGCCTGCGGCCACCGGCACGCCCTGGCGCGGACCCGCTGCGCCGTCCGGCGGTGAAAGAACGGCAAGACGCGCCTACCATCGGCGGACAAGTTGTGGTAGACATGGGATGGAAAGCCGCGGGACCCTCCCGCGCCGGACGGCCCCGCCGACGGGGCCCGTCCCGTCCAATCCCGCAAGGAGGCCGGATACCGTGCTGCGTCTGTTCCTGCTGCTGTTGCTCTGCCTTCTGCTGCCCGGCCAGGCCCTGGCCGCTCCCCTGACCCAGCGCGACTGGCTGGTCAACCTGGTCGACGGCCTCGGCTGGAGTTTCGGCCTGCCGGACGAGCCGCGGGACGCCGACTACCTGGCCATCGTCGACGGCGGCCGCCGGCTGCACATCGAGGCCGAGACGGCCGTCCAGGCCGAAGACCAGGTCGCGATCAAGAATTACCGGACCTACGGCGACTTCAGCGGCACAGGCTGGGTCAGCGGCATCGCCCGCCCCACCACCGCCCATCTGCGTTTTCTGCTGCCCATCGGCGGCCGCTACGAGATCCGGGCCCGTCTGCGGTTGCCGGGACACAGATTCGTTATCGGCGACCGGAAATTCTCCGTCGACGGCGGCCGGAACTTCCGCACCGTCAAGGTTGCGGAGGTGGGCCTGGTTGCCGGCGAGAACGAGATCGCCGTCACCCTGCCGGCCAACGGCTCCCTCGACTATATCGAACTGCAGGCACCGGCCTACCCGCCGATCGCCCCCGTCGGCGGCTGGCAGCCGGACCAGCCGCTAAGCCGGTCCGACCTGGCGACGACCGTGATCCGGGCGCTGCAACTCGAAAATTGCCTGCCGCCGGCCGGGGCGACGATCCGCATCGAAGCGGAAAGCGCCGGCGACATCGGCGACGCCGAAATCACCCGGGTCACCCATCTCGGCCATCCAAGCGGCGGGGCCTGGCTGCGGGCCCGGGCCGGCACGACCCGGGTCGTTCTCGCTTTCAGCCCTCCGGCACCCGGCGTCTACCGACTGGCCCTGCGCGGTACCGGTGAAGGAACCGTTCACGCCGAACTCGACGGCCGTTACCAGGCCGACTTCGACTTCCCCCCCTACCTCAAAGACCAAACCTGGACCAGTCTCTACCTCGACGGCGGCGAACACCAACTCGTCGTCACCCTGCCGCCGCGCAGCGGCATCGACACCCTGCTGCTCAGCCCGCTGTCGACCCGGGAGGATGACTACCTGCGACTGAGCGGGCTGCAGACAGCCGATCCGCCGCAACCGGCGGATCTCGATCGCACCATCGAACTGCTCAACAACCTGATGCCGCCACGCTGACCGCGCCGTGTTGCCGGCCCTGTTGCTGACGGCCCTGGTTTCCGGCCTGCTGCTGGGCCCCCTCCTGCCCGACGGCATCCCCTGGCTGCTCGCCGCCGGCACGGCCGCGGCCGCCGGCTGGCTCGTTCCCCGGCGACAGGGGCCGCTGCTGCTCCTTTTCGCCCTGTTCCTGCTGGGCATCGGCCTCGAACAGCAGGCACGAACACCGCCGGCGGCAGCGCAGCAACTGCTCGCCCTGTCCGACGGCAGCGGCCACCGGCTGTCGGGCACCATCGTCCGGAGTCGGCGCGACGAATACGGCCGGGTACGGCTGAACCTGACGGAACTGCGCCGGCACGACCGGCATGGCAGTCGTGCCCTGGCGGGCAGGCTGCGTCTCACCGTCGACCGGAGCAGGCAACACTGGCTGCCCGGCGAACGGGTGCAGTTCAGCGCCCGGCTGCGGCGGCCGGCCCGTTTCGGCGATCCAGGTGAATTCGACTATCCGCGCCATCTGGCGGCGCAGGGCATCTTCGTCACCGCCTATCTGCCCGATGAACGTGGCCTGGTCCGTCTCGCAACGACAGAGTCTCCGCCATTCCGGCTGCGCCTGGCCCGGCTGCGGCAACAGCTGTCCGGCTGGATCGACCGGCGGTTGCCGCCGGACAGGGCCAGCCTGCTCAAGGCCCTGCTTCTCGGCGACCGTGACGCCTTTCCCGAACGGCTGCGGCAGCAGGTCGCCGGTGCCGGCCTGGCCCACCTGCTGGCCATCTCCGGACTGCACCTCGGCCTGCTCGGCTGGTTTCTCTACCGCCTCGGACTCTTCGCCTGGCGGCGCAGTGAACACCTGCTGCTCTGGCAGCCTCCCGGACGGATACTGCCTCTGCTGCTCATCCCACCACTCGCCGGCTACACCCTGATCACCGGCCAGGCCCTGTCGACCCTGCGCGCCCTGCTGGTCTGGACCTTCGCCGCCGGCCTGCTGGCCTTCGGTCAACGACGCCGGCCGACCGACGTCCTGATGCTGGCCCTGCTGCTGATGCTGCTCGTCCAGCCCCTCGCCCTGTGGGAACCAGGACTGCAACTGTCGGCAGCGGGTGCCGGCGGCATTCTCCTCTTCCTGCCGGCCTGGCACACCGGCCTGGCCCGATTCCCCGGCTGGCTGCGACGCCTGCTCGACCTGCCTCTGGCCACCATCGCCGCCACCCTGGCGACCTTTCCCCTGGTCGGGATGCATTTTCACCAGATCGTTCCGGCCGGGCTGCTCACCAACCTCTTCGCCGTCCCGCTGATCGGCTTCGCCGCCCTGCCCCTCGGCCTGGCCGCCGTCACCGGCCACCTGCTCCATCTGCCCGGCAGCGGTCACCTGCTCGATGCCGCCGGACTGCTGGCCGCATGGACGCTGCGGCTGGGCGAGGTGACAGCCGCCTGGGCGCCGCTGCACCCCAGGGACTGGTTTCCCGATCCTTTCCAGTTGCTGGCCGCCGGCGTCTTCATCGGCGCCCTGCTCGCCCTGAGCCGGGGACGGAAAAAATCCTTCATCGCCGCGACCGCACTGGCCGGCATCCTGCTGGCATGGCCGCAACTGGCGACCGACCGGCCGCTCAGACTGACCGCCTTCGCCGTCGGTCAGGGGGAATCGCTGCTGGTGGAGACGCCGAACGGCAACAGCTATCTGATCGACGGCGGGGGGCTGCGCCAGTCCCGGTTCGACGTCGGCCTGCGACTGCTCGCCCCGGCACTGGGACGTCTCGGCATCCACCGCCTGACCGGCGTCATCCTCACCCATCCCCATCCCGACCACTACCTCGGGCTGGCCGGCGTACTGCGCCACCTACCCGTCACCACCCTCTACACGGCACTCACCGCCGACGAACTGCCGGAGGCGTTGCGCACCGCCCTGCGACCGGCGACAGAACAGCGGCGGCTGCCCCCCGGCTGGCATATCCTGGAGCAGGACACCGATACGGAACTGAGCATCTGGGTGCCGCCGCAGTCGGCACCTTCGATCAACGACCGCTCGCTGGTCGTCTACCTGCGCAGCGGCCGCAACAGTGCCCTGCTCACCGGCGACCTCGAGGCGGCCGGTGTCGCCCGGCTGCTCGCCGACATGCCCGGCAAACCGGTCACCCTGCTCAAGCTGCCCCACCACGGCAGCCGGCATTCGGCGACGGACCAGTTGCTCAGCCGGCTGCAGCCGCACCTGGCCCTGGTTTCGGTCGGGCGCGACAATCCCTACCACCTTCCCGCTTCGGCCGTGGTCACCAACTGCCGGCGACGGGGGGTGACACTGCTGCGCACCGATCGCGACGGCTGCATCCGCCTGACGGCGACCGACAACGGCTGGCGACGCGACGGAGGGCTTTTCAATTGACATAAATCCCCGATTTCGCTAACTTCGAGTCGTCCTGACAGGAGGAAGCAGAATGCCTGCGCCGATTGTTCTGGTGGCCGACGACGAACTCTTCTTCCGCCGCCTCTTTTCCGACATCCTGGACGAGGAAGACTGCCAGGTCGAGACCGTCGACTCCGGCCAGGCCGCTGTTGACCGCATCCAACAGGGCGGCGTCGACCTGGTCCTCAGCGACCTGGTGATGCCCGGCATCGACGGCCTCGAGGTCTTGCGGCGGGTCCGCGAGATGGACAATCCTCCCGATGTGGTGCTGGTCACCGGCAACGCCACTCTCGAAACCGCGGTCCAGGCCCTGAAGAACGGCGCCCGCGACTATCTGGTCAAACCCTGCAATCCCGAAGAACTGAAACATCTGGTCCATACCTGCCTCGAGCAACGGCGCCTGCTGAACGAAAACAGCCTGCTGAAAAGCCAGCTGCAGCTCTTTCGCAAGGGGCAGGAACTGGCCAGTCAGCTCGAACTCGACCGCCTTCTCGCCCGGGCCACCGCCATCCTGATCCGGGAAGCCGGCGGTGCCCGGGGCTTCGCCTTTCTCGCCGGAAAACAGAACGTCGAAAAGATCCTGGCCACGAAAGGGGTCGAAGACTATCATGCCCGAATCCTGGCCGCCCGGCTGCTGCCCCTCATCCGGCAGGCGAAGGGCCTGACCCGACTCGACCGGCCGCCCGGCGGCGAGGAGGAAAACCTGCCGCCCGACTGTCGGCAGATCCTGTCCTTTCCGCTCTTCAGCCAGAAGGAATGCAAGGGCGCCCTGGTGCTGTTCAACGCCGAAAACCAAGATCTTCCCACCTCGCTGCCAGAGGGAAACCTGCAGTTTCTCGCCGAGCAGACCAACCTGGGCTTCGACAACGCCTTCCGTTACCAGGGAGCACGGGAACTGATCTACACCGACGACCTGACCGGGCTGTACAACCAGCGCTATCTCGACATCGCCCTCGACCAGGAGATCCGCCGTGCCGAGCGTTACGGCCTCGAATTTTCCGTCATCTTCCTCGATATCGACCATTTCAAGAAGGTCAACGACACCCATGGGCATCTGTCCGGCAGCCGCGCCCTGAAAGAGGTGGCCCAATTGCTGCGCAAGAGCATCCGCGAAGTCGACATCCCCTTCCGTTACGGTGGCGACGAGTTTACCGCCCTGCTGGTCGAAACGGGACAGAAGGGAGCGGCGGTGGTCGCCGAACGCATCCGGCGGACCATCGAGCAGCACGTTTTCCTCAGGGAACTGGAACAGGACTTCCACCTGACGGCGAGCATCGGCTACGCCACCTACCCAACCGACGCCGACACCAAGCGCCAGATCCTGCAGCTGGCCGACAACGCCATGTACCTCGGCAAGAAGGAGCGCAACACCACCCGTGGTGCCGAACATCTCGTTTTCTGAAACCCCGGTCATCGTCCGGCTCGCCTTCCTTCTGCTGCTGACGCTGCCGCCTGCCGCCGGCCCCGCCTTTGCCTCCCCCCCGGGTGACCGCCGGCAGGATCTGATGATCGAACGCTACCGGCAGGCCCTCGAGGTCGACGCCGACAACAGCATGCTGCATTACTATCTCGGCATCGCCCTGCTCAACAACGGCCGCAACGACGAGGCGGCCGGCCAACTGCGCCGGGCCTACCGTGACCTGGCCGACTCGGTCGAGGTCAACTACAACCTCGCCCTGGCCCTGAGCCGCACCGGCGACATCGACAGCGCCCAGATCTATCTCAACCGGGCCGAAGAGCTGGGGGGCGCCGAACAGCCGGAACTCTATCCGCTGGCCAGCCTGGCGTTCAACCTGGCCCTTGCCAGTCTCCAGCGGGACGAACCAGACGAGGCGGAAAGGCTGCTGCACAAGGCCATCGCCCTCGGTGGTCCGGAATTCGAAGCCCGAAGGCTGCTGGCCGACATCTATCTGCGCCGGGGAAAGGACCGGCTGGCCGAAGAACAGTGGCAACTGGTGCTCGCCGACCTGCCCGACGACGAAACCGCCCGCGACGCCCTCTTCTCCATCCGTTTCAACCGGGGGCTGGCCGCCCTCAACGAAAAAAAACTCGCCACCGCCGAAACGGCCTTCCGCCGGGCGTTGGCCGTCGACGGAAGCTCCTCCCAGGCCCGCTATTATCTCGGCTACCTGGCCTACCGGCGCCAGGACTGGAAACAGGCGCTCGACCTGTTGCGCACAGCCGCCGACGGGCTGCCGGAATCGGCCCGCAAAAGCCTCAACGCCATGGTCTACAACTGCGCCGCCACCCTGCTCGAACAGGGCCGCCCCCAGGCGGCCCGACCGGCGATCGACCTGCTGGCCGCCTCGGAAACCACGGCGGTCCAGGCGCATTTTCTGGCCGGAAGCATCCATCTCGCCTTGCAGGAATACGCTGAGGCCCGCCGGGAATTCCAGCTGGTCCTGAAACAGCAGCCGGGCAACCCGGAGGCCATTCTCAACCTGGTCAAGGCGGGACAGGGAGCCGCCGAGGCGTTCTACCGGCAGGGACGCCGACTCTACCGCCAGGGAGACTACCGGGCGGCCATCGACCGGCTTCAGGCAGCCCTGGCAATCGACCCCAGTCACCCCATGGCGCGCAACTATCTCGAGCAAAGCCGCACCGACCTGGCGGAAACATACCGCAGGCTCGTCAGCGAAAGCCGTGACCTGCTGACGAACGGCGACCCGCGGGCCGCCCTCGACCGGATACGGCGGGCCCGCGGCCTGCGACCCGACGACCCGACGGCCCGGAAGCTGGAACAGCGGGCGATCACCGCCCTCGGCCGGCAGATCGCAACCTTGCTGGCCGATGCCCAGGCTCTGTCGGCGGCGGGAAACGACCAGAAAGCGGCAGATCTTTTCCGCCAGGTGCTGGCCCTCGATCCTGCGCATGAACAGGCACGGTCGGGACTCGAACAGATCCGCCGGCAGCGGCGGCGACAACTCGCGCGCCATCTGTCCGAAGGCAACGAGGCCCTCGAGGCCGGCCGCCTGGCCGGTGCCCGCGAAGCCTTCCGGGCGGCCCTGGATCTCGATGCGGACAACGAGGAAGCCCGCAGGGGCATGGAACGCACGGAAGCCATGATCGCGTCCCTGGTGACGAAAGAACTGCAATGGGCCCGCCGGGCCCGCCAGGCGGGCCGGCCGGCCCAGGCCCGGGAACACTACCGGAAAGCCCTGGAACTGGACGGACGGGACGACATCCGACAGGAGCTGGATGCCTTCGAGTCCGAAAACGATCATCGCATCCGGGAACTGCTGGCCGGCAGTGAAAAGGCCATGCAGGCACAGGAATTCGCCCGGGCCCGGAACATTCTCGCCCGGGCCGAGGCCATCGCCCCGGCACATCCCGAAGTCAGCCGCCAGAGGACGGTACTGGCCTCTCTGGTCCGGAAGCACGTCGATCGCCTGCTGCGACAGGCCGAAAGCCGGCAACGGCAGGGAAACCACGCCGGCGCCCTGACGGCCTACCGCCGGGTTCTCGACCTGAAACCGGACGACCGGAGCGCACTCGACGGCCTGCGCCGGGAACGGATGGAACTGAAAAAGCAGATCACCGACCTGCTGGCGGCGGGTGACAAGGCCATCGGCCGCGGCGCCTACCGGGAGGCGGAGGAGAAACTGCGGCGTGCTCTCACCCTCGATCCCTACAGCACGGCGGCCAGGGATAACCTGGAACGGCTGCGGCGGCTCCAGCAGGCCGGGCTGACGCCGCAGGACGTCCCCCGTCTCTACCTCGAGGGGATCGACCTCTACACCCGGGGACACTACGAAGAGGCGGTCCGGACCTGGCAGCAGGTGCTCAATCTCGACCCCGGACACGAGAAGGCCCGGATGAACATCGAGAAGGCCCGGCGCAAACTGAGCCGCATCGAAAGCTTCCGCCATGACTGAGCCCGGTTTCTTCTCCAGCCTGCGTTTCCGCTTCGCCCTGCTGCTGGCCGTCTTCAGCGGCCTGCTGATGCTGGCCGTCATGCTGCTGCTGGAGCACAATTTCCGCCAGTCGCTCTACCGGGAGAACGTCGACAAGGGCCTCGGTATCGCCCGCGCCATCGCCTTCAACGCCGAAGATCCGCTGCTGACCGGCGACGATCTCTACCTCTTCTCGGCGGTGCGCAACGCCCGCAAGGCCCCCGGCATCCGCTACGCCCGCATCGTCGACCGCCAGGGGGTCGTGCGGGCGGCGGACGATCTCGCCCTGGTCGGCCGCAGGGCGGATGCCGCATCCCGGGGAGAGCTGCTCGATGACACGGATGGCTACCAGGTGCTGAAAATCACCGGGCAGGCGGAACCGCTGCTCGAGCTGCGGGTGCCGATCTACTCGGTCGCCGATCCGCCGATTCTGCTCGGAGGCATCCGTCTCGGCCTGTCCGAGGCCCCGATCCAGCGGGAGATTCTCGCCATGCGCCACCGGCTGGCCGGGCTGGCCCTGGCCGCCCTGCTGCTGGGCGGCATCGCCGCCTACCTGCTCGCCGGCATCTCCGTCCGGCCGGTGCTGGCCCTGGTCGAGGCCGCCCGGCAGATCGGCCGGGGCAACCTCGAACAGCAGCTCGACGTCCGGCGCCAGGACGAAATCGGCATTCTGACCTCGGCCTTCAACGACATGGCGGCCAGCCTGCGGGAGAAGGAGTTCATCAAGAACACCTTCGAACGCTACATGAGCAAGCCGCTGAGCGACCTCATCCTCGAGCACAAGGACGCCATCGAGCTGGGCGGCGAGGAAAAGGTGGTCAGCGTCCTGTTCGCCGACATCCGTCGCTTCACCCCGCTGGCGGAGAAGCTGCCGCCGGCCCGTATTCTCGAACTGCTGAACGCCTATTTCACCACCATGATCGACGTCATCGCCATCCACGGCGGCATGGTGGACAAACTGATGGGGGATTCGGTGATGGCCCTGTTCGGCGCGCCGGTCACCCTCGGCGACGACCCGCTGCGGGCCGTGCGCTGCGCCCTCGACATGCAGCGGGCCATCGTCGATTTCAACATCGGCCAGCGACAGAAAGGGATGCCGCCACTGGAGATGGGCATCGGCATCAACACCGGCCCGGTGGTGGCGGGCAACATCGGCTCGGCGAGCCGCATGGAGTACACCGTCATCGGCGACACCGTCAACGTCGCCGCCCGTCTGCAGGGGCTGGCGGGGCCGGGAGAGATCCTGATCTCGGAACAGACCCGGCAGATGGTCGAACAGGCGGTGGAAACCGAGGCGCTTCCCCCGATCCGGCTCAAGGGGAAGGAGAAGCCCGTCACCCTCTACCGGGTCACCGGGCTGCGTCCGGCGGCCGGGAGGACTGCGGCCGGAGGACTTGACAACACGGCCGGCTGGCAGGATGATAGCCGCCCGCTGCCGGAAGAACGGCGCAACGACAGCAGACAAGGAGCCAGTCCGTGAGTATTGCAGGCGTCAAGGGGATGAACGACATTCTGCCGGCGGAGACCCCGCTCTGGCAGGAGCTGGAAGCGATGGCCCGGCAGGTTTTCTCGTTCTACGGATTTTGCGAGATCCGCACCCCCATCGTCGAGAAGACCGAACTGTTCTGCCGCTCCATCGGCGAAACGACTGACATCGTCGAAAAGGAGATGTACACCTTCGAGGACCGCAACGGCAACTCGCTGACCCTGCGGCCGGAAGGCACGGCGCCGGTCATGCGCGCCTACATCCAGCACCGCATGCACGCCGCCGACCAGGTGGCCAAGCTCTTCTACTGCGGCCCCATGTTCCGCTACGAACGGCCGCAGAAGGGCCGTTACCGCCAGTTCCACCAGATCGGTGCCGAGGTGATCGGCATCGACGATCCGAAGATCGACGCCCAGGTCCTGGCCATGCTGCTGCACTACTTCGACGGCATCGGCCTGCTCGATGTCGAACTGCAGATCAACTCCCTCGGCTGCCCGCAGTGCCGGCCGGGCTACCGCACCGGCCTGGTCGCCTTCATCGATCAGCGTCTGGACCGGCTGTGCGACGACTGCCGGCGGCGCTACGGCAGCAATCCCCTGCGGGTGCTCGACTGCAAGGTCGCCGGCTGCCGCGAGGCGACGGCCGACGCCCCCTCGATGCTGGACCATCTCTGCGGCGACTGCGAGGACCACTTCCGGCAGGTGCGGCTGCACCTGGAGGGCCTGCGGCTGCCGTTCAGCGTCAATCCCCGCATGGTGCGCGGCCTCGACTATTACTGCAAGACCACGTTCGAGCTGCTCACCCGCCACCTCGGAGCCCAGAGCGCCGTGGCCGCCGGCGGCCGCTACGACGGTCTGATCCGGCAGCTGGGGGGCCCCGACCTGCCCGGCATCGGCTTCGCAATCGGCCTGGAGCGCCTCGTCCTGCTCAAGGGAACGGACGGCCTGAAACCGGCAGGCCCCGAGATCTTTCTCGCCGCCCTGGGCGAGGAGGCGTCGCGGGAGGCCTTTCGCCTGATGTCGCTGCTGCAGCGCAACGGTGTCCGGGCCGAGATGGACTACCGCTGCGGCAGCCTGAAATCGCAGCTCAGGCGGGCCGACAAACTGAAGGCCGCCCGGGTGCTGATTCTGGGCGGTGACGAGCTGGCGCGGGGTCAGGCTCCGTTGCGCGACATGGCCGACGGCAGCCAGACCGAAATCCGTCTCGATCCGGACGGGCGCACCCTGCTGGACCTCCTGAGAGGTGAGGCTGAGGCTTGACGCTGCGGCACGGCCGTCCCTATAATTTACCGTTTTGACGCAACCGACACGCGGCCGCCCGGCGCGGAGCGTTTTTCCCCTTTCACCGACGACAGAACCATTTCGGAGGAATTCCGTGAACGACATCCTCGGCACCTGGAAACGCACCCATTACTGCGGCGACCTCAACGCCGGCCATATCGGCGAGCAGGTCTGCCTGATGGGCTGGGTCCAGCGCCGCCGCGACCACGGCGGCCTGATCTTCATCGATCTCCGCGACCGCACCGGCATCGTGCAGCTTGCCCTCGACCCCGACCGCGACCCCGAGGCGCACGCCAAGGCGGACAAGGTCCGCAACGAATGGGTGATCGCGGCCCTGGGCAAGGTCTCGCCCCGGCCCGAGGGCACGGTCAATCCGAAGATGAAGACCGGCGAGGTCGAGATCGAGGTCTCGGAGCTGCGCATCCTCAACCGGGCCGAGACCCCGCCCTTCATGCTCGACGAGTACACCGAGGTGGCGGAGAACCTGCGGCTGAAATACCGCTACCTCGACCTGCGCCGGCCCGCCGTGCAGAACTGCCTGATGCTGCGGCACAAGGTCACCCGCACGGTGCGCAGCTACCTGGACGAGAACGGCTTTCTCGACATCGAAACGCCGGTGCTGACCAAGAGTACCCCGGAGGGAGCCCGCGACTACCTGGTACCGAGCCGGGTCAACCCGGGCACCTTCTACGCCCTGCCGCAGTCGCCGCAGATCTTCAAGCAGCTGCTGATGGTGTCCGGCTTCGACCGCTACGCCCAGATCGTCAAGTGCTTCCGTGACGAGGACCTGCGGGCCGACCGGCAGCCCGAGTTCACCCAGATCGACTGCGAGATGAGCTTCGTCGACCGCGACGACGTGATGGACATCATGGAAGGGATGATCGCCCGGGTCTTTCGCGAGTGCCTCGGCGTCGAGGTGCCGTTGCCGATGCCGCGCATGACCTACGCCGAAGCCCTCGACCGCTACGGGGTCGACAATCCCGACCTGCGCTTCGGCCTCGAACTGGTCGACCTGACGGAGATCGTCCGCGGCTGCGGCTTCAAGGTGTTCGCCGATGTCGCCGGCACCGGCGGCCTGGTCAAGGCGATCCGGGTTCCCGGCGGGGCCAGCTTCTCCCGCAAGGAGCTGGACGACCTGACCGCCTTCGTCGCCATCTACGGCGCCAAGGGGCTGGCCTGGGTCAAGCTGACCGACGACGGCTGGCAGTCCCCCATCGCCAAGTTCTTCCAGCCGGACGAGCTGAAAGCGATCGAACAGGCGCTGCAGGCCGAAAAAGGCGATCTGCTCCTCTTCGTCGCCGACACCGCCGCCATCGCCAACGAAGCCCTCGGCCGGCTGCGCCAGCATCTCGGCCAGAAGCTGGAGCTGGCGAAGAAGGACGATTTCCGCTTCGTCTGGATCACCGACTTCCCCCTCTTCGAGTGGGACGAGGAGGAGAAGCGCTACGTCGCCGTCCACCACCCCTTCACCGCCCCGATGGACGAGGACATCCCGCTGCTCGACTCCGACCCCGGCAAGGCGCGGGCCAAGGCCTACGACCTGGTGCTCAACGGCAGCGAGATCGGCGGCGGCTCGATCCGTATCCACGACCAGAGCATCCAGCAGCGGATGTTCGAACTGCTCGGCATCGGTGAGGACGAGGCCCGGGCCAAGTTCGGTTTCCTGCTCGACGCCCTGAAGTACGGCGCGCCACCGCACGGCGGTATCGCCTTCGGTCTCGACCGGCTGACCATGATTCTCGCCGGCACCGACTCGATCCGCGACGTCATCGCCTTTCCCAAGACCCAGAAGGCCACCTGCCTACTGTCGGAGGCGCCGGGGCCGGTGGACGAAACCCAGTTGCGCGAGCTCGGCATCCGGCTGGCCGCCCGGGCGAAGAAAACGGACTGAGCCGACAAACGACCATGGTCCGTCTTGCCGCGACATCCCTGCTGCTCGTCCTGGCACTGCTGGCCGCCGGCTGCGCCCGGCCGCCGGTCGGCGAACTGGACGCCGCCCGCAGCGCCATGGCCCGCGCCTACGCCGCCGGTGCTCCCCGGTACGCCGGTCAGGAGTATCAGGCCGCCAGGGCGGCACTGGAAAAGGCGGAAGACCTGGTCGCCGCCGGCAAGTACGAGGCGGCCCGCAAACTCCTGCCCTTCGCCGCGGCCCAGGCCCGGCTGGCCGCCCGGCAGGCGCGGGAAAAGCGCGCTGCCGAGGAACTCGCCCGGCTGAAGAAGGAAGAAGAGCGGCGGCGCAAGGCAGAGGCCCGCCGGCGCGCAGCCGCCAAGCGCAAGAAGGTCACCCGACCCAAGGCCGTCAAACCGAAGCCTCCGACGCCGAAGAAGGTCAACCATTACCGGGTCGCCGAGGGTGACAGCCTGCCGGCCATCGCCGCCCGGCCGGACGTCTACGGCGACCCCTTTCTCTGGCCCCTGCTCTACAAGGCCAACCGCGACCAGCTCACCGATCCCCGCAGGATCTACCCGGGACAGGAGCTGACCGTCCCCCGCAACGTCACGCCCGGGGAGCTGAAAGCCGCCCGGGCCGAAGCGGAAAAAAGCCCCTTTTTCAGCCAGCTCACAAGACCCTGAGCCCCTGCCCGCCCGTCCCCTTTTTTCGCCGGGCCAGACAGCGGTTGCAGACGACGGACCGTTGTGAAAACCCCTCTCCCGGCCGGTCGTGACCGCCCGGCCGACGGCGGCATTTTTCCTTGACAGCCCCCGAACGCCTGTATACTGTATACACTTCACAAACAAACCGTCGTTCGATTTCCGCGCCGCCGGCACCTGGCCGGACACCGCGCCTGGAACATCTCATCGAAGGAGAGAGAAACCATGAGTGACAAGCAAGCCACCATTGTCTGGACCAAGATCGACGAGGCCCCGGCACTGGCCACCTACGCCTTCCTGCCGGTGGTCAAGGCCTTCACCAGGGGGACCGGCATCGAGATCGAGCTGCGCGACATCTCCCTGGCCGGCCGCATTCTCGCCACCTTTCCCGAGCGGCTGAAGGAAGACCAGCGCATCGCCGACGAACTGGCCTACCTCGGCGAGCTGGTAAAGAAGCCGGAAGCCAATATCATCAAGCTGCCCAACATCAGCGCCTCGGTACCGCAGCTGCAGGCGGCCATCAAGGAGCTGCAGAGCCAGGGCTACGATGTTCCCGACTATCCGGAAGAGCCGAAGACCGACGAGGAGAAGGCGATCCAGGCCCGCTACGCCAAGGTGCTCGGCAGCGCCGTCAACCCGGTGCTGCGCGAGGGCAACTCCGACCGGCGCGCCGCCCTGTCGGTGAAGAAGTTCGGCCAGAAGAACCCGCACAAGCTGATGAAGCCCTGGCCGGAGAACTCGCAGTGCCGGGTCGCCCACATGGAGCAGGGCGACTTCTACGGCAGCGAGAAGTCGGTGACCATGGAAAAGGCCGACACGGTGCGCTTCGAATTCGTCGACGCCGACGGCCAGGTGACGGTGCTCAAGGAAAAGCTCGACCTGCTCGAGGGCGAGGTGCTCGACTGCAGCGCCCTGAACGTCGCCGCCCTGCGCGACTTCTACGCCGCCACCGCCGAGGAGGCCAAGCAGAAGGGCGTGCTGCTGTCGCTGCACCTGAAGGCGACCATGATGAAGGTCTCCGACCCGATCATGTTCGGCCACTGCGTCTCGGTCTACTTCAAGGACGCCCTGAAGAAGCACGCCGACACCCTGAAGGAGATCGGCGCCAACCCGAACTTCGGCCTCGGCGACATCCTGGCCAAGCTCGACCGGCTGCCGGCCGACAAGAAGGCCGAGATCGAGGCGGACATCCAGGCCTGCTACGAGAAGGGTCCCGACCTGGCCATGGTCGACTCGAGCCGTGGCATCACCAACCTGCACGTGCCCAACGACGTCATCGTCGACGCCTCGATGCCGGTGGTGGTCCGCGACGGCGGCAAGATGTGGGACAAGAACGACCAGCTGCGTGACACCATCGCCATGGTGCCCGACCGCTGCTACGCTACCATGTACCGGGAGATCGTCGAGGACTGCAAGCGCAACGGCCAGTTCGATCCCTCGACCATGGGCAGCGTCTCCAACGTCGGCCTGATGGCCCAGAAGGCCGAGGAATACGGCTCGCACGACAAGACCTTCGAGGCACCGGGCGACGGCGTCATCCGCATCGTCAACAGCGCCGGCGAGGTCGTCATGGAGCAGCAGGTGCAGAAGGGCGACATCTTCCGGGCCTGCCAGACCAAGGACATTCCGATCAAGGACTGGATCAAGCTGGCGGTGACCCGCGCCAAGGCGAGCGGCGATCCGGCCGTCTTCTGGCTCGACGAGAACCGCGCCCACGACGCCGAGCTGATCAAGAAGATCAACAAGTACCTGCCCGAGTTCGACACCGAGGGGCTGGACATCCGCATCATGCCGCCGGTCGAGGCGATGCGTTTCTCCCTCGAGCGCATCCGCAAGGGGCTGAACACCATCTCGGTGACCGGCAACGTGCTGCGCGACTACCTGACCGACCTGTTCCCGATCCTCGAGCTGGGCACCAGCGCCCGCATGCTCTCCATCGTGCCGCTGATCAACGGCGGCGGCCTGTTCGAGACCGGTGCCGGCGGCTCGGCGCCCAAGCACGTCCAGCAGTTCCTCAAGGAGGGTCACCTGCGCTGGGATTCGCTGGGCGAGTACTGCGCCCTGGTCCCCTCTCTGGAGATGATCGCCGCCAACACCGGCAACACCAAGGCGGCGGTGCTGGCCAAAACCCTGGACCAGGCCATCGGCGACTACCTGGAGAACCAGAAGCTGCCCTCGCGCAAGGTCAGGGAGATCGACAACCGCGGCAGCTCCTTCTATCTCTCGCTCTACTGGGCCAAGAGGCTGGCCGCCCAGGACGAGGACGCCGAACTGAAGGAGCGCTTCGCCCCCGTCGCCAGGAAGCTGGAGGAGAACGCCGAAACCATCGCCCGGGAACTGATCGACTGCCAGGGCGAGCCGGTCGACATCGGCGGCTACTACCGCCCCGACGATGCCAAGACCGAGGCGGCCATGCGGCCGAGTGCGACCTACAACGCCATCATCGACGGTCTGAACTGAACCGGAACCAGCCTTGCAAAGAAAGACCCGCCCGCCGGCGGGTCTTTCTTTGTCCGCCGCGGCAGCGGGCGGCCGGCCGGCGATGGCAAAGATTCTTGACAGTCAAACGGAGTTTGTATACTGTATACAACGGTCCGGGAGGAGGGCTTTCCCGGATGACGCAATGCCTGTGAACTGCCCGTTTGCGGCACACTTCATCTCGCAAAAAGGAGAGAGAAAATGGCTAGACCCAAGATTGCTCTGATCGGTGGTGGACAGATTGGTGGTGTTCTGGCACAGCTCGCGGCCCTGCGCGAACTCGGTGACGTGGTGATGTTCGACATCGTCGAGGGCCTGCCCCAGGGCAAATGCCTCGACATCGCCGAAGCCTCCCCCGTCGACGGCTTCGACGTCGAGCTGAAGGGCACCAACGACTACAAAGACATCGCCGGCGCCAACGTCGTCATCGTCACCGCCGGTCTGCCCCGCAAACCGGGCATGAGCCGCGACGACCTGATCGAGGTCAACTCCAAGATCATGACTTCGGTCGCCGAGGGCATCCGCGACAACGCCCCCGACGCCTTCGTCATCGTCATCTCCAACCCCCTCGACGCCATGGTCACCCTCTGCCAGAAGATCACCGGCTTCCCGCCCAACCGGGTGATGGGCCAGGCCGGCGTGCTCGATTCGGCCCGATTCGCCGCCTTCATCGCCTGGGAGCTGGGCGTCTCCATCAAGGACGTCAACGCCATGACCCTGGGCGGCCACGGCGACACCATGGTACCGCTGGTCCGCTACGCCTCGGTCAACGGCATCCCGGTGATGGAGCTGCTCGAGCGCAAGTACGGCAGCAAGGAGAAGGCCAAGGAAGTGATGGACGCCATGGTCAAGCGGACCAAGGGTGCCGGCGGCGAGGTCGTCGCCCTGCTGAAGACCGGCAGCGCCTTCTACTCCCCGGCCTCCTCCGCCATCGCCATGGCCGAGTCGATCCTCAAGGACCAGAAGCGGGTCCTCCCGACCTGCGCCTACCTGCAGGGTGAGTTCGGGGTCGACGGCTACTACGTCGGCGTGCCCTGCGTGCTGGGCGCCAACGGCGTCGAGAAGGTCATCGAGTTCAGCCTCGACGAGGAAGAGCAGGCCATGTTCGACAACTCGGTCAACGCCGTCAAGAATCTGGTCGACAGCCTCAACATCTGACGCCTGTCGTCACCACATCGGCTGACAGGAAGGGCAATGGCGACATTGCCCTTCTTCCTTTTTCTGCCTGGAGAAATTTCAGTCTGCCTCAACGTTTTTTGCAGTCTGTCGAAAAAAGATGGCGTAGACAATATCCCCTGGCACCGATTCGCCGCTTGTGGTAACATTCCGCCGCTTTTAAGTTTCCGCCGTCGTCGGGCGGTTATCAAACCAAAGGAGATAGACCGGAATGAGCAAGGCCAAAGGAGAAGTCGAGATCATCGAGAAATACTGCAAGGGCTGCAGCATCTGCGTCGAATTCTGCCCGACCAAGGTACTCGAGATGGATCTCTTTGTCGTCAAAGCCGCCAAGCCGGAAGCCTGTATCGCCTGCATGCAGTGCGAACTGCGCTGCCCCGACTTCGCCATCAAAGTCACCAAGGTTGCTTAATTCATAGAGGAGGAAGGATCCAGTGGCAAAGAAAGTTGCTCTCCTTCAGGGGAATGATGCGTGCGCCCACGGCGCCATTTACGCCGGCTGCAAGTTCTTCGGCGGCTACCCGATCACCCCGTCGACCGAGGTGGCGGAAGTGCTGTCGGGCGAACTGCCGAAAGTCGGCGGCAAGTTCATCCAGATGGAAGACGAAATCGGCGCCATCGCTTCGGTCATCGGCGCTTCGCTGGCCGGATCCAAGGCCCTGACCGCGACATCCGGCCCCGGAATTTCACTCAAGCAGGAACTGATCGGCTATGCCTGCATCGCCGAGGTTCCCCTCGTCATCGTCAACGTCATGCGCGGCGGCCCCTCGACCGGCATGCCGACCGGCCCCGGCCAGTCCGATGTCATGCAGGCCAAGTGGGGCACCCACGGCGACCATGCCGCCATCGCCGTCGCTCCGGCATCCTGCCAGGAGATCTTCGAGGAAACCGTCCGGGCCTTCAACCTGGCCGAGAAGTTCCGCATGCCGGTACAGATTCTCTACGATGAGATCGTCGGCCACATGCGCGAACCCGTCACCTTCCCGGAGCCGGGCGAGCTGGAGGTCATCGACCGCACCGCCCCGACCGTCGGTGCCGAGGACTACAAGCCCTACGACCCGAGTCAGGGGCAGGTGCCTCCGCTGGCCGCCTTCGGTTCCGGCTACAAGTTTCACGTCACCGGTCTGAACAAGGCGCCTGACGGCTTCCCGACCACCAAGGCCGAACTGGTCGACGCCGAAGAGCGCCGGCAGATCGCCAAGGTGATGGATCACGTCGACGAGATCGAGAAGAACGAGGAGTTCCAGACCGAGGACGCCGAGGTGATCATCTGGGCCTTCGGCTCCACCTCCCGTTCCGCCCGCTACGCGGTCAACGAGCTGCGCAAGGAAGGCATCAAGGCCGGCCTGTTCCGCCCCATCACCCTCTGGCCCTTCCCGGAGAAGCGGACCGCCGAGCTGGCACGGCAGGCCAAGGCGATCATCGTTCCCGAACTGAACCTGGGCCAGATGATCTACGAGGTCGAACGCGTCGCCAAGGACGCCTGCACCATTACCGGCATCAACCGGGTCGACGGTGAACCGATCAATCCCGGCCAGATCATGGACCGGGTCAAGGAGGTACTCTAATGGCATACGATTACGAAAAATCGATCCGCCCGGGCAAATTGCCGCACATCTGGTGCCCCGGTTGCGGTCACGGCATCGTCATGAAGGGCCTGATCCGGGCCATGGATACCTGCGAGCTCGATCGCAGCAAGACCGCCATCGTCTCCGGCATCGGCTGCGCCAGCCGGATGCCCGGTTACCTGGACGCCTGCACCCTGCACACCGCGCACGGCCGTGCCGCGGCCTTCGCCACCGGCGTCAAGATGGCCCGTCCCGAGATGACCGTCATCGTCGTCGGCGGTGACGGCGACGGCACCGCCATCGGCGGCAACCACTTCATCCACGCCTGCCGCCGCAACATCGACCTGACCTATGTCGTGATGAACAACTACATCTACGGCATGACCGGCGGCCAGTTCTCGCCGACCACCCCGACCGGGGACATGGCTTCCACCACCCCTTACGGCAATCCCGATCCGACCTTCGACATCAGCAAGCTGGCCATCGGCGCCGGCGCCACTTTCGTCGCCCGCACCACCGCCTTCCATGCCACCCAGATCGACAAGCTGATCGCCGAGGGTATCCGCCACAAGGGAATGTCGGTCATCGAGATCATCGATGACTGCCCCACCACCTACGGCCGCCGCAACAAGTTCCGCTCGGTGGTCGACATGATGAAACGCCTGAAGGACATGACGGTGCCGGTCGCCGCCGCCAGCAAGATGAACCCCGAGCAGCTCGAAGGCAAGATCCTGACCGGCGTGCTGTTCAAGGACGAGCGGCCCGAATACACCGCCCAGTACCAGCAGGTCATCGAAAAGGCGCAGGGCGCCTGATCACCACAGGAGGAGAAAACCATGTCTGAACGTTATGAAATTCGGTTTTCCGGTGCGGGTGGTCAGGGTCTGATCACCGCCGGCATCATTCTCGCCGAGGCGGCCAGCATCGTTGAAGGCAAACATGCCGTCCAGTCCCAGAGCTACGGCCCCGAGGCCCGCGGCGGCGCCTCCAAGTCGGAGGTCATCATCTCCGACGGTCCCATCGATTATCCGAAGGCGACCATCGTCGATGCCTGCCTGGCGATGACCCAGGAAGCATGCGACAAGTATGCCAACGGCATCAAGCCCGGCGGCCTGCTGTTGCTCGACGAGGACTTCGTGCCGAACGTGCCGGAGGGTGACTTCCGGGTGGTCCGCATTCCGATCATGCGCACCGCCCAGGAGGAGATCGGCCGGGCCATCGTCGCCAACGTCGTCGCCCTCGGCGCGATGATCGCCCTGACCGACGTCGTCAAGCGCGAGTCGGGCCTGAAGGCGGTGCTCTCCCGGGTACCGGCCGCCTTCAAGGAACTGAACGAGAAGGCCTACAACCTCGGCTTCGAGAAGGTCAAGGCGGCCATGGCCTCCTGACGGTTGGTGCAATATCCGAAAAAAAGCCCGGAAGCAGTCGCTTCCGGGCTTTTTCTTTATCTCGTCGCAATATGGAACAGAGCCGGCTCAGCCGAACTCCTGCACGAACTGCTCCGCCATCGCCACATCCTCCCTGCTGCCGATGAAAACCGGCTCACGATGGTCGATCGCCTTCGGATCGATGTCGAGAATACGCTCCCGGCCGTTCGAGGCGGCTCCGCCGGCCTGCTCGATGAGAAACGCCATCGGATTCAGCTCGTAGAGCAGCCGCAGCTTGCCCTCCGGCTTGTCCTGCAGGTGCGGATAGAGGAACAGCCCCTGCCCCTTGATCAGGATCTGGTTGATATCGGGCACGAAACCACCGCTGTAACGCAGCTTGGAACCCTTCGCTTCGAGGGCCTGCACCAGCTTCTCGACCCCCGGCGTGTACTTGTTGCGCTGTCCGCCGGGCGAATAGATGGTACCGGAAGGCTGCATGCGGATATTCTCCTGCACCAGGGTATACTCCATCAGGGCGTTCATGGCGAACTCGTGCACCCCGTTGCCGGTCGAATAGACCAGGGTGCAACGCGGCCCGTAGAGGATGTAGAGGGCGGCGACCAGATTGCGTCCCCGCTGCAGGATGTCCTCGCCGCGATAGATGCCGACGATGGTGCCGACGGCCAGATTGACATCGACCAGGGAGGAACCGTCGAGCGGATCGTAGACGACGGCGTACTTGCCGGTCAGGTTGACACTGAGAATCTCCGAGGATTCCTCGGAGGCGATGGAGGAGACGACCCCGGAATGAACCAGCCGCTTGCGCAGGATGCGGTCGGACAGGACATCGAGAGCCAGCTGCTCCTCACCATAGAGGTTGGACGTCCCGGCCACACCGAGTTCACCGGTCCGGATGGAGTGGATGACATAGCGGGATGCCGTGGCGATCTCGCAGATGACCCGGGTCAGATCCCGGTCCTCTTCGTTTTCGCGCAGGTGACGGCGCAGATCGATCTGAAACGGCGTCGTCCCCGGTTCGCGTGCAACCATGAAAACCTCCTTGTCACGGGAATAAAAACCGCCGACAAGTTTAGACCAGCCTCAGGCATCGGGCAAGTTTTTGCCAACAGTTTTTGCCAACAGTTTTTGCCAACAGTTTTTTGCTCTCACGATCCCTTGACGC
>CAYTVY010000004.1:32112-40539 GCA_964441925.1 uncultured Geothermobacter sp.
AGTTTTTGCCAACAGTTTTTGCCAACAGTTTTTTGCTCTCACGATCCCTTGACGCCAAGGCTTCCCCTGATAAGCTCAAAACTGAACCAAGGCTTCATGGAGGTGACGCCATGACGGAAGAAAGACCGGAAGAAAGACAGGAACAACAGGAAGCGACGGAGGAGCATTCCCGCCGGACCATGGAGAAATTCTGGGACGCAACCGTTGACACCTGGCACACGGCGACGTTCAAGGCGGCCAAGTACAGCCGCCTGGTGCAGAAGAAGATCGATCTGAACTCGCTGCACAAAAAAATCTCCTCGACCCACACCGAACTGGGAAAGATGATCGACGATCTGCACCAGCGCGGCGAAAAGGAGTTCCTGGACAACGCCGATATTTCCGGCCTTCTGGCCCAGCTGACCGATCTGCGGCAGCAGGCAGCGGCACTGGAGGAAGAAATCATCGCCCTGCGTACCCAGGAGACACCACCGGAAGAAAAAGAGGATACGGAACCACCCGCCGGTACCGCCTGATACAGGAAGAGGGCTCCCGGAAAAAACGGGAGCCCTCTTCCGTTACACGGACAGGATGGATCTGTTACGTTTCAGCGAACATGCTTGCGTGACCGGGGGACGCTGTGCAGATGCTCATCCTTGTATTCCCTGTCCCAACGACGCATCTCCTCGATCAGCTCGGCCTCGGCCGCCGACATGCTCGCGGCGTGCCGCTCCATGATGTCGATGGTCCGGTCGATGACTTCGATACGCTCCTGAAGACGGGAATTGCCAGGATTCGCTGCACGGTTCATCACGGTCATACTGCCTCCTTCTTGCGTCGGTTGCGGCCGGCCGGCGAACGACCGGCCAGGTGTTAACCGGATGAAGTACGGGTGGATGGCTCTCACCATATTATACCCGCGGCCAGGTCGCAGGCAAGACTGATGGACTTCCCGACCAACATCGGCCGGCAGCCGGCGGTTCAGAAACGTTCGAGACTACGCCGCCAATCCTCCTGCAGTGACTTATAATCGAAGCCGTAAGAGCCGAAAACCCTGGCGAACAGCTCCTCGGTGCTCTCTCCTTGCGCATAACCGGTCAGCAGGTCACCCACCAGATACCAGCCGTAGGACTCCCCCAGGTAGCGGACGAAGGAGTAGCTCTGTTCATAGGCCAGCCGTGCCTGCCGTGCCGTCAGCTGTCTCCAGCTGCCCGCCAGTCGCCCGAAGGGGATCAGGCCTTCGGCGCCGGGAAGTTCGACGGGGGGAGAATCGAGCTGACTGCGTTCCATCGCTTCGGCGATCCCTTCGTTCAGCCAGGTCGGACAGCGGCCGCGCGCCAGTCCGCGCACCACGACGTGCGCATATTCGTGGTAGAGCAGCGCCCGCAGGTGCGGACCAACCTCGTGCACACCGCCAAGAGGGATGCGCACCTTGCCGTCGTAGAGCCCGCCGGCCCAGTCGGGCGAGCGGGTGGTGGTCGAGAAATCCCGCCGGGTATAGAGCAACACCTCGACCTTCTCCCGGGGAAACCAGGAAAAGTAACCACCGATGTCGATGTAGGCCTCGTTGAGCACGTCGAGGATCTGCCGCCCGATATCGGCATGGATCTCACCGTCGTAGGAGAGCACGAATCCCGGCGCGTAGTCGCGTTCCATGTCGGCCTCGACCCGGTACTCGCGCTCCGCCTTGGCCAGCATGGCGGCCAGCCCGGCGTCACCGGGCCGGGCTTCGGTCGCCTGACGCCAGACGTCGATGGCGTCACGCAAGCGTCCCGTCCGGTAGTAGACCCGGCCGAGCAGTTTCTTCGCCTGCACTGAATCCGGATCGATCCCCAGGGCCCGTCCGAGCTCCACCTCGGCCTCGGCCGGGCGATCGAGCATCAGCAGGTTCTCGGCCAGCAAGAGCGGAAACCGGATGTCGTCCCCGTACTCTCTCTCCCCCTCCTGCAACAGCTCCACCGCTTCCTCCCAGCGGCCGCCTTGTGCCAGCTGCCGGCCGGCCGCCAGCATGCCCTCGGCCAGGTTGCGGTGGATGGTTGGGTCGTAGGGATTGCCCCGGCTGGCCCGACGCAGATAGTCGAGTGCCTCCAGATAGCGACCGGCCTCGAACGCCTTCTTGCCCATCAGGTTGAGCTGGGCGGGATTCGGTTCGGCCACCACGGGACCGGCCGACAGCAATACCAGACAGAGGATGAAAAGACACCCCCTAGTCACGGCCGCCGCCCAAGAGCCAGGACATCGATCATCGCCTGGTGAATGCGGCCGTTGCTGGCAAGAAATTCCTTGCCCGACAACGCGACCTGGCCGCCGGCGAAATCGCTGACCCGGCCGCCGGCCTCGGCCACCATCAGCAGGCCGGCAGCGACATCCCAGGGCTTCAGTTTCATCTCCCAGAAGCCGTCAAACCGGCCGCAGGCGGTGTAGGCCAGGTCGAGACAGGCCGATCCCGCCCGCCGGCAGGCGCGGGCCCTGGTCTGGAAATTGACAAAGTGATCGAAATTGTTGACCGGACTGGTCCGCCGGTCGTAGGGAAAGCCCGTCGCCAGCAAAGCCTCGTCGAGCCGTTCGGTTGCCGACACCCTGACCGGATGCGCGTTAAGCCGGCAGCCCTTCCCCTTTTCGGCCACGAACATCTCGCCCAGGCAGGGCACATGGATGACGCCGAGAATGGTCTCCCCCCGACAGGTCAGGGCGATGGAAACCGCCCACCAGGGCAGGCCGTGCGCGTAGTTGGTCGTCCCGTCGAGCGGATCGACGATCCAGCAGTAGTCGGAGTCGCGCTCGCCGTAATCACCCTCCTCGGCCAGAACGGCGTGCCGGGGAAAGGTTCCGCGCAGCAGGCCGACGATGGTCTCCTCGGCCCGCCGGTCGGCCTCGGTGACCAGGTCGACCTCCCCCTTGTAATCGACCGACAGACCGGAGCGGAAATGCTCGAGCAGAACCTTGCCGCCGGCCGCTGCCGCCTGTTGTGCAATGTTTTTCACGTTGCCTCCTCCCCACCGGACTCCCCCCGCCGGCAGTCACACCACAGCAGGGTCGCCCCGACCACGCCGAGAGGAATGGCGAAAAACTGCAGCAGGGGAACGGCCAGCAGACAGAGCACCCCGACACCGAACCCCATGGCGAGAAAACGCCGTCCGCGCAGGAAGCGCCTCTGGTCGGCAAACCCCAGTCCCTTGCGGCCGAAAACATAGCCGGTGTACTCGATGACGAGAAAATAGACGGTCAGCAGAAGGGAAAGGACCGAATAGATCAGGGTGCCGAATCCGGGAATCAGGTTCAGCAGCAACAGAATCCCCATTCCGGCCACGAACAGCAGCATCTTCTTTCCCTCGTCGAGCAGGGTCCGCCAGGCTTCCCGCAGGGAGAAACGGACGGAGACCGCCCGGCCGGTCACCAGGGCCTCGGTCCGCTCGGAAAGAATCTCGTTGAAGGGAGACGCGATGAGGTTGCCAACCACGGTGAAGGAGAAAAAGACCAGGATCGCCGTCAGCACCACCGCGATCACCCAGAGCAGATAGTAGAGCAGCAGCCAGTACCATCCCTCGCCGCTGGGAATCAGGGTCTCGATCCGGGTATTGAAGAAGTCGAGGCCGAGCCAGACGGCCAGGGAGAAGACCAGGGTATTGATCAGAAAGGGAATCAGGACGTACGGCCACAGCCGCGGGGTCTTCAGCAGGAAGCGTCCGCCACGGAAGGGATAGAAAAATCCCCGGGCAAACCGGCTGAACGGATTGTCACGCAGAATTTCTGACATGCTCCAGCTCCCCGGAACCGCCGGACATCCTCCAGGGTTGCTCAGAGCCGGAACCGGTGCTGCAGCCGGGCAACCTTGGCAAGAAAGTCTTCGAGCGTTCCGTCGTTGAGAATCTCTTCGTCCCAACCGGCAAATCCGTCAAGGGAAATTTCACTGGCGTGGTTGCCGGCGGCGGCCACGCCGGGCCGGATGATCCGGACGAACCGGCCGCCATGCCGGCCGATGACCTCGACTTCGTTCATGAAACGCACGTCATCGACCAGAATGTGCACCCGCGCCAGATCATAGCCGGCAATCAGCCGATCCCAGGCCTTGGTCCAGTAGTCAGGATCCTGGGCCCGACGGTATTCGGTCCCCCACCACTGCAGAAGGCGGCGGACGGTCACCGCCGTCATGCCCGGCCGGTCCTGAAGGTCGCCATGGGTCTGCACGAAGTGGGGCCATCGGTCGCAGGCGGCCTCGGCCCGGGCGGTATCGAGATGGAAGACGCGCACCTTGTCGTTCTGGTCGCCATGGACGAGCGGAATCTGCGCCTCGGCACCGGCCCGGCGCAGGAAGGACACGACCTCGTCCCGCAGGGCCTGCGCCATGGGAACGATGTGGGTTTCCCGCCCGGCCAGGGAGGCGAGATGGCGGGCGGCGGTCGTCTTGCCCGAGGCGGCCTTGCCGGCAAAACCGATGATCATCGAAAACCTCGCTGTGATAAATCCGTATTGACGATGCCCGTCTCCCGGGATCGCTGACCACGAAGCAGACCGGGCACGTAAGACGTGGCTGAGTGTACAGAAATCGCCTCCGGGGTTCAACGTCATAACGGCTCCGGGCGGCAAACGGCGACAATTCTGCTAGAATGGGGGACAAGAGCCGAACACGTAACCAAAGGAGCCGGAAAATGACCGAACTCAGTTGCCAGAATCCGGAGGAACACTGCGATCTGCACGTCTGTCAACTCTCCTTCAAGGAACGCAATCCCGAGCTGGACAAACTGTTCGACAATCCACAGTTCGTCTGCGCCAACTGCGGCGCCAAGGTCAACAACAGCGCCAACGTCTGCGTCCCCAAACCTCTCTGACCGACAGGTCACAGCCATGTGTCTCCAGCCGCCGCCGGCCTCCGTGCCGGCGGCTTTTTGCTTGCATTCGGACCGGAGACCGATAGACTGGATGGTACAGGCAGTTTTCCCGGGAAGGAGGTGCCTATGGAAAAGGAACGCTACGGCCCCCGAAACGAAAGCGAGGAGTCTCTGCCACCCATGCCCAACCCGTTCAGACCTGTCTGGTCCGATCCGGAAATGAACTGCGACAGCTGCCGTTACACCGACCAGGACATCGACACCTTTCCCTGCGCCAGCTGCCATACCCGGACCCAGTGAAACACACCGGCGACCCGACAGAAAGGCCCTGCAACCGCAGGGCCTTTTTTCATCAGTCAAGCGAAAGAATCCCCTCCTGCTCCTCGACCAGGTCACCGGCAAGCAGGTCGGAAATCAGGCGGCGCAACCGCTCCTGTGTCCCGTCGTCGACCTTGTCGAACAGAACCGCCATCCCCGGCTCGGCACGCAGGCTGTCACGAAAGACATCCTTCTGGTAGATCACCCGGCCGGAAAGCCGCAGTTCTCCTCCGGAAAACGGCAACTGCAACGTCACCTCGCTGCCAACCGGCAGAGGATCGGAATGCCGCAGGTAGATCCCGCCTTCGGACAGACTGACCGCCGGTACGAGCATGCTGCGGCCGGCATGGTGCAGCCTGACCTTCTCCCGGTAGGGGCTGCGCAACCGCCGGCGGGTCGGCCCCTCCTGCCGGCCAAGAGTCCGGGTGAGCACCCGGTGCAGGGCATAGGGAGTGATCGGCTTGGACAGATAGTCATCGGCCCGGCATTTCCGGGCTTCGGCCTCCAGTCCGCGCTCCTCGGAAGCGGATACCAGCACGACCGGAATCCCGGCCAGCGCCGGATCGCCCTTGAGCAGCCTGAGCAGCTCGGTGCCGTCGGTGCCCGGCATGAAACGGTCGACCAGCACGAGGTCGGGCTTGAGCACCCGCACCATCTTCAGACCGCTTTCGGCGGTCTCCGCCGGTACGACATCGAACCCCATACGCTTGAGCAGCAGGCCGATGTACATGGTGAAGGTCTTGCTGTCATCGACGAGTACGACCAATCGGTTCAGCCCCACGGAAACCCTCCTGTTTGCGCAAGACAAATCCATGTTTGTCTTGCATGAAACTACCTGATTCGGTCATCCGGAGTCAACGACAGCCACCCGCCACTTGACCGCCGCTCCCGGTGCCCGTTAAGGTCGGACATACACGCGTTGCCCCGGGTGGAAGAAACGACGACCGACGAAAGAGACCGAAGGATGACCGACATTCCCCGCGACATCCCCCTGAACGCCTGGCTGCCGACCAGCCGCGACGAGATGGCGTCCCGTGGCTGGGAACAGGCCGACATCATCGTCGTCACCGGCGACGCCTACGTCGACCACCCCGCCTTCGGTACCGCCATCGTCGGCCGGCTGCTCGCCTCCCTCGGCCTGCGCGTGGCCATCCTGCCGCAGCCGAACTGGCAGGACGATCTGCGCGATTTCCGCAAGCTGGGCCAGCCGCGGCTGTTCTTCGCCGTCACCGCCGGCTGCATGGACTCGATGGTCAACCACTACACCGCCCACCGGCGGCGGCGTTCCGACGACGCCTACACGCCAGGCGGCCGCGCCGGCCGCCGTCCCGACCGGGCGGTGACCGTCTACAGCCGCCTCCTGAAACGGCTCTATCCCGAAACACCGGTGGTGATCGGCGGCATCGAGGCCAGTCTACGCCGGATCACCCATTACGACTTCTGGTCCGACGGCCTGCGTCCGACCATCCTGGCGGAAAGCGGCGCCGACCTGCTGATCTACGGCATGGGCGAACAGCCGCTGACCCGCCTGGTCCGGCTGCTCGAGCGCGGGGTGCCCTTCGGGCGCATCGACACCCTGCCGCAGACCGCCATCCTCCGGCCGACCGACCGGATTCCCCGCTGCCGCAACTGGCAGGACATTGCGCTGCACGCCCACGAGGACTGCCTGCGCGACACCGGGCGGCAGGCGGAGAACTTCGCCCGGATCGAACAGGAGAGCAACCTCTGGCAGAGCCAAACCCGCTTTCTGCAGCCGGTGGGCGACCGGGTACTGGTGCACAACCCGCCCGAGCCACCGCCGACGCAGGCCGAGCTCGATCGCATCTACGATCTCCCCTTCACCCGCTTTCCCCACCCCCGCTACCGCGGCCGGGGGGCCATCCCGGCCTTCGAGGCGGTGAAACATTCGGTCACCATCCACCGGGGCTGTTTCGGCGGCTGCAGCTTCTGCACCATCTCCGCCCACCAGGGCAAGTTCATCGCCAGCCGCAGCCCGGCCTCCATCCTGCGCGAGATCGAACGGCTCACGGCGACACCGGGCTTTGCCGGCACCATCACCGATCTCGGCGGGCCGAGCGCCAACATGTACGGCATGGGCGGGAAAGACCCAAAGATCTGCCGCCGCTGCCGGCGCCCGAGCTGCCTGTATCCGGACGTCTGCGCCAATCTCGACACCCGGCACCGGCCGCTGCTGGAACTCTACCGGGCGGTTGAGCAGGTGCCGAAGGTCCGCCAGCTGCAGATCGGCTCCGGCCTGCGCTACGACCTCTTTCTCCATCCCACCGACGATAAGGAGCTGGCCGCCGATCACCGGGACTACTTCGAGCGGCTGGTCACCCGCCACGTTTCGGGGCGACTCAAGGTGGCGCCGGAGCACAGCGTCGACAGGGTTCTGCAGGTGATGCGCAAGCCCGGATTCGATCTCTTCCTGCAGTTGAAACGGCGCTTCGAGGCCCTGTGCCGGGAGAAAAACCTGAACCTGCAGCTGGTTCCCTACCTGATATCCGGACATCCCGGCTGCGGCATCGAGGAGATGGCCGAACTCGCCCTGACCCTGAAACGGCTCGGCTACCGACTCGAACAGGTTCAGCTCTTTACCCCGACACCGATGACCCTGGCCACCGAGATGTTCGCCACCGGCCTGGATCCCCACAGCGGCCGGCCGGTCAAGCTGGCCCGGGACGACCGCGACCGGCGCCGGCAACACCGGCTCTTCTTCTGGTACCGCCCGGACGACAGGGAGGCGATCCGGCGCACGCTGCGCCAGGCCGGGCTGGAGCAAGACGCCCGGCGGCTGCTCGGCCCGGCGAAGGGCGGCGGCCGGCGGCCGAAAGGCGGCGAAAGGAAGCGCCCATGAACCCGGCCGGCCACCAGGACCCCGCCCTCTGCCGCCAGTGCGGCGGACTCTGCTGCCAGGGACATCCCGGCGTCTGGAGCGATCCGGCGCGTTTCGCCCGCCTTTTCTTCGCCGGCCGTCCCTTCGGCCGCCGGGAGCTGGAAGAGCGGCTGGAGGCCCTGCAGCTCGAACTGCGCGACTACAGCGGCATCGCCGTGCCGGCGCCCCGCCGGACCGAAACGGGGTGTGTCTTCCTGCGGGCCGACGGCTGCCGGCTCGCCCCAAGCCACCGGCCCTGCCAGTGTCTGGGGCTGGTTCCCGAACTGGACACCCTGCTGACCGGCGAGCTGCACTGCCGGATGCCACCACACTTCGGCTACGGCCGGGTCCGCGCCAACTGGCGCCGGTACTGGCACCAACAGGCCCGGGACACCGGCGGGCCATCCTGACCGGCCTGCCATCCGC
>CAYTVY010000005.1:0-34809 GCA_964441925.1 uncultured Geothermobacter sp.
GAGGGCGGCCGTACCGTCGGCGCCGGTGTCGTCAGCGAAATCATCGAGTAACAGGAGCGGTTCCATGCAGAGCCAGAAGATCAGAATCCGTTTGAAGGCTTACGACCACAAGCTGCTTGACCGGTCGGTGAGTGAGATTGTCGACACCGCCAAGCGGACCGGTGCCCGGGTGGCCGGCCCGATTCCGCTGCCGACGGTCATCAACAAGTATTGCGTGCTGCGTGGGCCGCACATCGACAAGAAGAGCCGCGAGCAGTTCGAGATGCGCACGCACAAGCGTCTTCTCGACATTCTTGAACCGACCCAGGCGACCGTGGATGCGCTGATGAAGCTCGATCTCTCGGCTGGGGTCGACGTTGAAATCAAGCTCTAGGACGGACGTTTTCGCCGCATCAGGGGTGATGACAATGATAAAGGGAATTTTGGGTAAAAAACTGGGCATGACCCAGATCTTCGCGGCCGACGGGCGCATGGTGCCGGTGACGGTGATTCAAGCCGGGCCCTGTGTCGTGCTGCAGAAGAAGACGGCCGCGACCGACGGTTACGACGCCGTGCAGCTTGGCTTCGAGCCGAAGCCGGCGCACCGGGTGCGCAAGCCGGAGCTGGGGCATTTCCGCAAGGCCGGCAAGGGTGCCTTTGCCTTCAAGCGCGAGGTGCGCGTCAGTGACGTCGATGCCGTCAATGTCGGCGACGAAATCCGCTGCGCCGACCTGTTCAAGATCGGTGACATCGTCGATGTGACCGGAACCAGCAAGGGCAAGGGCTTTCAGGGCGTCGTCAAGCGCTGGAATTTCGCCGGCGGTCGCATGAGCCACGGTTCGAAGTTTCATCGGGCTCCCGGTGCCATCGGCTGCAGTGCCTGGCCCTCCCGGGTTTTCAAGGGCAAGAAGATGGCCGGACAGATGGGCAACGAGCGGGTGACCGTTCAGAACCTGGCCATTGTCGATGTCCGCCCCGAGGAGAACCTGCTGATGGTCAAGGGAGCGGTGCCCGGCCCGCGCAACGGCCTGGTGATGATTCGTCCCGGAGTCAAGGTGCCGAGCGAATAACGGCCTGGACGCACGTGCTGTGAGGTTTTGAAAATGGCAAAGATCACGATATACGATGTGCAGAAAAACACGGTTGGCGAGCGCGACCTGGCCGATGCCGTCTTCAACGACGATGTCAAGGGCTACCTGATCCATGACATGGTCCGCTACCAGCTGGCGAAGCGCCGCCAGGGTACCGCCAAGACCAAGGGCCGCAGCGAGGTGGCCGGCGGCGGCAAGAAGCCGTACCGGCAGAAGGGGACCGGCAACGCCCGCCAGGGTACGGTCCGGGCGCCGCAGTTCGTCGGTGGCGGCACCGTGTTCGGCCCCGTGCCCCGCGACTACAGTTTCAAGCTGAACCGCAAGGTGAAGAAGGCCGCCCTGCGCAGTGCCCTGTCGGCCCGTTTCAAGGAAGAGAAGCTGACTGTGCTCAACAGCCTCAAGCTCGAGAAGATCAGCACCAAGGGCTTCGCCGAGTTTCTCGAGCGCTTCGAGCTCGACGGCACCCTGGTGGTCATCGAGGAATCGGATCCGACGGTCGAGCTTTCCGCCCGCAATATTCCCGGGGTCAAGGTGCTGCGGGCCGAGGGCGTGAATGTCTACGACATCATGAAATACCCGAATCTGGTCCTGACCGAAGGTGCGGTGACCCAGCTGGAAGGAGCATTGGCATCATGAAACCCGTTCATCAGATTCTCAAGCGCCCCCTGATTACCGAGAAGACCAGCATGATCAGGGAGGGCGGCAATGTCGTTGCCTTCGAAGTCGCCCGTGATGCCAACAAGATCGAGATCAAGCAGGCGGTGGAAAAGGCCTTCGATGTCAAGGTGGAAACGGTCAACACGGTTCTGGTTGCCGGCAAGGTCAAGCGCTTCGGCCGCAATATCGGCAAGCGCAGCAACTGGAAGAAGGCCTATGTGACCCTCGCCGAGGGCAGTGAAATCGATCTCTTTGGAGTTTAACGGCCTGGACGGGTTGAAAGGGAGTTGCTGAAAATGGGCATCAAGAAATACAAACCGACATCACCTGGCCGCCGGCACATGACCTCGGCCAATTTCGACGAGATCACCCGGTCGACTCCGGAGAAGTCGCTGCTGGCCCCGCTGAAGAGCACAGGCGGCCGCAACAACAAGGGGCGGATCACCAAGCGGCACACCGGCGGCGGGCACAAGCGCAAGTACCGGATCATCGATTTCCGCCGTGACAAGCGGGACATCCCGGCGAAGGTCGTCAGCGTCGAGTACGATCCGAACCGTTCGGCGCGCATTGCGCTGCTGACCTATGCCGACGGCGAGAAACGCTACATCCTGGCGCCGCACGGCATTCAGGTCGGGCAGGAGGTGATCGCCTCCGAGAAGGCCGATATCAAGCCCGGCAACGCCATGCCCATCCGCTCCATTCCGTTGGGTACCTGGGTGCACAATGTCGAGCTGAAGATCGGCAAGGGCGGCCAGCTTGCCCGCAGTGCCGGTGCCTATGCGATGATTGCCGCCAAGGAGGGCAAGTACGCCCAGCTGCGGCTGCCTTCCGGCGAGGTCCGGCTGGTGCTGCAGGACTGCTTCGCCACCGTCGGTCAGGTCGGTAACCTCGATCACGAGAACGTCAAGCTCGGCAAGGCGGGCCGCGCCCGCTGGCTCGGCCGCCGACCGCAGTCCCGCGGTGTGGCCATGAACCCGGTCGACCATCCGCACGGCGGCGGCGAGGGCAAGAGTTCCGGTGGCCGGCACCCGGTCACCCCCTGGGGCGTGCCGACCAAAGGCTACAAGACACGAACCAACAAGCGCTCCGACCGCTTCATCGTGCGGCGGCGCAAGAAGTAATCCATTCCGCCTGGCGGATGCAAGATACAGGAGATAGGTAAATGGCCAGATCGATCAAGAAGGGCCCTTACGTCGAAGAGAGCCTGATGCGCAAGATCGACCCCGATGCGACACCCGATTCCCGGAGGGTCATCAAGACCTGGTCCCGTCGGTCGACGATCATCCCCGAGTTTGTCGGCTACACCTTCGCCGTCCACAACGGCCGCAAGTTCGTGCCCGTTTTCGTCACCGAAAACATGGTCGGTCACAAGTTGGGCGAATTCGCCCCCACCCGGACCTATTACGGTCACGGTGCGGACAAGAAGAAGAAAAAGTAATTCCGGCGAGGAGTTGTTCTCATGGAAGCCAAGGCCAGATTGAGATACGCACGTCTGTCGCCCCGCAAGGCGCGCTGGGTCGTCGACATGATCCGCGGCAAGCGGGTGCAGGACGCCCTGACGACCCTGAAGTTTTCGCCACAGAAAGCGGCGGGTATCGTCGCCGGCGTCGTCAACTCGGCCATCGCCAACGCCGAACAGAAGGGTGTTGCCGATGTCGACAGACTTTACATCAAATCCATTTTCGTCGACCAGGGGCCGGCGCTGAAGCGTTTCATTCCGCGCGCCCAGGGCCGTGCCACCCGCATCCGTAAACCGACCAGCCATATCACCGTGGTCCTGGATGAGAAATAGGCGTTGAGGAGGTAAGACTTTGGGCCAGAAAGTTCATCCGATAGGATTCCGTCTCGGAGTCATCCGTACCTGGGATTCGAAGTGGTTCGCCACCTCGAAGGATTATGCGAACCTGCTGCATGAGGATATCAAGCTCCGGGATTACCTCAAGAAGCGGCTCTATCACGCCGGTATCTCCAAGATCGAGTTGGAGCGGGCAGCCGGTAAGGTGAAGGTCAACATCCATGCCGCCCGGCCCGGCATCATCATCGGAAAGAAGGGCGCCGAAGTCGAAGCTCTCAAGACTGAACTGGCCAGGCTGACCGACAAGGAGGTCTTCATCAATATCCAGGAGGTCCGCAAGCCTGAAGTCGATGCCCAGCTGGTCGCCGAAAACGTCGCCCTGCAGCTCGAGCGCCGCGTTGCTTTCCGCCGGGCGATGAAGAAGGCCGTCGGTCAGGCGCTGAAGTTCGGGGCCGAAGGGATCAAGGTCGAGTGTGCCGGCCGTCTTGGCGGTGCCGAGATGAGTCGCCGCGAATGGTACCGCGAGGGCCGGGTGCCCTTGCACACCCTGCGTGCCGACATCGATTACGGTTTTGCCGAGGCGAAGACCACCTACGGCATCATCGGCGTCAAGGTTCTCATCTTCAAGGGTGAGGTCCTCAGCCAGGAGCAGGCAGCCGGCCAGTAAGTACAAGACGATATAGAGGAGTTCCCTGACCATGTTAATGCCCAAGAAGGTCAAGCATAGAAAACAGTTCAAGGGGCGCATGAAGGGCGCCGCCAAGGGAGGCACCGAGCTCAATTTCGGTGACTACGGTCTGCAGGCGACCGAGTGCGGCTGGCTCTCGTCGCGCCAGATCGAGGCCGCGCGTCGCGCCATGACCCGCTACATCAAGCGTGGCGGAAAGATCTGGATCCGGGTCTTCCCCGACAAGCCGCTGACCCGCAAGCCGGCCGAGACCCGAATGGGCAAGGGCAAGGGCTCGCCTGAAAGCTGGGTCGCGGTGATCAAGCCGGGCGTAATGCTGTACGAGATGCAGGGGGTGCCCGAAGAGGTCGCCCGCGAGGCGATGCGCCTCGGTGCCCACAAGCTGCCGATGAAGACCAAGTTTGTGTGCAGGGAGGACTCCCATGAAGGCTAAGGAACTGCGGGAACTCAGCGTGGCTGAGCTGGAGAAGAAAGTCAGCGAGCTGAACCAGGAGCTGTTCAATCTCCGGTTCCAGCTGCATACCGGCCACCTTGAAAATACCGCCCGCATCGGGCAGGTGCGCAAGGACATCGCGCGGACCAAGACCATCCTGCGCGAGAAGCAGGCTTAACCAACGCGACGAGGAAGACAGATGACGCAGCGTGGTAACAGAAAAGAGCGGGTAGGGATCGTGGTCAGCGACAAGATGGACAAGACCGTCGTTGTCAAGGTCGACAATCTGGTCAAGCATCCCGTCTACAAGAAATACATCAAGCGTCGCTACACCTGCAAGGCGCACGACGAGCGCAACGAGTGCGGGGTGGGCGACAAGGTGCTGATTGTCGAGACCCGGCCGCTCTCCAAGGAAAAACGCTGGCGGGTCCGCCAGATACTCGAAAAGAACGTCTAAGCCAGTCAGTTTCAGGAGATACAGGCCATGATCCAGATGCAAACCATGCTCGATGTGGCGGACAATTCCGGGGCCAGGAAACTCTGCTGCATCAAGGTCCCGGGAGGGTCCAAGCGCAAGTATGCCGGCCTGGGAGACGTCATCGTCTGCTCCGTCAAGGAGGCGATGCCGAACTCCAAGGTCAAGAAGGGTGATGTCGTCAAGGCTGTCATCGTCCGCACCAAGAAGGAGATCCGGCGGCAGGACGGCAGCTACATCCGCTTCGACAACAATTCGGCCGTGGTCATCAACAATGCCGGCGAGCCGATCGGGACCCGCATCTTCGGTCCCGTTGCGAGGGAACTGCGCGCCAGGCGGTACATGAAGATCGTGTCCCTCGCCCCGGAAGTCCTGTAACGCGAATCGCTGGGAGATCGAAAGCTATGGCAGCGAAGAAATATCATGTGAAAAAGGATGACACCGTCATGGTGCTTGCCGGCAAGGAGAAGGGTAAGACCGGCAAGGTCCTGCGGGTGCTGCGCGACAGTGACCGGGTCATCGTCGAGAACCTCAACATGGTGAAGCGGCACACCCGTCCCAGCCAGGCCAACCAGGAAGGCGGGATCATCGAGAAAGAGGCGCCGATCGCCATTTCCAACGTGATGCTGGTCTGCGGGGCCTGCAACAAGGCCACCCGTACCGGCTATCGCTTCCTGGATGACGGCTCCAAGGTCCGCTTCTGCAAGAAGTGCAACGAGATCGTCGACAAGTAACGGAGTTTTTTTCATGGCCAGACTGAAGGAAAAATACGAAAAAGAGCTGGTCCCCCGCCTGATGGAGCAGCTGGGCCTGAAGAACGTCATGCAGGTGCCCAGAATCGAGAAGGTGGTTGTCAATATGGGGCTTGGCGAGGCGATCCAGAACATCAAGGTGCTGGAATCCGCCGTCGAGGAGCTGGAGCGGATCACCGGCCAGAAGCCGGTGGTGACCAAGGCCAAGAAGTCGATCGCCCAGTTCAAGCTGCGTGAGGGCATGCCCATCGGGGCGATGGTGACCCTGCGCCGGGAGCGCGCCTACGAGTTTCTCGACCGGCTGATCAACATCGCGCTGCCGCGGGTGCGCGACTTCAAGGGGATTTCGCCCCGGGCCTTCGACGGGCGTGGCAACTACACCCTGGGCATCCGCGAGCAGATCATCTTCCCCGAGATCGACCTGGACAAGATCGACAAGGTCAAGGGGCTGAACATCACCGTGGTGACCACTGCCGAAACGGACGAGCAGGGCCGTGCGCTGTTGCGCGAGCTTGGCATGCCGTTTCGTAAATAACCAGGCAGGCGGAGGGAAAAAGTGGCGAAGAAATCGATGATCATCAAGGCCCGGCGGCCCAAGAAGTTCAAGGTGCGTGAGTACAATCGCTGCCCTGTCTGCGGCCGGCCCCGTGCCTACTATCGCAAGTTCAACCTTTGCAGAATCTGTCTGCGCAAGCTGGCGTCCGAGGGGAAGATCCCCGGCGTGATCAAGTCCAGCTGGTAATACCCTGAGGAGTTACAGCCCATGTCAATGACAGATCCTATCGCGGATTTGCTGACCCGGATCCGGAACGCCGGGATGGCCAAACACCAGAAGGTCGATCTGCCTTCGTCGAAGATGAAGGTCGCCATCGCCACGGTGCTCAAGGAGCAGGGGTACATCAAGAACTTCAAGGAGACCCCCGACCAGAAGCAGGGCATGCTGCGCATCTACCTGAAGTACGACGAGCAGCAGCAGCATGTCATCCATGAGCTGCAGCGGGTGTCGACTCCCGGGCGTCGCGTCTACGTCGGCAAGGATGAGATTCCGAAGGTCAAGAACGGCCTCGGGTGTGCCATCCTGTCCACCTCGAAGGGGGTCATGGGCGATGCCGCCGCCCGTGAGGCGCAGGTCGGCGGCGAACTCATCTGTACCGTCTGGTAGGGGTAAAAGGAGAGTTTCGGATGTCTCGAATCGGAAAGAAACCAGTCAGCATACCCTCGGGAGTCAAGGTCGCACTCTCGGGCAACTGCATCAATATCGAGGGCCCCAAGGGGAAGCTGAGCCGTGTCCTCAATCCCGCCGTGAGCGTCGAGGTCGATGCCGAGACGATTCAGGTGAGGATGGTGGACGACAGCAAGGGCACCGCCATGCAGGGGCTGACGCGCTCGCTGATTGCCAACATGATTGAAGGTGTCAGCAAGGGCTTCGAAAAAGTGCTCGAGATCAACGGCGTCGGTTACCGGGCGGATCTGCAGGGCCGGAATCTCAATCTGTCGCTGGGCTTCTCCCATCCCGTCGTCTACACGCTGCCGGAAGGCATCACCGCCGAGGTGGAGAAGCAGACCAAGATCGTCGTGCGGGGCATCGACAAGGAGCTCGTCGGTGCGACGGCCGCCAAGATCCGCTCCTTCCGGGAGCCCGAACCCTACAAGGGCAAGGGCATCAAGTATGCCGATGAGCGTATCGTGCGGAAGGCCGGCAAGGCTGGCAAGAAATAAACAGTAACTGGGCAAGGAGTCAGACGGTGAATATCGCAGAAAAGCGGCGCCAGTCCCGAATCAAGCGCCAGACCCGGGTGCGGAAGAAAGTCCGTGGCACGGCCGAGCGCCCGCGTCTGAGTGTGTTTCGCAGCTCGCGTCACATCTACGTGCAGCTGATCGATGATGTCGCGCGGAAGACCCTGGTTTCCGCTTCGACCATGTCCAAGGAGATCGCCGGCGAGCTGAAGTCGACCGGCAACGTCGAGGCAGCGCGGGCGGTCGGCAAGGCCATCGCCGAAAAAGCGATTGCCCAGAACATCAACAAGGTGGTTTTTGACCGCAACGGGTTTCTCTACCACGGTCGGGTCAAGGCCCTTGCCGACGCGGCGCGGGAAGCCGGCCTGTCGTTCTAAGGTGAAGGAGGTTGTCCTTGCAACGCAATGAACAGGTGGAAAACGAGCTGATAGATCGCGTCATCCATATCAACCGGTGCGCGAAGGTCGTCAAGGGTGGCCGGCGTTTCAGCTTTTCGGCGCTGGTCGTCGTCGGTGACGGCAAAGGTCAGGTGGGTTACGGTCTCGGCAAGGCCCGCGAGGTGCCGGAGGCGATTCGCAAGGGCGTGGAGAAGGCCCGCAAGAACATGATCAAGGTGCCGCTCAAGGGCTCGACCGTTCCCTACGACGTGGTGGGCAAGTACGGCGCCGGCAAGGTGCTGCTCAAGACGGCCTCCGAGGGTACGGGTGTCATCGCCGGCGGTGCCGTGCGTGCGGTGCTCGAGGTGGCCGGTGTCGGGGATATCCTCTCCAAGTGCCTCGGGTCGAACAACCCGCACAACGTGGTCAAGGCCACCATGAACGCCCTTTCGAAACTCAAGAGTGAAGAAACCATCCTGCGGCGGCGCGGCTTGCTGGCGTCCTCCCAGGAAGGCTAGCGGGAGATAGCGACCCATGGCGAAGGAACTGAAAATCACGCTCAAGCGCAGTCCCATCGGGCGTCCGGCCTATTTCGGCAAGGTCCTCAAGGGCCTTGGCCTGACCCGGCTGAACAAGACGGTCGTGCTGCCGGACACCCCCGAGATTCGCGGGATGATCAACAAGGTCTCCCACATGGTTTTGGTTGAGGACTAAGGAATCGACAAGGAATCGCACCATGGATTTGAGCAATCTGAAACCGGCTATCGGTTCGACCAGAAATAGAAAGCGGATCGGCCGCGGTCCCGGCTCCGGCACCGGCAAGACCGCCGGCAAGGGGCACAAGGGCCAGAATGCCCGCTCCGGTGGCGGTGTCAAGGCCGGCTTCGAGGGCGGTCAGATGCCGATGCAGCGCCGCCTGCCCAAGCGCGGCTTCACGCCCCTGAAGAAAAAGGTCTACGCGCTCGTCAACCTGCGCGACCTCGAACTGTTCGAATCCGGAAGCGTGGTCGACGTTGCCGCCCTCGGCAAGGCCGGTCTGGTGAACAAGATCGGTGACGGGGTCAAGATTCTCGGCGACGGGGAACTGACCAAGGCTCTGACGGTCCAGGCTCACAAATTCAGCAAGTCGGCCGTGGCAAAAATCGAGGCGGCCGGTGGCAAGGCCGAGGTGATCTAAATTGTTCGCCTTCATCCAGAACATCTTCTCCATTCCGGAACTGCGGCGCCGTATCCTTTTCACCCTCGGCATGCTCGCCATCTACCGGGTGGGATGCCATGTGCCGACGCCGGGCATCGACGCCAGTGTTCTGGCCAAGTTTTTCGAGGGGACCGAGGGAACCCTGCTCGGGCTGGTCAGTGCCTTCACCGGTGGCGCCCTGCGGCGGATGACCGTTTTCGCCCTGGGCATCATGCCCTACATCTCGGCTTCGATCATCCTGCAGCTGCTGACCGTGGTTTTCGAACCGGTCGAGCGGCTGGCCAAGGAAGGGGAGCAGGGGCGTAAGACCATCACCAAGTGGACCCGCTACGGCACCATCATTCTCTCGGTCATCCAGGGAACCGGCATCGCCGTCGGCCTGCAGACCATGACCGGTCCGGCCGGCGAGCCGGTGGTGCCCAATCCGGGGATCGGCTTCATCCTGCTGACGGTCATCACCCTGACGGCGGGTACCGCCTTCATCATGTGGCTGGGCGAGCAGATCACCGAGCGGGGGATCGGCAACGGCATTTCGCTGATCATCTTCGCCGGTATCGTCGCCAACATCCCGGCGGCGCTGATCAACACGGTGCGCCTGCTCAAGACCGGCGAACTCGGCCCGATCACCCTGCTGGTCATCCTGGTGATCATGGTGGCCGTGGTCTGGGCCATCGTCTTCATGGAGCGGGCCCAGAGGCGGGTGCCGATCCATTACGCCAAGCGGGTGGTCGGCATGCGCAACATGGGCGGCCAGACCAGTCACCTGCCGCTGAAGATCAACATGAGCGGTGTCATCCCGCCGATCTTCGCCAGCTCGATCATCATGTTCCCGGCGACGGTCGCCAACCTGGTCGACGTGCCCTGGGTCCAGAAGATCGCCTCGATGATGACGCCGAGCCACTGGCTCTACAATGTCTTTTTCGTTGCATTCATCATCTTTTTCTGCTACTTCTACACGGCTGTCACTTTCAACCCCGTCGATGTTGCCGACAACATCAAGAAGCAGGGGGGGTATGTGCCGGGTATCCGGCCCGGAAAGGCGACGGCCGAATACATCGATACGGTTCTCGGTCGCATCACCTTTGCCGGTGCCATTTATGTGTCGCTGGTCTGCGTGCTGCCCACCATCCTGATCGGCAAGCTGAACGTCCCCTTCTATTTCGGCGGGACCTCCCTGCTGATCGTGGTCGGTGTCGGGATGGATACGGCGGCGCAGATTGAATCGCATCTCATTTCGCGCTCCTACGAGGGTTTCATGAAGGGGGTCACCCTCAAGGGACGGCGTGGCTGAAACGGAAGCTGAACGGTGAATCTGATTCTGCTTGGACCGCCCGGTGCCGGCAAGGGCACGCAGGCGAAAATGCTGATCGAACGTTTCGGGATTCCGCAGATCTCGACCGGGGACATGCTGCGGGCCGCGGTGGCGGCGAAGACCGAGCTGGGGCTGAAGGCCAAGGCCTGCATGGATGCCGGCACGCTGGTGCCGGACGAGGTCGTCATCGGCATTGTCGGTGAGCGGCTGCAGCAGTCCGACTGCGACAAGGGGTTCATTCTCGACGGGTTCCCCCGCACCGTTCCCCAGGCCGATGCCCTGAAGACGACCTTGGCCGGTCTGGGCAAGGCGCTGACGGCGGTGATTTCCCTCGAGGTCGATTCCGAGGCCCTGGTCGAGCGGCTGACCGGGCGCCGGACCTGTCGCAGCTGTGGCAGGGGGTATCACCTGAAGTTCGATCCGCCGGCGAAGGCGGATCTCTGCGACGCCTGCGGTGGTGAGCTCATCCAGCGGGACGACGACCGTGAGGAAACCATCCGCAAGCGGCTGCGGGTCTATCAGGAGCAGACGGCGCCGCTGGTCACCTATTACCAGGAGGAAGGCCTGCTGGTGGCGATCGACGGGATGCAGGAGATGACGGCCGTCCAGGAGGATATCCTGGCCACCCTGCAGGAAATCTAGATGATCGTCCTGAAGACCCGGCGCGAACTCGAGCGGATGCGGGTTGCCGGGCGGATGGTCGCCGAGATCCTGGCCATCCTGCGGGAAAAGGTCAGGCCTGGCGTGACCACGGCCGAGCTCGACCGGCTCGCCGAACGTGAATGTCGCAAAAGGAAGGCCGCGCCAGCCTTCAAGGGCTACGGCGGTTTTCCTTTTTCGATTTGTGCCTCGCCCAACGAGAAGGTGGTGCACGGTTTTCCCGATGGCGAGCCGCTCAGGGAGGGCGATATCCTGAGCATCGACTTTGGCGTGCTCTACAACGGATTTTACGGCGATGCCGCCCTGACCATTCCGGTGGGCGAGATATCGCCGCAGCGGCGCAAGCTGCTCGAAGTCACCGAGCGTTCGCTGTATGCCGCCATCGAGCGCATGCAGGGTGACGCGCGGCTGGGTGATGTCTCGCATGCCGTGCAGGCCTGTGTCGAACCGGAGGGGTTCAGCGTGGTCCGCGAGTTTGTCGGGCACGGCATCGGGCGCAAGCTGCACGAATCGCCCCAGGTGCCCAACTTCGGGCCGCCCGGCCAGGGCCCGCGGCTGAAGCCGGGCATGGTGCTCGCCATCGAGCCAATGATCAATGCCGGCCGGCCGGGGGTGAAAATTCTCGAGGATGGCTGGACGGCGGTGACGGTCGACGGCAAGGACTCGGCGCACTTCGAGCATACCGTCGCCCTGACCGAGAACGGGCCGGAAATTCTGACACGGCTCCAGGACTGAAACCTGGACAGACAGTTGATCGCATAAAGCCAGAAAAGGAAACGGACCATGAAAGTTCGAGCTTCGGTCAAGAAGATCTGCGACAAATGCAAAGTCATCAAGCGCAAGGGTGTGGTTCGCATCATCTGCGAGAATCCCAAGCACAAGCAGAGACAGGGGTAAAGGAGCAAGACATTGGCACGTATAGCTGGTATTGATTTGCCGAGGAACAAACGGATCGAGATTGCCCTGACCTACATCTACGGCATTGGCCGGTCGACCTCGCAGGAGATCCTGAAGAAGGCCGGTATCGATTTCAACACCCGGTCGGACGATCTCACCGAAAGTGAAGTCGCCAAGATTCGCTCCATTATCGACAGCGATTACACCGTCGAGGGCGATCTGCGTCGCGATGTGACCATGAACATCAAGCGGCTGATGGACCTCGGCTGTTATCGCGGCCTGCGGCACCGCCGGGGGCTCCCGGTCCGCGGGCAGAAGACCAAAACCAACGCCAGGACCCGTAAAGGGCCGCGCAAGACTGTCGCTGGCAAGAAGAAATAAGGCGGAGGAATCATGGCCAAGCCAGGCAAGCGTACATCGAGAAAGAAGGTCGAGAAGAAGAATATCGCCACGGGTATCGCCCATATCCAGGCGACCTTCAACAATACCATTGTTACCATCACCGACCCTGCCGGCAACGTGATCAGCTGGGCGACTGCTGGTGGCTCCGGTTTCCGCGGCTCGCGCAAGAGCACTCCCTTCGCTGCCCAGGTTGCCGCCGAGCGGGCTGCCAAGGCGGCCCAGGAGCACGGCATGCGCAGTGTCGAGGTCCGGGTCAAGGGGCCGGGCTCCGGTCGCGAATCGGCCCTGCGGGCCATCGCCGCCGCCGGTCTGTCGGTGACGTCGATCCGAGACGTTACCCCGATCCCGCATAACGGCTGCCGCCCCCCCAAGCGTCGCAGAGTCTAACCTAGTTAAGGAGGACGAACGTTGGCTAGATATACAGGTTCCGTCTGCCGTCTGTGTCGGCGGGAAAACATGAAGCTGTTCCTCAAGGGGGACAGGTGCTATACCGACAAGTGTGCCATCGAGCGGCGCAACTATGCTCCGGGCCAGCACGGCCAGGGGCGCAGCAAGGTATCCGACTACGGGACCCAGTTGCGCGAGAAGCAGCGCGTCAAGCGCACCTACGGTCTGCTCGAGAAGCAGTTCCGGGCCTATTTCCAGAAGGCCGACCGGATGAAGGGCGTGACCGGCGAGAATTTGCTGGTCCTGCTCGAGCGGCGGCTCGACAGCATCGTCTACCGGCTCGGTTTCGCCACCTCGCGCAACGAGGCGCGGCAGCTGGTACGGCACGGTCACTTCCTGGTGAACGGCCGCAAGGTCAACATCCCCTCCTACCTGGTCCGGCCCGGGGACGAGATCGTGCTGCGCGAGAAGAGCCGTTCGATCGCCCGTATCTCCGAGGCTCTCGACGGCGTGATGCGGCGTGGTATCCCGTCTTGGGTCGAACTCGACCGTGACAATTTCAAGGGCGTGGTGAAAACGCTGCCGGTGCGCGAGGAGATGACCACTCCCGCGTTCAACGAGCGCCTCATCGTCGAACTCTACTCGAAATAAAACATCGTGACCTCAGGCTCCGGCCTGAAGCGGAGGGAAGCGCATGTATAAAAACTGGAGAGACCTGATCAAGCCCAAGCGTCTCCAGGTTGAAGCGGATACCCTGACGGACACCTACGGGAAGTTCTTCGCCGAACCTTTTGAGCGCGGTTTCGGGACGACCCTGGGCAATTCGCTGCGTCGGGTTCTGCTTTCATCCCTGCAGGGAGCGGCGATCAGCTCGGTGCGGATCAAAGGCGTCCTGCACGAGTTCTCCACCATCCCGGGGGTGACCGAGGATGTCGCCGATCTCATCCTCAACCTGAAGGGGGTGCTGATCAAGTTGCACGGTCACGAAACCCGCAACGTGCGGATTGTCAAGAAGGGCGCCGGGATCATCACCGCCGGCGATATCGTGACCGACTCGCATGTCGAGATCCTCAATCCCGACCATCACATCGCCACCTGTTCCAAGGATGCCGACGTCGAGATCGACATGGTGGTCACCATGGGCAAGGGCTATGTCCCCGCCGATCGCAACCGGGATGAGAAGGCGCCGGTGGGCACCATTCCGATCGACGCCCTCTATTCACCGATCCGCAAGGTGAATTTCACGGTGACCAACGCCCGTGTCGGTCAGATCACCGACTACGACAAGCTCACCCTCGAAGTCTGGACCGACGGCAGCGTCCGCCCCGACGATGCGGTCGCCTATGCGGCGAAGATTCTCAAGGAGCAGCTTCAGATCTTCATCAACTTCGACGAGGATCAGGAGCCGCAGGAAGAGGAGATCAGCGAGGAGGATCGCCGGATCAACGAAAACCTCTACCGTTCGGTCGAGGAGCTCGAGCTGTCGGTGCGCAGTGCCAACTGTCTGAAGAACGCCAACATCCGCCTGATCGGCGACCTGGTGCAGAAGACCGAGGCCGAGATGCTCAAGACCCAGAACTTCGGCCGCAAGTCGCTGAACGAGATCAAGGATATCCTGGCGGAGATGGGGCTGAGCCTGGGCATGACCCTGGAGAACTTCCCCGATCCCGAGTATCTGAAAATTTTGCAGAAGCAGGCCGACGAGGAATAGAGCGTTCGCCACGTTTCTGCCGGAAAGGATTCATGAGCTATGCGCCATCGTAAGACCGGAAGGAGACTTGGCCGCAACAGCAGTCACCGCAAGGCCATGCTCCGCAACATGGTGACGTCGCTGTTCGAGCACGAGAAGATCACCACCACCGACGCCCGCGCCAAGGAGCTGCGCAAGATCGCCGAGAAGCTGATCACCCTCGGCAAGCGCGGCACCCTGCATGCCCGCCGGCAGGCCCTGGAAGTGATTCGCGACAAGAAGGTGGTGGCCAAGCTGTTCGAGCGGATCGCGCCGCGCTACCAGGAGCGCAGCGGCGGTTACACCCGGATCATCAAGATCGGTCACCGCTCCGGTGACAATGCCGCCATGTCGATCATCGAACTGGTCGAAGAGGAGATTCGGGTGAAGCCGAAGCGGAAGAAGCCGGCCGCCAAGGAGGAGCCCAAGACCGAAGCCCCGGTTGCCGAGGAAAAGGTCGCCGAAGAGCCTGTCGCCGAGGGGCAGGAGGATGCGGCGGAAGGGCGGCCGGAAGGGGCACCGGCCGCAGAGGAAGAGAAGAAGGATTGATTCTGGATTGCCGGTATGAACCCGGAGGCAGGGCGTGCGCGCCCTGCCTTTTTTGATCCCCATTCTTGACGTTTCCGGGGTTAAAATGCTAATCATGACCGATTGCAACGCCCTGGAGTCCCCATGTTTTCACCCACCAGAGAAGAGTTCGTCGAGCTGGCCGCCACGGGTAACCTGATCCCGGTCTGGCGGGAGATCCTGGCCGACATGGAAACCCCGGTTTCGGCCTTTCGCAAGATCGACGACGGCCGGACATCCTTCCTGCTCGAGAGTATCGAGGGGGGAGAAAAGTGGGCGCGTTACTCCTTTCTCGGCAGTGGCGCCCGCCGGGTCTTCCGCTGCAAGGACCGGCATTTCGAGATCCTCGAGGACGGCGAAGTCGCCGTCCGTGGCGAGAGCGACGATCCCCTGGCGGCCCTGCAGGAACTGATGGCGGCCTACCGGGCGGTGGCCGTGCCCGGCCTGCCGCGTTTCTTCGGTGGGGCCGTCGGCTATTACGGCTACGACATGATTCGCTTCGTCGAGGCGATCCCGGCCACCCGGCCCCGGGCCATCGATGTCTGGGATGCCTGTTTTCTCGTGACCGACAGCCTGCTGATCTTCGACAACGTCCGCCAGAAGATCAAGGTGGTCTGCAACGCCTTCGTCGGACCGGACGACGATCCCGGGCAGGTCTACGACCGGGCCGTGACCACCATCCGGGCCCTGATCGATCGCCTGCGGCAGGCCGTGCCCGCGCCGGCCGCCGTCGGCCGGCCGGCCTCCGAGCTGGTGCCCAACTTCAGCAAGCCCGACTTCATGGCGGCGGTGCAGCGCTGCAAGGAGTACGTCGCCGCCGGCGACATCTTCCAGGTGGTGCTTTCCCAGCGGTTCTCGGGCGATCTGGGCGCCGACCCCTTCGATGTCTACCGGGCCCTGCGGACCCTGAACCCGTCGCCCTACATGTTCTTTCTCCGCTTCGGCGACGTGCTGGTCATCGGCGCCTCCCCCGAGGTGCTGGTCCGGATGGAAGAGGGGCGGGTCGATGTACGGCCGATCGCCGGCACCCGGCCGCGGGGCGGGACCCCGGAGGAGGATCGGGCGCTGGAGGAGGAACTGCTCGCCGACGAGAAGGAGCGGGCCGAGCACATCATGCTGGTCGATCTCGGCCGCAACGATATCGGCCGGGTCTGCCGCACCGGCAGTGTCGAAGTGAGCGAGCTGATGGTCATCGAGCGTTACTCGCACGTCATGCATATCGTGTCCAACGTGCGGGGCGAGGTCGAGCCGGGACGTGACTGCTTCGACGTGCTGCGGGCGACTTTCCCCGCCGGGACGCTTTCCGGGGCGCCAAAGATCCGGGCGATGGAAATCATCGAGGAGCTCGAGCCGGTGCGGCGGGAAATCTACGGCGGCGCCGTCGGTTACTTCAGTTTTTCCGGCAACATGGACATGGCGATCGCCATCCGCACCCTGGTGGCCCGGGGTGACCGGATTCATGTCCAGGCCGGCGCCGGCATCGTTGCCGACTCGGATCCGGAGATGGAATACCAGGAGACCCTGAACAAGGCGCGCAGCGTTTTCAGGGCGGTGGAGATGGCCAGGGAAGGGCTGGACTGACCATGCTGCTGATGATCGACAATTACGATTCCTTCACCTACAACCTGGTCCAGTACTTCGGTGAGCTGGGGGCCGAGGTGGAGGTCCGGCGCAATGACCGGATCACGGTCGAACAGATCGCCCGCCTGGCGCCGAGCCATCTGGTGATCTCCCCCGGGCCCTGTACGCCCGACCAGGCCGGCATCTCGGTGCAGGCCATCCGCGAACTGGCCGGCCGCCTCCCGATTCTGGGCGTCTGCCTGGGGCACCAGGCGATCGGTCAGGCTTTCGGCGGCCGGGTGGTGCGGGCTCCCTATCTGATGCACGGCAAGGTCAGTGCCGTGCACCATGAAGGCCGGGGCGTCTTCGCCGGGCTGCCCGATCCCTTCGAGGCGACCCGCTACCATTCCCTGATCGTCGAGCGTGTGTCGTTGCCGGACTGCCTGGAGGTGACGGCCTGGACCGGCGACGGGCTGATCATGGGGCTGGCCCACCGGACCCTTCCCGTCTGGGGGGTGCAGTTCCACCCCGAATCGATTCTGACCCGGCAGGGCAAGCAGCTGCTGCGGAACTTTCTCGACCTGTCGGCGGCCTGAGGGAGCAAGGACAATGATCAAGGAAGCGATTGTCCGGGTGGTGGAAGGACAGAACCTGAGTGAGCCGGAGATGATCGAGGTGATGAACCAGATCATGGGCGGCGAGGCGACACCGGCCCAGATCGGCGCCTTCATTACCGCCTTGCGCATCAAGGGCGAGACGGTGGAGGAGATTCGCGGTGCCGCCCGCGTCATGCGCGGCCGGGCGACGCCCATCCGGGTCGGCCGGACCGTCGATCTCGACCGGGACGAGATCAACCTCGATCGCGAGTCGATTCTCGATACCTGCGGCACCGGTGGCAGCGGCACCCGCAGCTTCAACATCTCGACCACCGTCGCCCTGGTGGTGGCCGCCTGCGGCGTGCGGGTGGCCAAGCATGGCAACCGCAGCGTCTCTTCGGCCTGTGGCAGCGCCGATGTCCTGGAGGCCCTCGGCGTCAATCTCGATCTGACCCCGGAACAGGTGGCGGAGACCATCGAGCGGGTCGGGGTCGGTTTTCTCTTCGCGCCGGCGCTGCATGGTGCCATGAAATACGCCATCGGGCCGCGCCGGGAGATCGGCATCCGTACCATCTTCAACATTCTCGGCCCGCTGACCAATCCCGCCGGTGCCGACCGGCAGGTACTCGGCGTCTTCCGCCGGGATCTGGTCCGCCCCCTGGCCGAGGTGCTGACCGGCCTCGGCTGCCGCAAGGGCTTCGTCGTCCATGGCAGTGACGGCATGGACGAGATCACCCTGACCGGCCGCACCACGGTTGCCGCCATCGCCGGCGGACGGGTTGAGATGAGCGAGATCGATCCGGTAGCCTTCGGGTTCAGCTGCTGCCGGCTCGAGGACCTGCAGGGCGGTGACGCCCGCCGCAACGCCGCGATTGTGCGCGAGATTCTCGATGGTGCCGCCGGGCCGAAGCGGGACGTGGTGCTGCTCAACGCCGCCTATGCCCTGGTGGCGGCCGATGCGGCCGGCGAGCCGCGGCAGGGTGTGGAGATGGCCGCCGAAGCCATCGACAGCGGCCGGGCCCGGCAGACCCTCGACCGGCTGGTCGAGACGACCTGCGGCTTCAGCGGCTGACGGCAGGAGAACGCATGACCATCCTCGATCGCATCATCGAACGGAAACGGGAGGAGGTTGCCGCCGCCCGCGGCCAAAGCGACCTGCGGGAACAGCGGTCCCGCTGTCGCGACGCCGAGCCGGTGCGCGGTTTCGCCGCCGCCCTGGCGACACGGGCCGAAAAGGGCACCGCCATCATCGCCGAGGTGAAGAAGGGCTCGCCCTCCAGGGGGGTTATCCGGGCGGATTTCGATCCCCTGGCCATCGCCGTCGCCTATGAGCGGGGCGGTGCCGCCTGCCTGTCGGTGCTGACCGACCGGGACTTCTTCCACGGCGAGCTGGCCTACCTGGAGCGGATCCGCCGGCAGGTGCCCCTGCCGCTGCTGCGCAAGGATTTCATCATCGACCGTTACCAGCTCTACCAGAGCCGGGCGGCTGGCGCCGATGCCGTGCTGCTGATCGCCGCGGCCCTCGAGCCGGCCCAGCTCGAGGATTTCGCCGCCGAAGCGGCGGAGCTCGATCTCGACGTGCTGCTCGAGGTGCACGACGAGGCCGAACTGACCAAAAGTACCGGTGCGGCGGTGCCGATGATCGGCATCAACAACCGTGACCTGAAGACCTTTCACACCGATTTGGCGGTCAGCGAGCGCCTGTTGCCGCTGCTGCCGTCCGGCTGTCTGCCGGTCGCCGAGAGCGGCCTGCGCGGCCGGGAGGACATCGAACGCCTGCTGCGGGCCGGAGCCAGGGCCTTTCTCATCGGCGAGAGCCTGATGCGCGAGGCCGATCCGGCGCTCAAGCTTTGCGAATTACTGGGAACGAACGGAGGAACCCATGTCTGATCAGAACAAGATCGTCCTGCCCGAGGACCGCATTCCCACATCCTGGTACAATATCATTCCCGATCTGCCGGGGCCGCCGGCTCCGGTGATGCATCCGGCCACCGGCAAGCCGGTGACGCCCGACGATTTGCTGCCGCTGTTCCCCATGGGACTGATCGAGCAGGAGGTCTCGACTGAGCGCTGGATTCCGATTCCGGAAGAGGTGCGTGAGATCTACCGGCTCTGGCGGCCGACGCCGATGTTTCGGGCCCGCCGGCTGGAAAAGGCACTGGGAACGCCGGCAAAAATCTACTACAAGTACGAAGGGGTGTCGCCGGCCGGCAGCCACAAGCCGAACACCGCCGTGCCACAGGCCTTCTACAACAAGTTGGCCGGCACCCGGCGCATCGCCAGCGAGACCGGTGCCGGTCAGTGGGGTTCCTCCATCGCCATGGCCTGCCAGATGTTCGGCCTGGAGTGTACTGTCTACATGGTGAAGGTCTCCTTCAACCAGAAGCCCTACCGCAAGAGCATGATGCAGCTGTGGGGGGCCGAGGTGCTGCCTTCGCCCTCCGACCGGACCAACGCCGGCCGGGCGATTCTCGAGCAGAACCCCGACAGCAACGGTTCGCTCGGCATCGCCATCAGCGAGGCGGTCGAGGATGCGGCCACCCATGAGGATACCCGCTATTCGCTGGGCAGCGTACTCAACCACGTCTGCCTGCACCAGACGGTGATCGGGCTGGAGGCCAAGGAGCAGCTGGCCATCACCGGCGACTACCCGGACGTGGTCATCGGCTGTCATGGCGGCGGCTCCAACTTCGCCGGTATCTCCTTCCCCTTTTTGGCGGACAAGGCGGCCGGCCGGCAGGTGCGGATCGTTGCCGCCGAGCCCCAATCCTGCCCGACCCTGACCAAGGGGGTGTACGAGTTCGATTACGGCGACACCGCCAAGATGGCGCCCATCGCCAGGATGTACACTCTGGGTCACGACTTCATGCCGCCCGGCATCCATGCCGGCGGTCTGCGCTATCACGGCGCGGCGCCGCTGGTCTCGCAGCTGCTCGATGCCGGCCTGATCGAGGCGCGGGCCTTCGGCCAGACCGGCTGTTTCGAGGCGGCGGTTCTCTTCTCCCGCGCCGAGGGGATCATTCCGGCGCCCGAGTCCTCGCACGCCATCAAGGCGGCGGTGGAGGAGGCCCTGCAGGCCAAGGAGGAAGGGGTTGAGCGGACCATCCTCTTCAACCTTTCCGGCCACGGTCATGTCGATATGGCCGCCTACGACGCCTATTTCGCCGGTGAGCTGGAGGACTACGCCTATCCGGCCGAGGCGATCCGCGAGTCCCTCAGCCGGCTGCCGAAGGTCGAGCTTGGAGACTGAGTGAGCGTTCGGGTCAAGATTTGCGGCATCACCCGGCGGCAGGACGCCGAACACGCCATCGCCTGCGGCGCCGACGCCCTGGGGCTGGTCTTCTACGAGGGCAGCCCGCGGCACGTCACGCCGGAGGCGGCCCGCCGGCTGGTCGCGGGGCTGCCGCCCTTCGTCAGCCTGGTCGGGCTGTTCGTCAACGCCGATGCCGAGACGATCCGGCGTACGGCCGAGACCTGCCGGCTCGATCTGGTCCAGTTGCATGGAGACGAGTCCCCCGAACAGTGTCTTTTGCCGGGGTTGAAGGTGATCAAGGCGTTGCGGGTGCGGGACCGGCAGAGCCTGCGGCGGGTCGACGAGTACCGGGTCGACGGCCTGCTGCTCGATGCCTGGTGCCCGGATGCCTATGGTGGCACCGGCAAGTCGTTCGACTGGGGGCTGGCCGCCGGCCTGGCTCGCACCCGGCCGCTGATCCTGGCCGGCGGTCTGACCCCGGTCAATGTGACCGAGGCGGTACGGCGGGTCGCGCCGTTCGCCGTCGATGTCTCCAGCGGGGTCGAGTCGGCGCCGGGGATCAAGGATCCGGCGAAGGTCGCCGCCTTCATCAGCAACGCCAAGCAGAACGTGCCCGTCTCTTGTACGGCGGGCGGGGAGTGAACCCTTGAGTTACCAGTATCCCGACGAGCATGGACATTTCGGACCGTTTGGCGGCCGCTATGTCGCCGAGACCCTGATGCCGGCGCTGCAGGAACTGGAGACCGCCTACCGCAAGGCCCGGGCGGACTCCTCCTTCCAGCGAGAACTCGACTACTACTTCCGGCACTACGTCGGTCGTCCCAGTCCGCTCTATTTCGCCCGGCGACTGAGCGAACATCTCGGTGGCGCCAAGATCTACCTCAAGCGTGAGGATCTCAACCACACCGGGGCCCACAAGGTCAACAATACCATCGGCCAGGCCCTGCTGGCCCGGCGCATGGGCAAGCAGAAGGTGATTGCCGAGACCGGTGCCGGCCAGCACGGGGTCGCCACCGCCACCGTGGCGGCCCTGTTCGGTCTGCAGTGCCAGGTTTTCATGGGGGCCGAGGACATCCGCCGGCAGGCGCTGAACGTCTTTCGCATGAAGCTGCTCGGTGCCAGCGTGCACGAGGTGACCAGCGGCACGGCGACCCTGAAGGACGCGATGAACGATGCCCTGCGGCACTGGGTCACCCATGTGCGCGACACCTTCTATGTCATCGGGACCGTCGCCGGACCGCACCCCTATCCTGAGATGGTGCGGGACTTCCAGGCGGTGATCGGTCGCGAAACCCGGAGGCAGATCCTCGAGATGGAGGGACGGCTGCCGGACATGGCCATTGCCTGTATCGGCGGTGGCTCCAACGCCATGGGGCTCTTCTACCCCTTCATCGATGACGAGCAGGTCTGCCTGGTCGGGGTTGAGGCGGCGGGGCTGGGGATCGACAGCGGTCGCCATGCCGCCTCCATCGGAGCCGGCCGGGTCGGGGTGCTGCACGGCAACAAGACCTATCTGCTGCAGGACGACGACGGCCAGATCGAGCATGCCCATTCGATTTCCGCCGGTCTCGACTACCCGGGTGTGGGGCCGGAGCACGCCCTGCTCAGTGAACTGGGCCGGGCTGAGTACGTCGCAGCCAGCGACGACGAGGCCCTGGCGGCCTTCAACCTGTTGACCCGGCTGGAGGGGATCATTCCGGCGCTGGAAAGCGCCCATGCCATCGCCGAGGTGATTCGGCGGGCGCCGACGATGAAAAGGGACCAGCTCATCGTCGTCTGCCTCTCCGGCCGGGGGGACAAGGACATCCATACCGTCGCCGAGGCGATGAACAGTCAACTCTAGAGCCGGCGCCCGGCGGCGCCGGTGCGTTTCGCAGAAAGAAAACGATGAAATTTACCGAACTTGACCTGCCGCAAGAGGTTCTGCAAGGGATTGAAGAGGCGGGGTTCAAGGAACTGACCCCGGTGCAGGAGGAGTCGATCCCCCTGGCCCTGCAGGGTAAGGATGTCGCCGCCCAGGCACAGACCGGCACCGGCAAGACCGCCGCCTTTCTCATTTCGCTGTTCACCCGTCTGCTGCGTCACCGCCGGCCGGCATCCGCCGATCCGCGGGCGCTGATCATGGCGCCGACCCGCGAGCTGGTGGTGCAGATCTGTGCCGATGCCGAGGTGCTCGGCAGCGGCTGCGACCTGAAGGTGCAGCCGATCTTCGGCGGTGTCGACTACGAGAAACAGCGCAACGCCCTGCGTTCCGGGGTCGACATCATCGTCGCCACGCCGGGCCGGCTGATCGACTACTACAAGCAGCGGGTCTTCTCCCTGAAGAAGATCGAGGCGGTGGTCATCGATGAGGCCGACCGGATGTTCGACATGGGCTTCATCCGCGACCTGCGCTATCTGCTGCGCAAACTGCCGCCCTTCGACCAGCGGCAGACCATGCTCTTTTCGGCCACCCTCAACCCGCGGGTGATGGAACTGGCCTACGAGTTCATGGACATTGCCGAGAAGGTGCGTATCGCGCCCGAGCAGGTGACGGCCGAGCGGGTGGAACAGCTGCTCTACCATGTCAGCCGGCGGGAGAAGTTTCCCCTGCTGATGGGGCTGCTGCGCAAGGAGCAGGGGATGGAGCGGGTGCTGGTCTTCGTCAACACCAAAAAAGAGGCCGAGCACCTGGTGGAACGGCTGAAGGCCAACGATTTCAGGGCGGCGGTGATCTCCGGCGACATCCCGCAACGCAAGCGGATGCGGATTCTCGACGAGTTCAAGGCGGGCCGGATCAATTTCCTGGTGGCGACCGATGTGGCGTCCCGCGGCATCCACATCGAGGGAGTGACCCATGTCATCAACTACGACCTGCCGCAGGACCCCGAGGACTATGTCCACCGGATCGGTCGCACCGCCCGGGCCGGTGCCGTCGGCAAGGCGATCAGCCTGGCGGACGAGGACCTGGTCTTTCACCTTGAGGACATCGAAAGCTATCTCGGCCAGAAGATTCCCAGCTGTTTTCCCCTCGACGATGATTTTGTCTGGGACTACCGGCGCCCATCCTCCAGGAAGAAGAGTCCGAAACCGCCGGCGGGGTCCGGTGAGAAGAGGCGCCGTCCCCGCCGGCGGCGCCGTGGCGGCGGCCGGGAACGCAAGTCCGATGGCTGACGGCGGTCGGAGAGGCTTCGATGCTGGGCGCTGAACTGCCGGGCCTGCTCGCCTGTCGGCGTTGCGAGCGTCTGGTCCGGGGCATGGCGGCACTGCCGCCGAAGGCGGGCTACCGCCGGGCCGACTACTGGTCGCGGCCGGTGCCCGGATTCGGCGATCCGGCGGCCCGGATCTGTCTGGTCGGACTGGCCCCGGGGGCCCATGGCGCCAACCGCAGCGGTCGTCCCTTCACCGGCGACGGCGCCGGCGATTTCATGTATCCGCTGCTTTACCAAGCCGGCTTCAGCAACCGGCCCGAGGCGGTTTCCCGCGACGACGGTCTGCAGTTGAACGGCCTCTACCTGACCAATGCCGTCAAGTGCCTGCCGCCGGCGAACAAGCCGAAAGCGGACGAATTCGCCGCCTGCCGTCCCTATCTGGCCCGGGAGCTTGCGGCTCTGCGAAACCTGCGGGTGGTTCTCGCCCTGGGCGGCGAGGCCTTTCGCAGCCTGTTGCGTCTCTACCGCCAGCAGGGGCATCTGCAGCGCCTGGCCGACTATCCTTTCGGGCACGGCGTGGTCTACCGGTTTCCGAAGGCACCGGTGCTGGTCGGCAGCTACCACACCAGCCGCTACAACATTCAGACCGGCCGGCTGACCGAGGCGATGTTCCGCGAGCTGCTGCAGACCGTCCGGGAACTGGCCGGGGATAATGGTTGAAATGGCGGGTGCCATCTTATAAACTGACGAAATTTGACCGGAATCAGGCCGAGATGAGTCGTATCGCGGAGACATTTGCCAGACTGAAGAAGGAAGGGCGCAAGGCGCTGATCCCCTTTCTTACCGCCGGTGACCCCGACCTGGAGACCACCGGGCGGCTGTTGCACCTGCTGGTGGAAGAAGGGGCCGATATCATCGAGCTGGGAATCCCCTTTTCCGACCCGATGGCGGACGGGCCGACCATCCAGGAGGCGTCTCTGCGAGCCCTGGCGTCGGGCACGACCCTGGAAGGGGTGCTGCGGACCGTGGAGGATGTGCGGCGGCATACCAACACCCCGATCGTGCTGATGGGCTACTACAACCCGGTCCTCAGTTTCGGTCCCGGGCGTTTTGCCGAAAGGGCCGCGGCAGCCGGGGTCGACGGGCTGCTGCTGGTCGATTTGCCGCCCGAGGAGGCGGGAGAGCTCCAGCCGGAGCTGCAGCGGCGGCAGATCGATCTGGTGACCCTGCTGGCACCGACGACGCCGGTGGAGCGGCGGCGGCGCCTGGCGTCCGCCGCCGAGGGCTATCTCTACTATGTCTCCATGACCGGGGTCACCGGCAGCCGGGCCATCGACCCGGCGGCCATTGCCGCCGAGGTCGAGGAGATCCGCACTTTCAGCCGGGTGCCGGTAGCGGTCGGTTTCGGTATTGCCAGCCCGGCTGATGCCGCTGCCGTCGCTCGTTTCGCCGACGGTGTGGTGGTCGGCAGCGCCCTGGTGAAAATCATCGCCGAACAGGGTGAGACAGCCGGACTGGCGAAGCAGGTCGCCGCTTTCATCAGGGCCCTGCGGGAAGGGATCGACAACGCCTGAGGCGTGTCGGGAAAGAGGCGGATGAAGATCAAGGTCCTGGGCAGTTATGGTTCCCGCCTGCCGGGATTCCATACCAGCAGCCTGCTGATCGACGACGTGCTGCTGGTCGATGCCGGCACGGTGACCGCCATCCTCGATCTCGAGGCCCAGGCGGCCATCGACGATGTGCTGCTGACCCATGCCCATCTGGACCACATGGTCGATTTGGCCTTTCTGGTCGACAACGTGCTGACGCTCCGCCAGCGGCCGCTGCGGATCTGGGCACCGGCCGCAGTTCTCGACAGCCTGCATCGCAACCTGTTCAACAACGAAGTCTGGCCGGATTTCACCCGCCTGCCGCGACCGGAAAATCCCGTTCTGCGGTTTTGCCCCCTGCCGGAGGGGGAACGGACGCGCATCGCCGGAGTCGAGGTCTCCTGGTGCTGGACCCGGCATCCGGTGCCGGCCGCCGGCTATCTGCTGCAGGCCGACGGTGCGGCCATGCTTTTTTCCGGCGACACCACCGCCACCGAGGATGTCTGGCGACTGGGACGCGAATGTCCCGAACTGAAACTCGCCTTTGTCGAAACTTCCTTCCCCGACCGGCTGCGTATGCTGGCGGAGGCGAGCGGACACCTGACGCCGGCGATGCTGGTATCGGAACTGGCCAAGCTTGATCGGCCCGATGTGCCGGTCCTGGTCTTTCATGTCAAGCCTCAGTTTCTCGGGGAGATCAAATCTGAACTCAAGGGGTTCGGCGACGATCGCATCCGCCTGCTTGCAGGCGGTGAAGTTTTCGAGATCACCGCCGGACCCGAGCCGTGAGGTGAACCCATGTCCTGGTTCAAGAGAAAGAAGAAACCACTGACCAAAGAGGTGGAGAAGAAGGTCCAGATGCCGGAAGGGATCTGGACCAAGTGCAAGAACTGCAACGAAATCGTCTACAGCCGGGAAATCGAGCGCAACCTGAATGTCTGTCCCAAGTGCGGTTACCATTTCCGCATCTCGGCCCGGGCGCGTATCGATCTGGTACTCGACGCCGGTTCCTTCGAGGAGATGGACGCCGGTATGGAGTCGGTCGACTTCCTCAACTTCAAGGACTCGAAGAAGTACAAGGACCGCATCAAGGCCGCAGTCGCCAAATCCGGTGGCGGGGACGCCGTCATCTGCGGTACCGGCACCATCGAGGGGCTGCCGGTGGTGGTCGGGGTCTTCGATTTCGGTTTCATGGGGGGCAGCATGGGTTCGGTGGTGGGTGAAAAGATCACCCGCGCCATCGAACGCGGTCTGGCGGAAAAGCGGCCGGTGATCGTTTTCTCCTCCTCCGGCGGGGCCCGCATGCAGGAGAGTATCCTGTCGCTGATGCAGATGGCCAAGACCAGCGCCGCCCTGGCCAAGCTGAAGGAGGCGGGCATCCCCTTCATCTCGGTGCTGACCGATCCGACCACCGGCGGCGTGACGGCCAGCTTCGCCATGCTCGGCGACGTCAACATGGCCGAGCCGAAGGCGCTGATCGGCTTCGCCGGTCCCCGGGTCATCGAGCAGACCATCCGTCAGCAGCTTCCCGACGGCTTCCAGCGTTCGGAGTATCTGCTGGAGCACGGCATGATCGACATGATCGTGCCGCGACAGGAGATGAAGGCCCGGCTGGCGCAGATCCTGCGCATCTTCACCAAGAGCTGAACCTTGGACTACCGGCGGAGTCTCGACTACCTCTACGGGCTGCAGCGGTTCGGGATCAAGCTGGGACTGGACAATGTCCGCCGGATGCTGGAGCGACTCGGGCATCCGGAGGCGGCCTATCCGGCTGTCCATCTCGCCGGCACCAACGGCAAGGGATCGACGGCCGCCGCCCTGGCGGCCGTGAGCTCGGCCGCCGGTATCCGTACCGGCCTGTACACCTCTCCGCACCTGCACTCCTTTACCGAGCGGATCCGGATCGACGGCCGGCTGATCGGTGAGGCGGAGGTCGCCGATCTGACGGACGAATTACGCCGGGCCTTTGCCGGTATTCCGGCCACCTTCTTCGAGTTCACCACCGTACTGGCGCTGGAATATTTCCGCCGGCAGCGGATCGATCTGGCCGTGCTCGAGACCGGCATGGGTGGCCGGCTCGATGCCACCAACACCGTCGTCCCCCGGCTCTGCCTGATCACTCCGATCGGTTTCGATCACCAGGAGCATCTGGGAGATTCCCTGGCGGCGATCGCCGGCGAGAAGGCCGGCATCATCAAGCCGCGGGTGCCGGTGCTGGCGTCTGAGCAGCCTCCCGAGGCGGCGGAGGTTATCCGGCGCCGGGCCGAAGAGATGGCCGCCCCCCTGGCCTGGGCCGGCCGCGACTGGCGGATCGAGCCGCTGCCGGACGGGCGCTGCCGTTTCCTGGGCCGGCGCTGGCGACTGGACGAGCTGGTGCTGCCCCTGCCGGGAGGGCACCAGCAACAGAATATCGGACTGGCCCTGGCAGCGGCCGAATGTCTTGCCGCCGATTTCGGCATCGAGCCGTTGCATGTCCGGCGGGGGCTGGCGCAACTGGCCTGGCCGGGACGCCTCGAATGGTTCGGCGGTTCGCCGCCGGTGCTGCTCGACGGCGCTCACAATCCAGCCGGTATCGATGCGCTGGCCGACTATCTGGCCGGTGTCGGTCGGCCCCGCTGGCATTGGGTGGCCGCCTTCAAGGCGGACAAGGACTGGCAGTATGCCATGGAGCGTCTGGCACCGCATCTCGCCGCCGTCTACTGTGCACCGCTCGCTGATCAGGCATGTGTCTCTCCACAGTGCATGCGGCGACAGGCCCGGGAATATGGTCTGCGGGCTTTCTGCTGTGCCAGCGGTCCGGAGGCTCTGCGCCGGGCGACCGGAGCGGCCGGCGCCGGCGGGCGGGTTCTGGTGGTCGGTTCTCTCTATCTGGTGGGCGCGTTGCGGCCACAGATTGCTGTGCCGGCCGAATCCGCGGCTGGTGCCAGGCGGGTTTCGACGGGTTGACGGCATGCTGTTGCGCGTTTTTCTTTATCTCTGTCTGCTGCTGATGGTCGTCTGTCCGGCCGGCGCGGAACCGGGAGTTTCCCAGGATGGTGCGCAGCCGAAGGCCCCCAGTGGTGGTCGACAGGCCGGCGCCGGAAAGACATCGCTCGAGAAGCTCCAGCGCCAGCCGGTCGCCATTGCAGCCGATTGGCTCGAACAGGACGAAGGGACCGGCTGGTATCGCGCCGAAGGAGATGTCCGCATCACTTCCGGCACACTCAGTCTTCGCTCCGACCGGGTGCGGGTCAATCCGCAAACCGAAGACGTGCTGGCCGAGGGCCATGTCGAGCTGGAGGGACCTGAGGGGATTCTGCGCGGCGACAGAATGAGCATGAATCTCGGTACCGGCCTGGGACGGGTCGACAGCGGCAGCCTCTTTTTGCGCGAAAACAATTTTCATATCGCCGGTGACCTGATCGAGAAGATCGGGGAGAAGACCTACCACCTCCAGCGTGGCACGTTCACCAGCTGCGACGGAACCGACCCCGACTGGCATTTTTCCGCTCGCGATCTGCAGGTGACCGTCGACGGTTACGCCCGGGGACGGCACGCCCTCTTCTATCTCGGCGATCTGCCGGTGCTCTATACCCCCTACATCCTTTTTCCGGTCAAGAAGGAGCGGGAGAGTGGACTGCTGATGTCGAGTTTCGGCTATTCGCAGCGCCGTGGCACCCAGCTCTCCATCCCTTTCTACTGGGCGATCGCCCGTAACCAGGATGCGACTTTCTACCTCGACTGGCTTTCCGAACTCGGCCTGGGCAAGGGCGTTGAGTACCGTTACATCTTCGGACGGCAGAATGCCGGCGAGGCCCGCTACTATCATGTCAGCGGGACGGGAGACGCCCGTGACCGTTACGCGGTCGAATGGAACCATGTCGGTTCCCTGCCCGGAGGCTGGTTTTTCACCTCCGACAGCGAATATGTCAGCAGTCGTGACTACTGGCAGGATTTCGGTGACGTCGCCGGTGAATACAACAAGGACAAGGTCGATTCGACGCTCACCCTCGGCAAGAGCTGGCGCCGCGTCAATCTGACCGGACAGTTGCGCTACAGCAAGGATTTGCAGCGTGAAAACGACCGGACCCTGCAGCGGCTGCCCGAGATCCGTCTCGACGTGCTGCGGCAGCGCATCGGCAAAACGGCTTATTCCTGGGAACTGGAATCGTCCGCCACCTATTTCTGGCGGCGCCAGGGGATGAAGGGGGAGCGGCTCCTGGTGCGACCGGTGCTGTCCGCCGACTGGTCGCTGTGGGACGCCATCGATGTGCAGCCGGCCCTTGGCTATACCGAGCGTCTCTACTGGACGTCGACCGATGGACCCGGGTACGAGGAGAAGGGGCTGTTCGATTTCAGTACCCGCGTTTCCACCCGCCTCTCGCGGGTCTATCGTCCGGCCAGCCGCTGGCTGGAGCGGTTGCGACACACGCTCGAGCCCGATGTCCGCTACGAGTTCACTCCCGACCGCGATCAGTCACGGCTGCCCGTTTTCGACGTCCGCGACCGGATTGATGCCCGCAACCGGATCAGCTACGGCCTGGTCAGCCGTCTGATCGGTCGATGGCGCGGCGAGGACGGTCGTGCCGTCTATCACGAATTCCTTTATCTGCGACTCTCGCAAGAGTATGATATCCGGGAGTCGCGCCGGTCCCTGCTCGATCCGACCGACGAAAGGCGCCCCTTTTCATCGTTGCGGACCGAAATGATCCTGCGACCGAATGCCGAGTCTCTGCTTGATCTCGACTTCCGTTACGACCCGGATGCCGCCCGGCAGCGTCTTTCCACCTTCAACCTGCTTGGCCGCTATCGGGACGGCCGGGGGAATGGTATCTCGGCCGAATACCGCTATGCCAGGAACCTGGTCGAATATGTCGACGCGACGCTCGAGGTCAGTCTGTTCCGGCCCGTCTATCTCGACTACCGGCACCGGTTCGACCTGCGCGACACCAAAAGACTGGAAAATACACTTGAACTGGAATACCGCAGCCAGTGCTGGAGCCTTTTTCTGACCCTTCAGGACCGTGAGGGTGATCGTTCGGTCATGGTCACTTTCGAGCTGGCCGGACTTGGGCGGGTTGGCAGTCTCGGCGGCAGTCTCGGCGGCGGTCGAAACTGAAACGGGATGACGATGGTGGATGATCCGGTCAGAAACGGGAAGCGACGTTTCCCGGCCTGGTGGCTGGTGCCGTTGCTGCTCTTTCTCGGTGTTGCCTTCCTTGGTGACAACGGCGTTGTCCACATGCTCAAACGTTATCGGCAGAAGCAGCAGCTGCAGACCGAAGTTGCGCGCCTGCAGCGCGAAAACGACCGGCTGCGGCGGGAGATCGATGCCCTGAAGAACGACTGGCGCTATATCGAGACCATTGCCCGGCAGAAGCTGGGCATGGTGCGCCGCGACGAGATTGTCTACCAGTTTCCGCCGGCCGAACGGAGCGGTCGTGACAGGGCGACCGTTTCTGATCCGAAGTCCCGGCCCTGAAGGGGCGCGAGCAGCTTGACACCCTGTGGGGGCGGGGCTACCATACCGGCCCTGCCAAGGAGAATACTCCATGAGCAAGAACAAGCAGGCCGCCTGTCTGATCTGTGCCTGGCGTGCCCATTGCACCAAGCGCTTTGCCATGGGCAAGGACGAAACCCTCTTCTGTCCGGACTTCACCGAGGATTTGACCCTGAAAAAAATGCCGGCCGATTCCGGGGACGATGAACCCGGGACCGGTGACGGCGAACAAGACTGAGACCATGAAAGAACGCATCAGGCATCTTGTCCACGCCGGGTTGCGGCGCTGTTTCGCCAGCGGCAGCCTCGTTTCCGGCCAGGTTCCGGAACATTTGACCATCGAGGTTCCGGGCAATCCCGAACACGGGGATTTCGCCACCAACGTTGCCATGCTCATGGCGCGGGCCGAGAAGAAGGCGCCGCGGCAGATTGCCGAGGTCCTGGTGGGCGAGCTGGGTGACGGCGACGGTTTCCTCGATCGGGTGGAGATCGCCGGCCCGGGTTTTATCAACTTCGTTCTCAGCCGCCGTTGCTGGTATGAGGTGCTGGACGAGATCCACCGCCGGGGCGATGACTATGGCCGGAGTGACATCGGCGCCGGTGAACGGGTGCAGGTAGAGTTCGTCAGCGCCAACCCGACCGGGCCGCTGCATATCGGCCATGGGCGGGGCGCCGTGGTCGGCGACGCCGTCGCCAGTGTACTGGAAGCGACCGGTCACCGGGTCGAGCGGGAGTACTACATCAACGATGCCGGCAATCAGGTCACCCTGCTCGGCCGTTCCATCCTCTGCCGGGCGAAGGAACTGGCCGGTCTGCCGGTCGATTTTCCCGGGGACGGCTATCGGGGGGACTACATCCGCGATGTCGCCCGTGCCCTGCTCGATCGACAGCCGGATGTCGTCGATCTGGCCGAGGACGAGGCGATTGGAGTCTGCAGCCGTTTCGGCGTCCGTTTCCTGCTCGATCGCATCCGCGACGACCTGGCCGCCTTCGGTATCCGTTTCGACACCTGGTACAGCGAATCGTCCCTCTACGAGCGCGACCTGGTGCGGACCGAGCTGGCCAAGCTGACTGCAAAGGGACTGACCTTCGAGCGGGAAGGGGCCCTCTGGCTGCGTACCACCGACTATGGTGACGACAAGGACCGGGTGCTGATCCGCTCCGACGGTTCGCCGACCTATTTCGCCTCCGACGTCGCCTACCACATGGAGAAGTTCGAGCGCGGGTTCCAGCGGGTGATCGATGTCTGGGGGGCGGACCACCACGGTTACGTGCCGCGGATGAAGGCGATGCTGGCCGGTTTCGGGTGCGACCCGGAGGCGCTGCAGGTGCTGATGATCCAGATGGTCAACCTGCTGCGTGACGGTGAGCCGGTGACCATGGGCAAGCGTTCGGGCCAGTTCGTCACCCTGCGCGAGGTGGTCGACGAAGTGGGGCGGGATGCCTGCCGTTTCTTCTTTCTGACCCGGAGGCCCGACAGCCAGCTCGATTTCGACCTGGAGCTGGCCAAGCAGCAGAGCAATGACAACCCGGTCTATTACGTGCAGTATGCCCATGCCCGGGTCTGCAGTGTCAACCGCAACGCCGCCGAGGCGGGGATCGCTCTGCCGGCGGTCGGCGGTATCGATGTCGACCGGCTGGAACGGGAGGACGAGCTGGCGCTGGCCAAACTGCTGCAGCAGTACCCCGAGGTAATAGTCGCGGCGGCGCGCCATCTCGAGCCGCACCGGGTCATCTACTATCTGCAGGAACTGGCGGCGCAGTTTCACAGCTATTACAACCGCAGCCGCATTCTGGTCGACGACCCTGCAACCAGCCGGGCCAGGCTCTATCTGGTCAATGCCGTCCGGATCGTGCTGGCCAACGCCCTGCGGCTGATGGGTGTCAGTGCCCCGGAGCGCATGTAGGAGGTCGGAGATGACGGTCAAGACGGGAACACGAACCCAGCGTCGGATGGCACGTCGGCAGGCGATGCTGCTTTTCGTCGCCGTGCTGGTGGTGGCGCTCGTCTCGTTCTCTCTGGGAGTGATGGTCGGGCGTAGCGGGTATCGTCCGCCGGACCGTCCCGTCGCCGGCGAGCCGCTGGTGCTGCCCGGGGCGAAACCGGTGATGCCGGAACCTCCGCCGGTCGCCGAGCCGGGGGCCGGCGAGGCCGCCGCGACACCGCCGGCGGACGAGAAGCTGACGTTTTATGATACACTGCCCCGGGGAGAGCAGCCGCTGGGCAGCGGTATCAATCTGCCCCGGCAGCCGGTGAAGCCGCCGGCCGAGGCGGTGGCAACCATTGCGCCGTCTCCGGCCCGGTCGCCTGCGGCCGCCCGGCCGGAACCGGCCATGCGGCCGGGGAATACGCTGCCCGGCCGGAAGCCGGAGCAGGCCGCTGCAGCACCGCCGGCCGCTGTCGGGTATCTGCTGCAGGTGGCTTCCTTCCGGAACATCCGGCAGGCCGAAGCGCTGCGTCATCGCCTGGCGGGGAAGGGGTATGCTGTTTTCGTCCGGAAGGCCGACCTCGGCGGCAAGGGGGTCTGGCAGCGGGTCTATGTCGGGCCCTACAGCGATCGGATGACGGCGGAAAAGGCGGCGAAGCAGTTGAAACAGAAGGAAAAACTCTCACCCTTGGTGCGACGGCGATAGGCTGCGCCGGTCGGCGGAAAAATTTCTTGACTTTGTCGAATCGTGCGAGTAAATTTCCAAGTCCTGACGCGGGGTGGAGCAGTCAGGTAGCTCGTCGGGCTCATAACCCGAAGGTCGGGGGTTCGAATCCCTCCCCCGCAACCAAGTCGACACAATGGCCCGCCTGGGGGCCGTTGTCCATAGCTTCAGGCGGTGTAGCTCAGTTGGTTAGAGCATGCGGCTCATATCCGCAGTGTCCGGAGTTCGAATCTCTGCACCGCCACCATCTCGAGACAGCCCCCTCCCGGCCGGAGGGGGCTGTTCTGTTTTGCCATGGAAGCACTTCTTCAGGTTTTCCTTGAACGTCTGCGGCACCGTTGCGGCGTCGGGTCGGGCGACGGGATCGTGGTGGCCTGCTCCGGCGGGGCCGATTCGACGGCACTGCTGCTGTTGCTGAACGAGGCGGCCGCCCGGCTCGACCTGCGGCTGCAGGTTGCCCATCTCGACCACGGCCTGCGTCCGGAGAGTGCCGGAGACGCCCGGTTCGTGGCCGAACTCGCCGCCGGCTGCAACCTTCCCGTCCACCGGCAGCGGGTCGACGTGGCGGCGCTGGCCGCCCGGACGGGGGACAACCTGGAGGCCGCCGGCCGTCGGGCGCGTCGCCGGTTTCTGCGTGAAGTGGCCGCCCGGACCCGGTCGCGTTTCATCGCCCTCGGTCACCAGCGGGACGATCAGGCCGAAACGGTGCTTTTCCGCCTGCTGCGCGGCAGTGGCACCACCGGTCTGTCCGGCATGGCCTGGTGTGATCCTCCTTTCATCCGGCCGCTGCTCGACTTCCGGCACCGGCAGCTGTGTTCCTGGCTGCAGGAGCGGCAATGCGGGTGGCGGGAAGATGCCAGCAACCGGGAGCTGGTCCGGACACGCAACCGGCTGCGGCACCAGGTGTTTCCCCTGCTCGCCGAACTGCAACCCGACGTGATCGACAAGCTGGCGGACTTTGCCGCCCGGACCGCCATCGACGAGCGGGACTGGCGGTGCCGGGTCGAGGGCTGGCTGGCGGCGCATGCCGGGCCGGAGGGGGATGGCCTGTGGCTCGATCTGGAGGCCCTGCGCGCCTGCTCCGAGGCCCTGCGGCCGCGGATCTGGCTGGCGGCACTGCGGCGGGTGGCCGGCCGCCAGACAGATCTGGGGGCGGTCCACCTTGCCGCCTGCGACCGGCTGTTGACCGGCCGTTCCCAGGCCGAGGTGCATCTGCCGGCCCTCTGGGTCGGCCGCCGCTACGGACGCCTTCTCGTCCGCCGGCAGCCGCCGGTGGCCGTGGCTCCCTGGGAGATCCTGGTCGAAGGCCCCGGCTGCTATGCCCTGCCGGGGGGCGGGGAATTGCGGTTTTCGGTGGAGGAGGCGCCGGCCGGGCAGGGCGGCCATGTCGCCGAGTTCGATCTGGCGCAGACG
>CAYTVY010000006.1:0-3857 GCA_964441925.1 uncultured Geothermobacter sp.
GCATTCAGGCCAAGCACTTACACTCTTCATCCGGCACAAACCCACTGATTCAGGTAGAAAAGACATGACAGGCATGTTCAGGGAGGTTGCCATGTCGGAGCAGAGTGCGTTTCAGCTGACCCGTGACGAACAGGATCTGATTCGCTTTTATCGTGAGCTGCCGCAGGAGAAACAGCTCGAAATTCTCGAAGCCGCCGAATATGGTGTCAACGTGCTGCGCCGGATGCGCTTACTCGCCGGAAGGCCGGTCGAGAAAGGGTTGACGGCTGTTGATGCCGCCCGTGCCTGATACCCCCGCCGCCGTAAATTCGTTGACATCCGTCCCGCCTCTTCTCTATAGTGGCTTCCGTTTAAAAATCGCCTGGTTACGGGGTTTGGGGTTGCCACAATCCGGTTTGCCCAGGTCAACCACGAGGAGGGTTGGATGTCACGAGAGTTCAAGATAGCTGTTCTGCCCGGTGACGGCATCGGTCCGGAGGTCATGGCCGAGGCGATGAAGGTTCTTGACCGGGTCGAGGAGAAATTTTCCGTCCGCTTCGAACGGGTCACGGCGAATGTCGGTGGTGTCGCCATCGATCGCGAGGGCAAGGCGCTTCCGGACAGTACGGTCGCGCTGTGCCGGCAGTCCGATGCCATCCTGTTCGGTTCGGTCGGCGGGCCGAAATGGGAGTCCCTGCCGCCGGACGAGCAGCCGGAACGGGGAGCCCTGCTGCCACTGCGCAAGATCTTCGGCCTGTTCTGCAATCTGAGGCCGGCCATCGTCTTTCCCGCCCTGGCCGGCAATTCCTCACTCAAACCGGAAATCGTCGACGGCGGTTTCGACCTGCTGGTGGTAAGGGAGCTGACCGGAGGGATCTATTTCGCCCAGCCGAAGGGGATCGATGGGGCAGGGCCGGAGCGAACCGGTTTCGATACCATGAAATACAGCGAGGCCGAGGTCGAGCGTATTGCCCGGGTGGCCTTCGAAGCGGCCGGCAAGCGGCGAAAGAAGGTCTGCTCCATCGACAAGGCGAATGTCCTTTCGACCTCCGTTCTCTGGCGTGAAGTCGTCGATCGGGTCGCCAAGGATTATCCCGACGTCGAGCTGAGCCACATGTACGTCGACAATGCCGCCATGCAGCTCTGTCGCTGGCCGAAGCAGTTCGATGTCATGCTCTGCGGCAATATGTTCGGGGACATCCTGTCCGACGAGGCCGCCATGCTGACCGGATCGCTCGGCATGCTGCCAAGCGCCTCGCTGGCCGAAGGTTCGTTCGGGCTCTACGAGCCGTCGGGGGGCAGCGCTCCGGATATCGCCGGACAGGGAATCGCCAACCCCATTGCCCAGATCCTGTCGGCGGCGATGATGCTGAAATATTCCTTTGGCCTGGGTGGTGCGGCTCTGGCGGTCGAAAAGGCGGTCGAGGCGGTGCTGGACGAGGGTTACCGGACGGCCGACATCTATCAGGGCCGACCCGGTGAGGTGAAGGTTGACACGGCGGGCATGGGGGATGCCATCGTTGCCCGCATCTGATTGACCGCGGTGTCGGCAAGGTTCCCGGGCCCGGACCGTTTCCGGGCCCGGGCTGTTTGTGGAAGGACGTTCCGCCGTGTGCCCGTCTCCCTGCCCTGAGCCGGCGGCCGGTTTTGCCGGAATACCGTCTCGGTTTCTGTTTCGGCTCGATCCGCGGACGAAACTGGTGATAGCCTGTCTGCTGATCATACTGGCCTTTCACGAGAACCGGCCTGGTGGTTTGCTGGTGCTGAGTGGCATGCTGCTGCTGGGTTTCCTGGCAGCTGGCGGGCTGCGGCCGGCCGACCGTCTGCGCCGGCTACGGCCATTGCGCTGGCTGTTGCTGTCGACGGTTCTGCTGCATCTGTTCTTCTCGCCCGGACACACCCTGTTCGGGTTGTCCTGGCTGTCACGTGACGGATTGCTTCTCGGGCTCTGGACCTGCTGGCAGATTCTGCTGGCCTTCGGTTTTTCTTCCCTGCTGGCGGCCACGACCGACAGCGGGCAGCTGGCGCGAGCGCTCGGCTGGTTTCTGACGCCCCTGGGCCGGTCGGGGAGACGGGGGGACTCTCTGCGGGTTCTGCTTCCCCTGGCGTTGCAGCTGCTGCCCGAACTGCGCCGGGAGACCGGAGAGGTCTGGCAAGCTCATGCCGGGTTGTCCCGGCAGTTGGGGCGCGGTTCCCTCGTACAGCGTGCCCGGGCGGCCGGCGAACTGATCGAACTGCTGGTGACGCGGCTGGCCGACCGGGCCGAACGCCTGGCAGTGGCCAGAACCCGGGAGGAAACAGTGGCCGAGGGCGAACTGCCGCCCATGCCGTTGCCGGATCGTCTGGGAACTCTGGCGGTCTGTTTGTTGCTGTTGCTCTGGATCGGCTCATGACCTGCGTTCGTCTGATTCTCGAATATGATGGCACCGATTTTGCCGGTTGGCAGGTCCAGCCGAATGGCCGGACGGTGCAGGAAGAATTGGAAAAGGCTCTGTCGCGGTTGCTGAAGGAAGAGATAAGGGTGCATGCTTCCGGACGCACGGATGCCGGGGTGCACGCCCGGGAGCAGGTCGTGCATTTTCACACGGTAAAAAAGCTGCCGATCAAGGCCTATCTCGAGGGACTGCGGGCCTTTTTGCCCCGTGATCTGGCCATTGTCGGTGCCAGCGAAGTCGGAGAGGATTTTCATGCCCGGTTTTCGGCGCGGGGCAAGTGGTATCGTTACCGGATCCTGCGGACCACCGTACCGCGTCCTTTACAGGCCAGGTATTGCTGGCAGCTGGCCGGGCCGCTGGATGTGGCACAGATGCGTCGAGCCGCCGGACGCTTCGTCGGAGAACACGATTTCGCCGCTTTTTGTGCCGCGGGTTCCGATGTCCGTACCACGGTCCGCCGCATCGAGACCTGCGAATTGACCGAGGATGGCGAACTGCTTCTTTTCGATGTCCGGGGGAATGGTTTCCTGCGCAACATGGTTCGTATCATGGTCGGTACCCTGGTCGAAATCGGCCAGGGGAGCCGGTCTCCGGAGTCGGTCGACATGCTCCTTGCTCCGGGCCGGCGGGAAGACGCCGGCAGGACGGCGCCACCCCAGGGCCTGTGTCTGATGCGGGTCTTCTACTGATCCGTCTGTTGCAAACCCTGAGGCGACGGTTATAGTCAAGTAAACTTCCGGATACGCCCAACCATGAAGCCCGGCGAGTCCGGAACCGTGAAAGGGAGAGGGCCGAAAGTTGAAAAGGGCGATGCGCATCCTGGTACCCATCGATTTTTCGGTCTACAGCTGGGAGACCCTTCGTTATGCAGTCGGCCTGCAAACGCTGGTCGAGCCGGTTCTGATTCTGCTGCACGTTCTGCCACCGCTGGATGACAGTATGGCCATGTTCGGTTTCGACGCCTCGCCGCTGCGGGATCGTGAGCAGCAGGCGGCCGAGCGTCTGCGGCAGGAAACGGCGCCCCACCTGCCGGAACATGGTGGTATCGAGGTCCGCCACCGGGTCACTGTCGGAGTGCCGTTCAAGGAAATCTGCCGGGTCGCCGAGGAGGAAAAGGTCGAAATGATCGTTATCGGAACCCACGGGCGTACCGGCCTGTCCCATCTGCTGATCGGCAGCACCGCCGAGCGGGTGGTCCAGCACGCATCATGCCCGGTTCTGAGTATCCGGCCCAAGTTGATCTGAGCCTGGACGTTTCCTGCCACAGTGGCTGGGCCGTAGAATCTGCAGGAGGGCCGGCCGAGGCCTTGCACCTGGTTTCTTCTGCCGGGAACCCACCTGGCGTAGCTGTGCTACGTTGAGCACCGAAGCGGTGAAGGCAGTGCGGCAGGTTCCTCCGTAACGGCAGCTGAACCCCGAAATGGCAGGTGGATTGGGGCAAAT
>CAYTVY010000006.1:3957-34773 GCA_964441925.1 uncultured Geothermobacter sp.
TTGGGGCAAATAGGTTCTTGACTTTTGACCTTGTTTCGGATAGCTTCTGTGTTTCTGTGAGCCCCGTAAATCACAGTTGCCAATAGAGAGGATAGCATGAGCACCAAAGCTGCAAACCCTGCCACCGTGCAGAAGAACTGGTACGTTGTCGACCTCGAGGGGAAAGTTCTCGGGCGCGCCGCCGCGCAGATCGCGCACATTCTGCGTGGCAAGCACAAGCCGATCTACACTCCGCACGTCGATACCGGCGATTTCGTCATCGTTCTCAATGCCGACAAGGTCCGGCTGACCGGGAACAAGCTTGCCGCCAAGACCTATTATCGCCATTCCGGCTATCCGGGCGGCCTGAAAGAGATCACGGCCGGCAAGCTGCTGGAGAAGAAGCCCGAGGAGCTGATCAAGAAGGCTGTCAAGGGCATGCTTCCCAAGAATCGGCTCGGCCGGCAGATGTTCCGCAAGCTGAAGGTCTATGCCGGTGCCGAACATCCGCATGCGGCCCAGCAGCCGAAACCCCTTGAGATTCAGGACTGAGAACCAGGAGAAGATAGATCATGGCCGAGCAGAAATTCTATGCTACCGGGAAGAGAAAGAGCTCTGTCGCCCGGGTCTGGATCAAGCCGGGAACGGGAGTGATTACCGTCAACAAGCGGGATATCGATGAATATTTCGGTCGCGAGACCTCCAAGATGGTCATTCGCCAGCCGCTGGAACTGACCAACAACCTCGGCAAGTGGGATGTCTGGGTCAATGTCTGTGGCGGCGGCGCATCCGGACAGGCCGGCGCCATCAAGCACGGGATCACCAAAGCGCTGATCGAGGCCGATCCCGAGTTGCGCGGCGTGCTGAAGAAGGCCGGCTTCGTGACTCGCGACAGCCGTGTCAAGGAGCGGAAGAAGTACGGTCGCCGTGGCGCCCGCCGGAGCTTCCAGTTCTCCAAACGTTGAGCATTCCGATTTTCCGGGATCTGTTTGCCGGAACGTAACCACCGGGGGAGCCGCATCTGCGACTCCCCTTTTTTCTTGGGGGCCGTTCTCTTTTTCAAGGCAGCAAGAGGTCGAGATGAAAAAACGCGTTGCCGTTCTTGGAGGCAGTGGTTACACAGGAGTCGAGCTGTTGCGTCTGCTCGCGGCGCACCCGGGTGTCGAGCTGACCTGTGTCACCTCCCGGCAGTTCGCCGGACGAAAAGTGGCGGAGGTCTTCCCCTCTTTGCGTGGTCTGTGCGGACTCGAGTTTGCCGATGGTGCGGTTGCCGACATCGCCGAAAAGGCCGACGTCGTCTTTACTGCGTTGCCACACCAGACCGCCATGGAGGTCGTACCGGATCTTTTGCGGGCCGGCTTGAAGGTTGTTGACCTGTCCGCCGATTACCGGCTGCAGAAGGTCGCGGTCTATGAGGAGTGGTACCAGTCCCACAGCAGTCCGCAGTTGTTGGAGGAGGCCGCCTACGGCCTGCCCGAACTCTTTCGCGATGCCATCCGGCAGGCGCGGCTGGTCGCCAATCCCGGGTGTTATCCGACCAGTGTCGCTCTCGGTCTGGCTCCCCTGCTGAAGGCCGGCCTGGTCGATCCCGACAGCCTGATCATCGACAGCAAGTCGGGAACCAGCGGCGCCGGTCGCGCCGCCCGGCTCGGCAGTCTTTTCTGTGAAGTCAACGAAGGATTCAAGGCCTACGGCCTGCCGCGGCATCGCCATACTCCGGAAATCGAGCAGACTCTTGGCCGGCTTGCCGGCCGACCGGTGCGGGTCAGCTTCACGCCGCATCTGTTGCCGGTCAACCGCGGTATCCTGTCAACCCTTTATGCGACCTTGCGCAAACCACTCAGCCAACCGGAGCTGGACGAGCTCTATGTCCGTTTTTACCGGAATGAATTCTTTGTCCGCTGTACCGGCGGGGTGCTGCCGAATATCCGTCAGGTTGCTGGCAGCAATTTCTGTGATATCGGAGCCGTGGTCGATCCGCGGACCGGGCGGGTGGTCGTGGTGTCGGTCATCGACAATCTGCTCAAGGGAGCGGCGGGGCAGGCGGTGCAGAACCTCAACCTGCTGCTCGGCCTGGACGAGACGACCGGTTTGCAGGCGGTTGCCGTCTGGCCCTGAGCGGCCCAGGTCGAAGAGGGGGGGGAGATGAACGGAGGTTGCAAAGCCGGAATCGATCATTGCGGCTGTACGTACACCAGCTGCAGCAAGCGGGGAAATTGCTGTCAGTGTGTCCTGTTTCACCGCGGCAGGGGAGAGATCCCGGGTTGTTTCTTCTCGCCGGAAGGGGAGAGAAGCTATGACCGCTCGCTGAAGAACTTTCTGCGTGATGCCGGGAGGCGGCAGACGGGGGGACGATAGACGATCGTATGCCCCGGGGGGTCAGGAGACGGCGTGAATCTCTTCCCGCCAGCTTACGACGCAATTGCGACCGTTTTCCTTGGCCCGGTAGAGTGCCCGGTCGGCCAGGTCGAGCAGTTCGTAGATGTCGGTACTGTCGCCCGGATATTCAGCGATGCCCAGTGACAGGGTGAGGTGGCCGCCGGGCTGACTCGTCTCTTCGCCGGGGAAACTCTCCGCCAGGATGCGGCCCCGGAGTTTTTCCGCCGCCGCTTCCGCTCCCGCCTTGTCCGTCTTGGGCAGCAGGATGACGAATTCCTCGCCACCGAAGCGTCCGACCAGGTCGATGCCACGGGTGTTCTGCAGCAGGATGTCTGCCACTTTTTTCAGGACGATGTCGCCTTTCAGGTGACCGTGGGTGTCGTTGAAGGCCTTGAAATGGTCGATGTCGGCCATAATCAGGCTGAAATGGGAATGGAATCGTCTGGCCTGGGCTGCCTCGCGTTTGAGGATCATCTGAAAATGCCGGCGGTTGGCCAGTCCCGTCAGCTCGTCGGTGTTCGAAAGATCGCGGGCCTTTTCGAACAGCTGGCTGTTGTCGATGGAGATGGCGGCCTGGTTGGCGATGGCCTGCAGCAGCTTGAGTTCTTCATCGCTGAAGGCGTCGGTTTCAATTTTGTGCAGATTGAGAACGCCGACCAGCCTTTGTTTCACCACCAGGGGAATGGCGACCATCGAGCCGCGTGAATGGTGTCGCCCCTTGTAGCCGAGGGTGCGTTCGTCCTTCTGCAGGTCGGCGACATAGATGATCTTTTTGGCCAGTGCCGCCTTGCCGGTGATGCCCTCGCCGAGCTCGAAGGAAAGGCCGCGCAGCAGGTCCTGGTCGATGCCGTGTGCCTTGCGGACCAGCAGCTCCTCATTGCCCGGGTTGTAGGTGAAGAGGATCACGCGGTCGCAGAGGAACTGGTCGATGATGGTGGCCAGCATGCGCTCGAACAGGATGTCGAGGTCGAGGGACGAGGTCATGGCGCGGTTCATTTCGAGCAGGGCCGACATCTCCTTCAGCCGTCTGCGCAGTTCCCGGTTGACCCTTTCGATCTCCGCATTTTTGGCTTCGAGGATCTCCTTGTAGTGTTTTTCCTGTTCGAGGGTTGCAAGCTCCCGTTCCTTGGCGATTTTTTCCTGGTAGAGGACGGCGAGCTGCCGGACCATGGTATTGAACGAGCGGGTGAGGACGCCGAGCTCGTCCCGGGAACGGACCGGAACCTCGAGCTGGAAATCGCCGGCACTGATGGTTTCGGTGGCTTTGGCCAGCTCTTTGACCGGTGCCAGCAGCCGGCGAATATAGCGGCTGAAGAAGATCCCGGAGAAGAGCAGGCCGGCGGCGAGGGTCAGGCTGGAGCCCAGGGCCAGGGTTCCGGCCAGGTTGGTCAGGCCGATGGTCGAGATACCGATGGCGAGAATGACCATGTCTGTCGTCCCCAGGGGAACGGCAAAAAGCTGGTATCTGTGCCAGCCACTCGGGACGACGAGTTTTTTTCCGGCCGAGATCTCGGCGATCTGCTGGCTGTCCAATTGGATCGGTGGTGCTGTGCCGGTGGTGCTGGAAAGAAAACGGCCGTTGTAGTCGAACAAAAAGCAGCGTCCCTGCAGATTGCGCATCAGCCGGGACAGGAAGGATTTGCCCAGGGGTTCGGTGGCGAGGAGAAAGCGCAACTGACCGTCCCTGCTCCGGAAGGGACGTGCCAGCACCAGGGCGGGACCGGTTCGCTCGTCGTCCAGAAAGCGGACACGCGCACGGCCGCTTTTGCCGGCATGCTCGATCAACTGGCGCAGTTCCCGGTTTTTCATCCCGGCGATGACGGTCGGTGTCAGAACCCGGTAACGGTGGCGGCCCCGGTTCTGAAGAATTTGACGCTCATGCAGCGCCTCGAGTTCTCCTCCCTGTTCCAGCATGGCACTGACCAGGGCCGATTCGCTGCGCAGGCGGGCTTCCCGGTCGCGGATCGCCTGGTCGATGGTCGTCTGCATGGCCAGCAGATTGCTGTCGATGGTGTCGGAGAGAGTCTTCCGGGTCTGATAGACGACTCCGAGGGTGGCGACGACACCGAGCAGGACGAGTAGCAGGAAGAAGGGGGTCAGAATCCTTCCGGCCAGCGGCAGGTTGCGCAGGCGTTGGATGGGGTTCAGGATCATGATGCGCAGATTCGGTCCGCCGGAGCTTCCTGCTCCATCATGGCGAGAAAGGCCAGGGCGATGTCCGGATCGAATTGTGTACCGGCGTGTTCCCTGATTTCGGAGATGGCGACCTCGTGGCTCAGGGCCTTGCGGTAGGGGCGATCGGTGGTCATGGCGTCATAGGTGTCGGCGACGGCCAGGATCTTGGCCTCGATGAGCATCTCGTCACCCTTGATCCCGCGAGGATAACCGCTGCCGTCGTAGCGTTCGTGGTGTTGCAGGATGATTTCCCGGACATGGGCGAGAAAACGGATCGGCTGCAGGATGTGGACCCCGATGGCCGGATGTTGACGCAGGGTGTGAATATCGTCGTTGTTGAGGGTTTCCGTTTTGTGCAGGAGCGATTCGCAGATGCCGATCTTGCCGATGTCGTGCAGGATGGCCGCCTGTTCGATCTTGCGCTGGGTTTCGGCCGGCAGCTCCATGAAGGCCGCCAGGCGCAGGGCGTAGCGCTTGACCCTCTCCGAGTGTCCCCGGGTGTAGGCATCGCTCGCCTCGACTGCCGACACAAGCGCCTGCACCGTGCTCAGATAGGTTTTTTCCTGTTCCTCGTAGAGTCGGGCGTTCTTGATGGCAACACTCGCCTGGGCGGCGATGGTGGAAAGCAGATCCAGATCTTCCGGGGTGAATTCCTGGCCGTCGCGGCGATTGGCGATGGTCATGGTGCCGATGATTTCGTCGCCGCTGTTGAGTGGGGCGCAGACAACGGTCTCGCGGGTGAACCCGAGACGGCTGACCCGGCTGAACTCCCGGGCATGCTCGATGTCGGCGATCAGCAGTGGCTGGCGGTTGCGCACCACCCACTGGGAGACGCCGCCCGGCTTCATCGGAATCCGCATGCCGCGGTCGATATGGTCAGGAATGCCCTCGGCGGCACCGATGGTCAGGGTCCAGGAATCCTTTTCCAGCAGCAGGATGTAGCCGATCCTGGCCTGCAGGGTTTCGACCGTCTGGTGCACCAGGGTGGTGAATAGCTGGTCGAGATCCATGGTGGCGTTGATGTCGAGCCCCATGCGATGCAGCGCCTGAAGCCGGTTGACGGCGTCCTGCAGGTTGGTGTTGCGCTCCTCGAGCTCGCTGGCCAGATCGGCGATTTTGTAGTTGGCCTCCTCGATTTCCTCGATGCGCTCCTCCAGGGTGATATTGAGGTACTCGATTTCCTTGAGCCGTTCTTCGAGGGTGATGTTCATGCTCCGGATTTCGTCGTGATGCGCCAGTTTTTCCTGGGCGATGGCCATCTCCCGTTCCTGGGCCACGGTCCGCTCGATCAGCTCCTTCAACCGGTCGACCATGCGATTGAACTTTTCCGAGAGGAGTGCCATCTCCCGCGAGTTGGAGACATCGGTGCGGGCGGCCTCGAAGTCACCTTCCTCGAGGTGGTTCATGGCCTTGGCAAAGCGGCGCAGGGGACGATCGACATAGAAAATGATGAAGGTACTCAGGGCGACAACCATGATCAGCAGCAGGGCGAGGGATGAAACAAGGGTTGCCTGTTTTCCCTTGCGCTGGATGGACGCCATTTCGTCCAGGGAGAGATGGACGTTGAGAATGCCCAGTACCTTGGCTTTGGGGTTGTGACAACGGTGGCAGACCGGAGCGTTTTCGATCGGAACGAGGGTCGAGTGAATCTCTTTTCCCAAGGTGTCGTCGACGAAGGTGTACTTGCTCGAACGGTAGGCGAGAAGCTCACTGCCGGGAACCAGGTCGCCGATCTCCTCGGTGCGGGAAGAAATGAGGATGCGGCCGGAGTCGTCAAAGATGTGGATGTCCTCGATGGCCGGTTCCCGGCTGATGCGCTCGATGACCCGGGTGACCTCCTGGTTCTGGCCGGCGGCCATGTTGGCGATGATGCTGTTGCGGATGGTTTCACCCAGCACCCTGCCGCTTTGGTCGGCGAAACGGCGCAGCATGGTTCTTTGGGTATTCAGGTTGTGCCAGAGGGCCAGCCCGACCGCCATGATCATGATGACCGTGGTCAGGCCGAGTATTTTGACCTTGAGAGAGTTCATGCCAGCATCAACCTTCGCCCACAGGTTAAAATCCGCAAATCGGTGTTATCCCGAAATGATGGTGAAAAGCCCGGGATCCCTGCCGATGGATTGCAGCTTGCACCCCAGGAGCCCGGAGGAGGCAGCCGGTTGAAACATCTGAAAACATGATGTTTCCCGTCTCCGGACAGGGAGTTGACAGGCAGGACGCTCCAATTACAGAATAGCCCGGCGTTTTCCCTGTGATCGGGTGTTGCAATTAATCTGCCATTCAAAGTATAGAACTTTTTAAGGTTTTTTATGGAAAAGCTGATACTTGGTTTCGGTCTGGTGCTGGTTTTCGAGGGTGTTCCCTGGTTTCTTTCTCCCGGGCGGATGCGACGTTTCGTTCTGCAGTTGTCGACCCTGCCGGAAGGTTCTCTCCGCCTGACGGGATTTTTCAGCATGATGGCCGGTCTGCTGGTGGTCTACCTGGCGACCCGTGGTTGGGGTGGCTGACGGGAACGTCCCGGTTCGTCCGCTCTCATCGTCGTTGACTTTCGCCGTCGAGTATGGTCTTGTTAGTCCCCCGTTTCCGACTGCTGTCCCGTTGAAGTGACTGGCCTGAAATCGCATGCGACTGGATGATTTCAATTTCGACCTTCCCGAAGAGCTGATTGCGCAGCAGCCGGCCGAAAGAAGAGATGCCTCGCGATTGCTGGTGATCGACAGGGAATGTGGTTCGGTCGCCCATCGTCGATTCCCCGATCTTGTTACCTATCTGCATCCCGGTGATTGTCTGGTCCTGAACGATACCCGGGTCATTCCGGCCCGGCTGCAGGGCCGCAAGAAGACGGGGGGGCAGGTCGAGGTTCTGCTGGTACGCCGGATCGGTGATGACGAGAGCTGGCTCTGCCTGACCCGGTCCTCCAAGCCGCTTCGCGCGGGCGCCGGCGTTTTCTTTGCCGACGGAGTGCGGGCCGAGGTGGTGTGCGAGCAGGGAGACGGCTTTCGTGTCCTGCGCTTTCATTGTTCCGGATCGTTCCGGGAGCTGCTCGACAGGATCGGGGCGTTGCCGCTGCCGCCCTACATCCGCCGCCAGCCGGAGCCGGCCGACCGGGAGCGCTACCAGACCGTGGTCGCCCGCAACGAAGGGGCGGTGGCCGCACCGACCGCCGGTCTGCATTTCACCCCCGAGGTGCTGGAGCGGATCCGGAACCGGGGATGCCATGTCTGTACCCTGACTCTGCATGTCGGTATCGGCACCTTTTTGCCGGTCCGCTGCGACGATATCCGCCAGCACCGGATGCATGAGGAGTTCTACGACATCCCGGCCGAAACGGCCGCCACCGTGGCCCGGGTCCGGCAGGGCGGCGGCCGGGTGGTGGCGGTCGGCACCACTGTCACCCGCGCCCTGGAGGATGTCGCCCGCAAACGTGGGAGGGTCGAGGCCGGTTGCGGTTTCAGTGACCTGTTCATCTATCCCGGTTTTCCCTTCCGGGTGGTCGATGCCCTGGTCACCAATTTCCATCTGCCGAAGTCGACTCTTCTGATGCTGGTGTCGGCCTTTGCCGGTCGGGAGCGGATCCTGCGGGTTTACCGGGAGGCGGTGGAGCAGCGGTACAGGTTCTTCAGTTACGGAGATTGCATGCTCATCCTGTGAGCAGGTTTTCACGAAATCGGCACAATGGACAGTCAGGGATTCCAGTTTCAGCTGCTTGCCCGGGACAGGGAAACGGCCGCCCGGCGGGGACGGATCCGGACCCGGCACGGTGTGGTCGAAACGCCGGTCTTCATGCCGGTCGGCACCCAGGCCACCGTCAAGGGGATGCTGCCCGAGACCCTGAGGCAGATCGGTGCCCAGATCATTCTCGGCAATACCTATCATCTCTATCTGCGACCGGGACACGAGCTGATCGCGCGGCTCGGCGGGCTGCATCGCTTCATGAACTGGAACGGCCCCATCCTGACCGACAGCGGCGGTTTTCAGGTCTTCAGTCTCGGCGAGTTGCGCCGGATCAACGAGGAGGGAGCCGTCTTCCAGTCGCATCTCGACGGCAGCCGGCACCAGCTGACGCCGGAAAAGTCGATCGCCATCCAGGAGGCGCTCGGCGCCGACATCATCATGGCTTTCGATGAATGCATTCCCTATCCGGCCGACAGGAACTACGTCGCTGCCTCCACCGCCCGTTCCGGGCGTTGGGCCCGGCGCTGTCGCCAGGCACGGCGTAAGGGGGATGGTTCCGCCCTGTTCGGCATCGTGCAGGGGGGGATGGAGTTTGCGTTGCGTCGGCAGAGCGCCGAAGAGCTGGTCTCGATCGGTTTCGAAGGCTATGCCCTCGGCGGGTTGTCGGTCGGGGAGGAGACCGCCCTGATGTATGACGTTATGGAACACAGCCTGCCGCTGCTGCCGGAAGAGGCGCCCCGTTACGTCATGGGCGTCGGCACGCCGGAAAACCTGATCGAAGGTATCGCCCGGGGGGCCGACATGTTCGACTGTGTCATGCCGACCCGCAACGCCCGCAACGGTGTCCTGTTCACCAGCCGCGGCAGAATCAGCATCAAGCAGGCCCGTTATCGTGACGACGGGCGTCCTCTGGACGAGGATTGCACATGCTATGTCTGCCGGCATTACAGCCGGGCTTATCTGCGGCATCTGTTTCAGGCCAATGAAATTCTTTCATCGGTATTGAATACTCACCACAATCTGCACTATTATCTGCACTTAATGGCCGGGGCCCGGGAGGCGATCGAGGCCGGCCGTTTCGCTGAATTTCGTCGGGAGTTTCACGCCCGCCGGCAAGATACGGAGCCCTGACGGGCCGGATGCCGGCCGCGTTCCATCAAAACAACAAACGACCAGCCAAGGAGGAACACATGGTTTCAACCGCTTATGCCATGGCGGCCAACGGCGGCGCGGGTGCGCAGCAGAATCCCTACAGTGGCATCATCATGCTCGTCATCATGTTTGCCATCTTCTATTTCCTGCTTATCCGCCCGCAGCAGAAGAGGGCCAAGCAGCACCGTCAGCTGATCGAAAACCTCAAGGTCGGTGACCAGGTGACGACGGCCGGCGGCATCCATGGTCGTATCAGCGCTCTGGCCGACGATGTGGTGACCGTCGAGATCGCCCAGGGCGTCAAGGTCAAGTTCAACCGCAGCTCCATCGTGTCTGTTCCCGGACAGGGCGGCGAGCAATAAGCCTGCCCGGCGGCGGCCAGTCCAAGCCGGCCCGGCCGGCGTATGTTCCCCTGAAAGGAGTTCAATCTGTCATGTCCAGGAGTCTGAAATGGCGGGGCCTGCTGGTCCTGTTCTGCCTGCTGCTCGCGTTCGTCGCCCTGGCGCCGACCCTGGTCGGCAAGGATAGTCTGCCGGCCTGGTGGCCCGACGCCTTTGCGCCGATCCAGAAGGGTCTCGACCTGCAGGGTGGCATGCATCTGGTCCTCGGCGTCGATGTGGACAAGGCTGTCGAAGCACGTATCGACAGTCTCGTCGACCAGGTCGAGGGACTGCTCAAGGAGAAGGACGTCATCTACAAGCGGGTGGAGCGGCAGCAGGTCGATCGACTGGCCGTCATCGTTTACGATGAGGAGGCCGCCCGCCAGGTCGACGCCATCATGCAGGAGAATTTCCCCAGCCTCGAGGCCATGACCCTGCCCGCCGAAGGGGGCTATATCCAGAAGCATTACCGGCTCAGTGACCAGGAGATTGCCAGTATCCGCGATTACGCGATCCGCCAGGCTCTGGAAACCCTGCGCAACCGGGTCGACGAATTCGGCGTTTCCGAACCGACCCTGCAGCTGCAAAGCGGTAACCGGATTCTGGTCCAGCTTCCGGGCATCAAGGATCCGGAACGGGCCATTTCCCTGCTCGGACAGACCGCCCGACTCGAGTTCAAGATGGTGCTCGACGACGTCGACCCGCAGGAGGCTCTGAAAGGAAACCTGCCGCGTGGCGCCCAGGTGCTCTACCTGCGCAATGTCAACCGGCAGACGGGAGCGGTGACCGAGACGCCCATCGTGGTCGAGAGCAAGGCGGTGATGACCGGTGATCTGCTCTCCAATGCCCAGGTGCGCATCGATTCCCGGTTCAACGAGCCCTACGTGGCCATCGATTTCAACGCCATCGGAGCCAAGCGTTTCGACCAGGTGACGGCGGCCAACGTCGGCCGGCGCATGGCTATCGTGCTGGATGACACCGTCTACTCGGCGCCGGTCATCCGCGAGCGGATCTCCGGCGGCAGCGCCCAGATCAGCGGTTCTTTCACCGAGCAGGAGGCGACCGATCTGGCCATCGTCCTGCGGGCCGGTTCCCTGCCGGCACCGGTGAAGATTCTCGAGGACCGGACGGTCGGTCCGTCCCTCGGCAAGGACTCGATCGACAAGGGACGCCTGTCGATCATCATCGGCGGCATCCTGGTGCTGCTGGCCATGATGGCCTACTATCGCCTCTCCGGCGTCGTCGCCAACATCGCCCTGATTCTCAACGTGGTCTTCATCATGGCCCTGCTGGCCCTGTTCAAGGCGACCCTGACCCTGCCGGGTATCGCCGGTATCGTGCTGACCGTCGGCATGGCGGTCGATGCCAACGTGCTGATCTTCGAGCGCATCCGGGAGGAGCTGCGGCTTGGCAAGAGCCCCCGGGCCGCCATCGACGCCGGTTACGGCAAGGCCTTTCTGACCATCGTCGATGCCAATGTGACGACGCTGATCGCCGCCCTGGTCCTGTTCCAGTTCGGTACCGGACCGGTCAAGGGATTCGCCGTGACGCTCTCCATCGGCATTCTCGCCTCGATGTTCACGGCGATCTATGTCACGCGCCTGATTTACGATTTCTTCCTTGACCGCCGCCAGGTCAAGAGCCTGAGCATTTGAGGAGGAGGCGGCCATGCAACTGATCAAACCGGATGTCAATTTCGATTTCGTCGGCCGGCGCAAGCTGGCGTTCGGCCTCTCGGTGCTGCTGATTCTGGTCGGTCTCGTCTCGCTGATCGTCAAGGGTGGGCCCAACTACGGCATCGACTTCGCCGGCGGCTCCCTGGTCCAGGTGCGGTTCACCGATACCACGTCGGCGGCTGATATCAAGGACGCCCTGGCCCCTCTGAAGATGGGCGGTGTCGTCGTCCAGCAGTTCGGTGACGACGCCAACGAATTTCTGATTCGGGCCCAGGCGACCAGCTCGGAACTCAAGGGTCTGGGCAAGAAGGTCAAGGAAACGCTGGAAGCCCGTTACGGTGTCGGAAAGGTCGATATCCGCCGGGTCGAGATGGTCGGTCCCCAGGTCGGCAAGGATCTGCGGCAGAAGGGGATGAAAGCCGTTCTCTTCGCCATGATCGCCATCCTGATCTATATCACTCTCAGGTTCGAGTTCCGGTTCGCCGTGGGAGCGGTGCTCGCCCTGGTGCACGATGTGCTGATCACCCTCGGTGCTTTCTCCCTGTTCAACAAGGAGATCGACCTGCCGATCATCGCCGCCTTTCTCGCCATCATCGGTTACTCGCTGAACGACACGATCATCGTCTACGACCGCATCCGCGAGAACATGGGGCGCTACCACAAGGAAAAGTTCCCGGTGGTCGTCAACCGCAGCATCAACGAAACCCTGTCGCGTACCATCCTCACCTCCGGCACGACCCTGCTGGTGGTGCTGGCGCTCTTCGTTTTCGGCGGTGGGGTGATTCACAATTTTGCTTTCGCCCTCCTGGTCGGCGTCGTCATCGGAACCTATTCGTCGATCTTCGTTGCCAGTCCCCTGCTGATTCTCTGGCAGGATGTCAAGCGCCGCCGTGCCGAGGCGAAGGCGGCGGGAGGTAAGGCCTGATGAAAAACAAGGAAACCCTGGTCTTTACGGTCATCGCTTTTGTCGTCGGCATTCTGGTCGGTTTCATGATCGGAACCAAGGTTGGCGGCGGGGGAGGCAGGACGGTCGCCACGGCGCCGCCGGTTCAGGCGCCGCCGGTCGTCAATCACCAGGAGAACATCCGTCGTCTGGAGGCGTTGCTGGCCAAGGAACCGAAAAACCGCAACGCCTGGGTGCAGCTGGGCAATGCCTATTTTGATTCCCAGCAGCCGATGAAGGCGATCGAGGCCTACGGCAAGGCACTGGAGATCGATGGCAATGATCCCAACGTGCTGACCGACCAGGGGATCATGTTCCGGCGCATGGGCTGGTACGACCGGGCGATCGCCAACTTCGAGAAGGCGTCCGAACTCGATCCGAAGCATGTGCAGAGTCTGTACAACCTCGGGATCGTCTATCGCTACGACCTGCAGGATTTCCCCAACGCCGTCAAGGCATGGGAGAAGTATCTCGCGCTCAATCCTTCCGGACCCGGCGCCGATCAGGTTCGCAAGGAACTCGAGTTTCTGAAATCCCATCCACCGCTTCCGGCGGAGAAATAGTCCGACAGGGCCGGGCGCAAGCCCGGCCGGATTCGTTTCGGACCGTTCTCAGCGTTGCGATTGATGCGTCTGCCGTTGCTCATAACCTTGCTGGCCGTTGTCTTTTCCGCCGCCTGTACCCCGGTGCGTTCTTACCGGGCGGAGGTGTTGCAGGGAGATGTCGTCTGGCAGGGGAGGGTCGATATCGCCGGCGATCTGGTGCTGGCGGCGGACAGCCGGCTGACCATCCTGCCGGGTACGGAGGTGGTGTTTCATCCGCCCGCCCCCGCGGACGACCGTTGGCGCGATCATCCCAATTTTGCCGGTTCCGAACTGATTGTCCGGGGGCGGATCATCGCTCGCGGGACGGCACGTGCCCCCATCCGTTTTCGCCCGGCGACGCGATCTGTCGCGCCTGGGGACTGGGGCGGCATCAATGTCAGTGACAGCCCGGAGGCCGTCTTCGTCTACTGTCGTTTCGAGGGTGCCGACAGCGCCCTGCACGCCCAGAATTCCACGCTGCGGGTTGAACAGAGTGTCTTTTGGCGCAACCGGGTCGCCGTGCGTTTCCATTCCAGTGCGATTCGGATCGAGCACAACCGTTTCGAACGCAACGGCAGCGCTATCCGCTTTCACTTCGGAGCTCCGGTGATCCGCCGCAATGAATTCGTCGACAACGAGCGCAGTATCTTCATCACCGCCCATCCCCGGCAGGTGCGCATCGAGGAGAACAACTTCGCCAGTGCCACCGATTACCATCTGGTGCTGGGGGAAGAGGTGCCGGAGAACGTGCCGGCGGCCCGCAACTGGTGGGGGGGGACGGACCTGGAGCGGATCGGGGAGCTGCTGTTCGACCGGCGGCGCGACCCCTATCTCGGCCGGATCGAAATCCAGCCGCTGTTGTCGGCACCGGTCGAAGGGGCCGGCCCGCAATGAAGCCGGTGCAGCAGCGTCGCTGGCGGCCCAGAAACCAGGTGTCCCCGGAAGCGGTCAGGTCCCTGACGACGGCTCTCGATCTACATCCTCTGACGGCCCTGGTTCTGCTCGGCCGGGCGATCGATGACGAAACCACGGCCAGGGCTTTTTTCTCACCGCGACTGACCGATCTGCCCGATCCTTTTCTGCTGCGCGGCATGGAAGAGGCGGTCGGGCGACTGGTCAGGGCGCTGGAGCAGGACGAGGCGGTCGCGGTTCATGGTGACTACGATGTCGACGGCATCACCGCCACCGCCCTGATGGTCGATGTCCTGCGCCGCCTCGGTGGTCGGGTCGACTACCACATCCCCCTGCGCCTGAAGGACGGTTACGGCCTTTCCGCCGCCGCGCTGGAAGAAGCCGCCGCCCGGGGAAGCCGGGTCGTCGTCTCCGTCGACTGCGGTGTTTCGGCCGTGCAGGAAGCCGTTCTGGCGGCCCGACTCGGTCTTGATCTGATCATCACCGACCATCATCAGCCCCCCGAGGCGCTTCCTGAGGCCGTCGCTCTGGTCAATCCCCATCAGCCGGACTGTGCCTTTCCCGACAAGGTTCTGTCCGGGGTCGGGGTGGCCTTCATGCTGCTGGTCGCCCTGCGGCGCCGGTTGCGCGAGCGGGGCTGGTTTGCCGGCCGGCCGGAGCCGGACCTGCGTGAATGGCTCGACCTGGTTGCTCTTGGCACCATAGCCGACCTGGTGCCGCTCAAGGGGGTCAACCGGGTTTTCGTTCGCCATGGACTGCAACGGATGCAACGACAGCCCCGGCCGGGCATCGCCGCCCTGAAACGGGTCGCCGGCATACGTGAGGTGACCGCCGGCGTCGTCGGTTTCCGCCTGGCCCCCCGGCTCAATGCCGCCGGTCGACTGGAGGATGCGGCGACCGGGGTGAGGCTGTTGCTGAGTGAGGATGAGCGGTCGGCCGGAGATCTGGCGGGACTTCTGGACGGCTGGAACCGGGAGCGGCAGCAGATCGAGCAGCAGACCTTCGAGGCGGCGGTACGGAAGCTGGATGAACTGCCGGAAAACTACAGCATCGTGCTGGCGGACCACAGCTGGCACCCGGGAGTCATCGGCATCGTTGCCAGCCGGCTGGTGGAGCGCTACGGCCGGCCGACATTGCTGATAGCCCTCGATGGCGAGCAGGGCAAGGGATCGGGACGTTCGGTACGGGGATTCCACCTCTACCGGGGACTGCAGCAGTGTGCCGACCATCTGGCAGCATTTGGCGGCCATGAGTATGCCGCCGGGTTTTCGCTGCGCCGCTCGGCGGTCGGTGAGCTGGCGGCGGCCTTCGAGGACGCGGTTCGGCGGCAGCTGTCCGTCGAGGACCTGCAGCCGGTGCGGCTGCATGACGGGGTGGTGCAGCTGGCGGAGATCAGTCCGGATCTGGTCGGCGAACTGCAGCGCCTGGAGCCCTACGGCATGGGTAACCCGGAACCGGTCTTTGTCGCCGAACAGGTGGAACTGCACCGGATCGAAACCGTCGGCGACGGCCGGCACCTGCGCTGCCTGGTGCGGCAGGATGGCACCAGCCTGCCGGCCATCGCTTTCAACCTCGGGGCGCAGGCAGCCTCCCTGCGCGGTTTTCACGACATTCTTTTCACACCCGCCTTCAACCGCTGGAACGGTCGGGTCAGCCTGCAGCTGCGGCTGAAGGATCTGCGGCCTTCCTGAATCTCTTTCGCTAGCCGAGACCGAAATCGCCGGCCAGCTGCTCCCAGGCGGGCAGGCTGCGTTCGATCACCTCCCGGTCGATGCAGTAGGCGATGCGGAAGTAGCCCGGCGCCCCGAAGCCGCTGCCCGGAACCAGCAGGATGTTCCGTTTCTGGGCCCGGCGGACGAACGCGACGTCGTCGTCGATGGGTGATTGCGGAAAGAGATAGAAGGCGCCGCCCGGCTTGACCATCCGGAAGCCGAGTCCGGTCAGGTGGTCGTAGAGCAGATCCCTCTTCTGCTGGTAGGGACCGATCGGCACGCTCTCGTCCTGCAGGCCGGCCACCAGTCGCTGGGCCAGGGCCGGGGCGTTGACGAAACCGAGCACCCGGTTGCAGAAGACGGCGCCGGCCATGAAGGCCTCGAGGTCGGCCAGCTTCGGGCTGGCGGCCAGGTAGCCGATGCGTTCGCCGGGCAGGGCGAGGTCCTTGGAGTGGGAGGTGACGACCACGGCGTTGTCGATGCAGGCGAAGACCGACGGCACCCGGATGCCGTCGTAGGCGATGCGGGCGTAGGGCTCGTCGGAGATGACCACCACCGTCCGTCCGGTCTGTTCCTCGTGCCGGCGCAGCAGATCGTTGAGCCGGCGCAGGTCCTCGGCCGGGTAGACGACGCCGGTGGGGTTGTTGGGCGAGTTGACGATGATGGCGGCGGTCTTCGGACCGAGGGCGGCGGCAATGGCGTCCAGATCGAGCTGGAAACCCGCGCCGGTGGGCACCTCCTTCGGCTGGCCGCCGTGGTTATCGATGTAGAATTTGTATTCGACGAAATAGGGGCTGAGAATGATGACCTCGTCGCCGGGATTGAGCAGGGTCTTGAGCACCACGTTCAGGGCGCCGCCGGCGCCGCAGGTCATGATCACCTGCCCGGCGGAGACGTCCAGGCCGCTTTCCCGGCTCAGGCGCGCCGCCACGGCGGCCCGGGTCGCGTCGTAGCCGGCGTTGCTCATGTAGCGGTGCATCCCCGGTTCCGGGCTGACGGCCAGCTCGCGCAGGCGCCGGTGGAAGGCGGGGGGCGGTTCGACCGTCGGGTTGCCGAGGGTGAAGTCGAAGACGTTCTCCGGTCCGTGGATCTCCCGCAGGCGGGCGCCTTCCTCGAACATCTTGCGAATCCAGGACGAGCGGTCGATGAAGCTCTGAATCTTGTCGGCGACAGGCATGGTGCAGGCTCCTTGCTGGATGGCGATGACCCCGCGCGGGGCGTCGCAGCAGTTTACGGGGTTCGCCGGGAGAAAATCAAGAATGAATGACCTGCGGATTCCGCTGTCCGGATGAGCCGGCCGAACAATTGTTTGGTGTCCTGCAAACGGCCGTACAGGTTTGCTTTTTGCCGGTGAATCGGCTAATGTTTCGTTCCGCCTGAAAGGGGAGAAACACACGGATGGACCAGAAAAAACTGCAGCAGTTGCGCGAACGGATCGATGCCATCGATGACCGGATTCTCGACCTGCTCAACCAGCGGGCGAAGGTGGTCATCGAGGTGGGCCGGGCGAAGAAGGGGGCCCGGGCCGACTTCTACGTTCCCAGCCGCGAGAAGGCCATCTTCGACCGGCTGACGGCACGGAACAGCGGTCCTTTTCCCGCCGAGGGCGTCCGCCGCGTCTTTCGCGAGATCATCTCGGCCTCGCTTTCGCTGGAAGAACCGATGAAGGTCGCCTTTCTCGGCCCGCAGGCGACCTTCACCCATGTCGCGGCCATGCAGCAGTTCGGCCATTCCGCCGAGCTGGTGCCCCAGAAGAGCATTCCCGCCGTCTTCGAGGAAGTGGGGCGCGACCGGGCCCACTACGGGGTGGTGCCGGTCGAGAACTCCAACGAGGGAATCGTCAACCACACCCTCGACATGTTTCTCGATTCGGAACTGAAGATCATCGCCGAAATCCTGCTGGAGATTTCGCACGACCTGCTGTCGCGCAGCGGACGACTGCAGGACATCCGCAAGGTGGTTTCCCACCCGCAGGCGCTGGCCCAGTGCCGGGGCTGGCTGGAGGAGAACCTGCCGGACGCCAGCCTGGTCGACGTGGCCAGCACGGCCCTGGCCGCCCGGATCGTCGCCGAGGACGAGAGCGCGGCCGCCATTGCCAGCGAGCAGGCCGGCGCCATGTACGGGCTGAAAGTGGTGAAGAAGAAGATCGAGGACAACCCGAACAACTTCACCCGGTTTCTCGTCATCGGCCGCAACACGCCGCCGCGCAGCGGTCGCGACAAGACCTCGCTGATGTTCAGCGTCAAGGACGAGCCCGGCATCCTCTACCGCATGCTCGAGCCCTTCAGCCAGCGGGGAATCAACCTGTGCAAGATCGAGAGCCGGCCGTTGCGCCGCAAGGCCTGGGAATACATCTTCTTTCTCGATCTCGATGGCCACATCGACGACCGGGAGGTGGCCGACGCCATCGACGAGCTGGGCGGGCACTGCCAGTTCCTCAAGATTCTCGGTTCCTACCCCAAGGTGCTGTAATGTCCGTATCGGAGCGTTTTTTCATCGACCGGCTCGCCATCGTCGGCGTCGGCCTGATCGGCGGCTCGCTCGCCCTGGCCCTGAAGGAGGCCGGCTGTGTCGGCGAGGTGACCGGTATCGGCCGGGGACTGCCCAACCTGAACCTGGCCCTGGAGCTCGGCGTCGTCGACCGCATCTGCCGCGATCCGGAAGAGGGGGTGCGGCAGGCCGACGTGGTCTTTCTCGCCACTCCGGTGATGAGCATCCCCGATCTGGCCCGCCGGCTGTTGCCGGCGATGAAGCCGGGGGCGGTTCTCACCGATGGCGGCAGCGTCAAGCGGTTCATCGTCGAGCAGATCGAGCCGCATCTGCCCGCCGGGGTCGCCTTCGTCCCCGGCCATCCCATCGCCGGCACCGAGAAGAGCGGGGCCGGCGCGGCGTTTGCCGGCCTCTACCGTGACCGCCGCTGTATTCTCACCCCGACCGGCAAGACCCCGGCCGAGGCGACGGCCTTGATCCGGCGCATGTGGGAGACGGCCGGCAGCGAGGTGGTGCTGATGGACGTCGACAAGCACGACCGGATCCTGGCGGCCATCAGCCATCTGCCGCACATGATCGCCTACAGTCTGGTCAATGCCGTCGGCTCCTACGACCATTTCGAGGAGAATATCCTCGAGTATTCGGCCGGTGGATTCCGCGATTTCACCCGTATCGCCTCGTCCGACCCGAGCATGTGGCGCGACATCGCCCTGAGCAACCGCGAGGCCCTGCTCGAGATGATCGAGCGCTACGAGAGCTTTCTCGGCGAGCTGAAGCGGGACATCGTTGCGGCCGACGGCCAGAAGCTGTTCGAATTCTTTCTCAATTCCAAGACGTTGCGCGACGCGATTCTCTAGGGGATTAGGGGATGGATCACGAGATGAACACGACGGAAACCGTCCGGCCGGCCCGCCGCCTGTCCGGTGACATCGAGGTGCCGGGGGACAAGTCCATTTCGCATCGTTCCGTGATGTTCGGGGCCCTGGCCCGGGGACGGACCCGGGTCACCGGGTTTCTTCAGGGTGAGGACAATTACGCCACCCTCAACGCCTTCCGCCGGATGGGGGTTGCCATCCGCGAAGACGAAGACGGGCGGCTCGAGATCGACGGTGCCGGCCTCGACGGGCTGCGGGAGCCGGACGATGTTCTCGACTGCGGCAATTCCGGCACCACCATGCGCCTGATGACCGGGCTGCTGGCCGGCCAGAACTTTTTCACCGTGCTCACCGGCGACCGGTACCTGCGCCGGCGGCCCATGCGCCGGGTGACCGTTCCCCTGCGGCAGATGGGGGGGCGCATCCAGGGCCGGGAGGACGGCGAGAAGGCGCCGCTGGCCATCCAGGGCGGTCCGCTGGCCGGCATCACCTGGCACTCGCCGGTCGCCAGCGCCCAGGTCAAGTCGGCCCTGCTGCTGGCCGGCCTCTACGCCGAAGGGCCGACCACCGTCTTCGAGCCGCATCTGTCACGCGACCACAGCGAGCGGATGCTGGCCCATTTCGGGGCCCGCATCGAACGCCTCGACGGCGGGGTGCGCATCGCCCCCCGTCCCGACCTGCAGGGCCGCGAGATCACCGTGCCCGGCGACATCTCCTCGGCCGCCTTTCTGCTGGTGGCGGCCCTGATCGTTCCCGGCAGCGAGCTGCTGATCCGCAATGTCGGCATCAATCCGACCCGCAGCGGCGTGATCGACATTCTCCAGGCGATGGGAGGCGCGATTACGCTGGAGAACGTCCGCGAATGTTCGGGCGAGCCGGTGGCCGATCTGCTGGTCCGGCACAGCCGGCTGCAAGGGATCACGATCGGCGGTGAGCTGATCCCGCGCGCCATCGACGAGCTGCCGGTGGTCAGCGTGGCCGCCGCCTTCGCCGAAGGGGAGACCCTGATCCGTGATGCCCGGGAACTGCGGGTCAAGGAGACCGACCGGATTGCCGCCATGGTCAGCGAGCTGGGCCGGATCGGGGCCGAGGTCGAGGCCCTGGAGGACGGCATGCGGATCGTCGGCCGCGAGCGGCTTGCCGGCGGCCGGGTCGATTCCTGGGGTGATCACCGCATCGCCATGAGCATGGCGGTGGCCGGCCTGGGGTGCCGAAAGGAGCTGACGATCGGCAACACCGGCTGCACCCGAACCTCGTTTCCCGGTTTCTGGGACCTGCTGCGGAGGGTGAGCCGATGACGGAGCGGTCCCGGGAGCTGATCATCGCCATCGACGGACCGTCCGGGTCCGGCAAGAGCACCCTCAGCCGGCTGCTGGCGGAACGGCTGGGCTATCTGAACATCGACACCGGCGCCATGTACCGTTCGGTGGCGCTGGCAGCCGCCCGCAGCGGTATCGGTGCTGATGACGAGGCGGGGCTCGCCGCGCTCTGTTCCGGTCTCGATATCCGGTTCCGGCAGGACGACGACGGCAGCCTGCGAGTTCTGCTCGACGGCGAGGATGTCAGCGAGGCGATCCGCCAGCCGGAAATCAGCCGGCTGACGCCCGAGGTGGCGCGGGTGCCGGCCGTCCGCGAAGCCCTGGTCCGCCAGCAGCGCCGTCTGGGAGACGCCGGTGGCGTGGTGCTCGAGGGACGGGACATCGGCAGCGTCGTCTTTCCCGACGCCGACATCAAGTTCTACCTTTTTGCTTCCGCCGAAGAACGAGGCCATCGCCGCTGGCGCGAGCTGCGGGCGAAGGGGCTGGCCGTCGATCTGGCGCAGACCGTGCGCGAGGTCGAAGAACGGGACCGGGCCGACATGGAGCGCGAGATCGCGCCGCTGATCCGGCCTGTGGATGCAATCGATGTCGATACCGGCGGCCTGACCATCGAAGGGGTGCTCACCCGCCTGCTGAACGAGGTCGAGAGGCTGCGCCGACGCAAGGGACTGCCCCCGCTGAAGGAGAGCTGTCATGCCTGAGATTCTGCTGGCGAAAAGCGCCGGTTTCTGTTTCGGGGTCAAACGGGCCACCCGGATGGCCTTCGAGGCGGCCGACGAGCACGCGAACATCTGTTCGCTGGGGCCGATCATTCACTCACCGCAACTGGTGAAGAGGCTCGAGGAACGGGGGGTGAAGGTCGTTGGGGTCGTGGACGCGGTGGCGAACGAGGCGGTCATCATCCGTTCGCACGGCGTCACGGCCGGAGAACTCGACGGGCTGCGCCGCAAGCAGGTGACCATCGTCGATGCCACATGTCCTTTCGTCAAGAAGGCCCAGGAACATGCGGCGCGCCTGAGCGCCGAGGGCTACCACCTGGTGCTGGTCGGCGAAAGGGAACATCCCGAAGTCCAGGGGATCATCTCCTATGCCGAAGCGGACAGTGTCCATGTCGTCGCCACGATCGAAGAGGCGGAAAGCCTGCCGCGTTTCGGCCGGCTGGCGGTCATCGCCCAGACGACGCAGGCCTTCGACAACTTTCGCGACATTATCGCCGTCTGTCTGGGCAAGGCGCGGGAACTGCGGGTCTACAACACCATCTGCGATGCCACCTCGGTCCGGCAGAAAGAGGCCAGAGAGATCGCTTCCCGGGTCGAGCTGATGCTGGTGATCGGTGGTTACAACAGCGCCAACACCAGCCGGCTGGCCGCCATTTGCCGGGAGATTCAGCCCCGGACCCACCATATCGAAACGGCAGACGACATCGACCCGGCTTGGTTCACCGATGTCGGCCGTGTGGGGGTTACCGCCGGCGCCTCGACGCCCGACTGGCTGATCGAGCAGGTTCTGGCGAGAATCGGCCAGCTCGGCGAAAATGTCGGCGAAAAATAGATAATTCTGTTTGTTTTTTATCCGGCCATGTGCTAATTTCTCGATTTCCGGAAGACGGTTTCGGCGCATCCGGACTGCCGACAGGGCAGAACATCCTTAGGGGGTAACTGGGTTAATGGTGGACAACAACGAACTGACCAACCAAGAAAACGAGCTGCTCGAAAACGAAGAGGTGGAAGACACCGAAGAGATGGAGAGCTTTGCCGAGCTCTTTGAAAACAGCCTGAAGGACCGGGAGATCCGGCGCGGCAATGTCGTGCAGGGGACGGTCGTTCAGATCAATTCCGATTCCGTCATCGTCGATGTCGGCGGCAAGTCGGAAGGTGTCATCAGCATCAGCGAATTTGCCGGCGACGACGGTGAAGTCGATATCAAGGTCGGTGACACGTTCGACGTCATGATCGAAAGCACCGAGAACGAGGCCGGCCTGATCAGCCTTTCGAAGGAGAAGGCCGACCGCCAGAAGGTCTGGGCCACCCTGGAGGAAGGTGCGGTGGTCGAAGGGCGCATCGCCTCCCGGATCAAGGGCGGCCTGACGGTCGATATCGGCGTCAACGCCTTCTTGCCCGGCTCGCAGGTCGACCTGCGGCCGGTACGCAACCTCGACAAGCTGATCGGCGAAACCTTCCAGTTCAAGATCATCAAGCTGAACAAGCGGCGCGGCAACATCGTCCTTTCGCGCCGGGTGCTGCTCGAGGAGGAGCGGGCCACTCTGCGGGAAGAGACGCTGAAGGTGCTCGAGGAAGGCAAGGTGATGGAGGGCGTGGTCAAGAACCTGACCGACTACGGTGCCTTCATCGACCTCGGCGGCATCGACGGTCTGCTGCACATCACCGACATGTCCTGGGGGCGGGTCAACCATCCTTCGGACATTCTTGCCGTCGGTGACAAGATCAGCGTCAAAATCCTCAAGTACGACCAGGAAAAAGAGAGGGTCTCTCTCGGTCTGAAACAGATTACCCCCGATCCCTGGCTGTCGGTCGCCGACAAGTACGAGATCGGCGCCAGGGTCAGCGGCAAGGTCGTCAGCTTGACCGATTACGGTGCCTTTGTCGAGCTCGAGGAGGGCGTCGAAGGCCTGATCCATGTTTCGGAGATGAGCTGGACCAAGCGCATCAAGCATCCGAACAAGATTCTCAGCGTCGGCGACGAGGTGACTTCGGTGGTGCTGGCCGTCGATACCGAGAACCGGCGTATCTCTCTCGGCCTGAAGCAGGTCGAGCCCAATCCCTGGGACGTGGTGGGCGACAAGTTCCCTGCCGGCACCATCATCGAGGGGCAGGTCAAGAACATCACCGACTTCGGCATCTTTGTCGGGGTCGACGAGGGGATCGACGGGCTGGTCCACATCTCCGACCTGTCGTGGACCAAGCGGGTCAAGCATCCTTCCGAGCTCTACAAGAAGGGTGATGTGGTCAAGGCGGTGGTGCTCAACATCGACCGCGAGAACGAGCGTTTCTCGCTCGGCATCAAGCAGCTGGTGCCCGATCCCTGGACCGAGATTCCGCAGCGTTACGCGCCGGGCACCATCATCAAGGGCAAGGTGACCTCGGTGACCGATTTCGGCATCTTCCTCGAGCTCGAGGAAGGGGTCGAGGGGCTGATCCACGTCTCCGAAATCAGCCATGAAAAGGTCGATTCCCCCAAGAGCTTCGCCCAGGTCGGTGACGAGCTGGAAGCCTGTGTGCTCAATGTCGATACCGGTGATCGCAAGATCGCCCTTTCGGTCAAGCAGCTCGACGAGCAGAAGCAGAAGGCCCAGATCAACGAACTGATCGGCGCCGAGAAGAACGCCACCTCGAATCTCGGGGAACTTCTGCAGGGAGCTTTCGGCAAGGCCGGGGGCAACGACAAGAAAGACTGACAAACCATCTGTGGGGGGACCGGTTGTACAGGGACCGGTCCCCCTGTCTCTTTTCAGTCGGGCCGTCAGGCAGATGTCGACTGATTTCATCGCCATGAAAAACCTCGTCAGGATGCCGGAGCGGTTGCTTCGGTGCGGGGAGCCGGCATGAGAAAACATCCGTTTTTGATGGCGCTACTCCTGGTCGGGTCCGTGTTCGCCTTCTTTTTCGTCTCCGTCGTGGTGCTGGCCATGGTTTTCGGCCGGCCGACCGCCTTTCCCGTTGGCGAGAAGGTCGCCGTGGTCGAGATTCAGGGGGTCATCTCCTCGTCGCGGGAGATCATGGAGGAGCTGGTCGACTACCGGGAAGATCCGACGGTCAAGGCGGTGGTGCTGCGCATCAATTCTCCCGGCGGGGCGGTCGGCCCGGCCCAGGAGATCTACGAGGAAGTCGGCAAACTGGCCAAGGTCAAGCCGGTCGTGGTGTCGATGGGGGCGGTGGCGGCCTCGGGCGGTTATTATGTCGCCGTGCCGGCCAGCCGCATCCTGGCCAATCCGGGAACCTTGACCGGCAGCATCGGGGTCATCATGCAGTTCACCAACATTGAGGAGCTGCTGGCCAAGATCGGCCTGAAGAGCCAGGTGGTCAAGAGCGGCGTCCACAAGGACATCGGTTCTGTGACCAGGCCGATGACCGAGCAGGAGCGGAAGATCCTGCAACAGCTGATCGACGATGTGCATCAGCAGTTCGTCACGGCCATCGCCGAAGGTCGCAAGATGGATCTGAAGCGGGTCAAGGAGCTGGCCGACGGGCGGATTTACACCGGCCGCCAGGCACTCAAGATCGGTCTTGTCGATGAACTCGGCAACCTGCAGGACGCCGTGGCGCTGGCCGGCAAGCTGGGAGGGATTCAGGGGCGCCCGCAGGTGATCTATCCCGCCCCCGATCGCTCCGGCGTGCTGCGCTATCTGCTCGAGGAAGGAAGGACACGGCTTGGTCAGGTTCTGGGGGGGCAGGAACTGTCCGGGCTCAAGTTTCTCTGGACTGGATTTTGATCAGGAGGTAGGCATGACCAAGAGTGAACTGATTGAAAAACTCTCCTACAATGCCGGGGGACTGAACAAGAAGGAAGCCGAGGTCGTGGTCAACACGATTTTCGAAAGTATCGGCGACGCCCTGGCCCAGGGTGACCGGGTCGAGATCCGCGGCTTCGGGTCGTTCACCGTGCGGGAACGCGAGGCACGTCAGGCGCGTAACCCCAAAAGCGGCGAGATCGTTTCCATCCCGGCGAAGAAAACGCCTTTTTTCAAGACGGGAAAAGAGTTGCGTGCCCGGGTCAATAACGGCGGTGCGTCCTGAGCAGCAGGCGGATTGCCATTGACAGACGACAGAAGGCCCCGCATTCTCATCGCGGGGCCTTCTGTCGTGAACTCGAACCGGGATGCCGGTCGTGGTTCGGTCATGAACCCTTTTTCCGCTTCCGACTGGGCCGGCGGCCTGCTTCAGGCTTCCCGCTCGGGGCGGGCGTGCTCACCACATGCCGACGCGGCCTGGGTCAAACCGACTGTTGGTCATGGCCGGGAACCATCGTGCCGGACATCCCAGTAACCTGATCCGCCTCTTGCTTTCCTTCAATCTAGCATGAAATGCCCTGCTGTCAAAGTGGCGGTGTCGTTCGTGGTGGTGGAGTCCTGATGGTGTCCGGCCCCAGACACATGCTCTTCAAGGTTGATGCAACCCGTCACGGGTTGCGTCTCGACTCTTTTCTGGCGGCTGTCTGCCCGTCGTTCAGTCGTGGCGACTGGAAAAAAATCATTGCTGTTGGTGGTGTGCATGTCGATGGCCGGCGAATGAGCCAATGCTCACGAGAGGTCGTCACCGGCAATTCGGTCGAGGTTTTCCTCGACGGCCGGCCGCTGAAGAAGTGGCTGCCGGCGGATGAGCAGATCCTCTGGCGGGACGATTATCTGCTGGCCCTGAACAAACCGGCTGGTGTCGACTGCCAGCCGACCCCGGCCCGGTTTCAGGGAACAGTCTACCAGGGGGTGCTCGATCTGCTGGGACGACGGAACCGTTTTGGCCGGAAACCGGAGATCGGCATGGTCCAGCGTCTTGACCGCGATACGTCGGGGGTGATGGTCTTCAGTATTCACCCCCGGTCCCATCGCGGGTTGACCCGGCAGTTTTCCGGACAGGGGGCCCGCAAGTTCTATCTCGCCTTGGTCCATGGCCGACCGGCGGCCGAAAACGGGGAATTCCGTTCCAGCCTGGCCCGCGTCCGGGCGACGAATCTGGTACGTTCGGTCGAAAGAGGAGGGCGGGTGGCTCACACCCGTTACCGGATCCTGCAGTCATCGGGCGAATACTCCCTCGTCCTGGCCGAACCGGTCACCGGCCGGACCCACCAGATCCGGGTGCATTTCTCCGAGGCCGGCTGTCCCCTGGTGGGAGACGTGAAATATGGTGGTGAATCCGTTGTGTTCGATGAAAGGTGGACCGGCCACCTGCTGCATGCCTGGCGGCTGTCCATCGCGCATCCCGTTTCCGGCCGGCCGTTGCTGTTGACGGCACCGCTTCCGTCTTTGTGGCACCGGCTTTCGGCGCATCTGGAACTGGCTCTTCCCGATGCCTTGGAAAAACTGCCTTTTCCGGCAATGGTTTCGACCTGATGTCTTTAGCCAAAACGTCTGGCAACCTGGAGAACGCATGCTGACCTATCCGCAATTCGATCCTGTCATCGTTCGTATCGGGCCACTGGCGATTCGCTGGTACGGCCTGATGTACCTCTTCGGTTTCGTCGCCGCCTGGTTCTTGATTCGTTTTCTGGCGCGGAAACGGCAGCTTGCGTTGACGGATGAACGGCTGTCCGACCTGCTATTTCACGGGGTGCTGGGGGTGATTCTCGGAGGTCGCATCGGCTATGTCCTCTTCTACAACTTTGCCTATTTTGTTCGCCACCCGCTTGAAATATTTGCCGTCTGGCAAGGAGGGATGAGTTTTCACGGCGGTTTGATCGGCGTGAGCCTGGCCTGCATCTGGTTCTGCCGCAGGAACGGGTTGCCGCTGCTGTTGACCGGAGACGTCATCGTCAACAGTGCGACCATCGGCCTTGGTCTCGGCCGCCTGGGCAATTTCATCAACGGCGAGCTCTGGGGGCGGGTGACCGATGTTCCCTGGGGGATGGTCTTTCCGCAGGCCGGCCTGTTGCCGCGTCACCCGAGCCAGCTCTATGAACTGGCCCTCGAGGGGGTGGTGCTCTTTCTGCTCCTTTTCTGGCTGAATATGCGGCAGGTGCGGGCAGGAGTGCCTTTCTTTACCTTCTTTCTCGGCTACGGCGTCTTTCGCTTTTTCGTCGAGTTCTTTCGCCAGCCCGACCCGCAGCTCGGTTTCCTCTGGGGCGGTGCCACCATGGGGCAGCTTCTCTCCTTGCCGATGATTTTTCTGGGGATCGGCGGCCTGGTGTGGGTTTGTCGCGGAAAGGGTGACTGATGCAGTTGCGCGGGCTCGTCTACGACTGTGACGGGGTGCTGTTCGAAAGTCGACGGGCCAACCTGGCCTATTACAACACCATCCTGCAGGTCTTTGGCCGGCAGCCGGTGAACGAGGAGCGGCCGGAGCTGGCCCGGCTTTGTCACACGGCTGACAGCGCAACGGTTCTGCGGCACCTGCTTGGACCCGAGCTGGCACCGCGGGCGCTGGAAATGGCGGCCCGGCTCGATTATCGGCAGTTCATCGGCTTTATGCGGCCCGAGCCCGAGATGACCGAAACATTGCGCCGTCTGGCGCGGCGTTTCCCTTTGGCCGTGGCGACCAACCGGGGCGGCAGTATGCCGGCCATTCTGCGGCACTTCGATCTTGAAACCTGTTTTTCGACGGTGGTGACCAGTCGTGACGTGTCGTGTCCCAAGCCGGCCCCCGACATGCTGTTGTTGGTGGCCGAAAGGTTGGGTCTGGCGCCGGGCAGTCTGGTTTTCGTCGGCGATTCCGAACTCGACCGGCAGGCGGCCGCAGCCGCCGGCATGCCTTTTATCGCTTACGGCGGTGAGGTGACGGGTGACTGGACCGTTTCTTCCCATCGCGAGCTGCAGGAACTGGTCGCCCGCATCAGCACAGAAGCTTGATCATTTCGAGAACATGTCCGTCGTCATGTTGCTGATAGTCGACCTCATCCATGAGGGAACGGATGATGTAGACCCCCCGGCCGTGTTCGTCCAGCCGGCGGAATTCGCGATTGCCGAGGGCTGACAGATCGAACCCTGCCCCCTGGTCGTAGACTCTGATGATCAGGCGGCCGTGCTCGACCCCTATGCAGACCCGGATTTCCTTCTCCGGATCGTCTTCGTTGGCATGCCGGATGGCGTTGGCAATCGCCTCGGTCAGGACCAGGTTGATGTGGTAGGCAAGCTCCTCCCGGTCCCCCCGGTAGCTTTTGAGGGTGTGGGCGATATCTTCGCCGATCCTGCCGATCAGACCGAGATAGCGGGTCTGATTGGGAACTCTGATGTCGATATTCAGCCGCTCCATCGCTTTCAGGATCCACCGGGAAGCCGCTTCGACTTCCCGGCGGGCATCCATCATTCGAAGCTTGCCAGGGCCTCGTCGGCGTTGGGGTAGATTTCGAAGACGCGGTGCAGGCGTGTCAGCTCGAACATCGACTTGACCTGCGGCTGCAGGCCGCAGAGTTTGAGGCTGCCGCTGCGGGCGCTGGCGTTCTTGAAGCCGGAGACGAGGGCGCCGAGGCCCGAGGAGTCGACGAACCGGACCTCCTCGAGGTTGACAACGAGGTTGTTCTTGCCCTCTTCGAACAGGTTGAGCATCTGGGTTTTCAGTTCGCCGCTGTTGTGGGCGTCGAGACGCTCCTCCTTGACGTTGATGAGAACCGCGGCTTCTCTTTCATCGATCTGGACAATCATCGCATCGTCTCCTTTACAAACGGGTATTGATCGTTGGGACAGCCCGATGAGGCTGTTTCAGAATACCATCTCTGTCTTTCCTTTTCAGCTTTCCGTTTCTCTCTGCGTATCATCGTCCGGCTCGATTTTCATGACGACCAGGGAGATGTCATCGCGAAAGCTGTGACTCCCGGTAAAGAGCCGGACCTGTTGCAGCAGGTATTCGATGATCTCCTGCGGTGACCGGTCGGCGCTGCTGGCAAAGAGTTCGGCCAGTCGCTGGTCGCCGAAAAACTCGCCGCGACTGTTTTCCGCTTCGATGATGCCGTCGGTGAACAGCAGCAGCAGGTCGCCCGGCTCCATCCTGGCGGTGCGGGTCTCGAAATCGACCGATTTCTTGACACCGAGAATCAGGCCTTCCGCATCGAGACGTTCGATCTGCCCGGTTGACGGCCGGAAAAGAACGGGGGGGTTGTGGCCGGCGCTGGAGTAGAGCAGCTTGCTCTGCCGCGGCAGGTAACGCATGTAGATCAGGGTGATGAAGAGCTCGGCCTTGGTCAGGTCATCGTAAAAAAATTCGTTGAGGGATTGCAGGATCTGTTGGGTCGATTCGAGCTTGCCGGCATGTGCCCGGATGAAGGTCCGGGTTTCGGCCATGATCAGGGCGGAGCCGACGTTGTGACCGGAAACGTCAGCGATCACCAGGTCGAGGGTCTCGTCGTCCCGCTTCAGGTAGTCATAGTAGTCGCCGCCGACTTCCCTTGCCGGAACGCAGATTCCGGCAAGGCCGACCCCGGGGATCTGGGGCGTGCTCTGCGGCAACAGGCTGAGCTGGATGGTTTTGGCGATTTCCATTTCTTTCTGCTGTTCACGCGCCGCAATCAGATCGCGGGTCTGCTGGTTGTTGCGCCAGGCGACGCCGACCTGACCGGCCAGGCTGGTGAACAGCTCGATGAACTCGTCGGTAAAGATCCCCTTGACCGTGCGGGAGAAGGCGGAAAGAACGCCGATCGGTTCGCCTTCCATGGTGATGGGAGCATGGGCAAAGGAAAGAATCCCCTCGCGGCGGGCGATTCTGACGGTCTCCGGCCGGTTGACCAGCTCATCGGTGTCGTTGACCACCACCGGCGTGTTGGTAAGGAAGGCTTCGCCGATGCTGGTCTCCATGGTCAGCTCCCGGGACGAATGCCCGAGGTGTTCCGAACTCATGCCCTTCTGGCTGCAGACCTTGAGGGTCATGGTTTCGTCGTCGAGCAGCCGGATGACCACCAGGTCGAACTTGAACTGTTGTACCAGCAGTTCGAGGATGTTGTCGAAAATCGTCTGCAGAGGAGCGCCGCTGGCGACCACCCGTGCGGCCTCGTAGAGGACCGAAAGCTGTTCGCGACTGGATGTGCGGCTCAGGGTGACGGAGCCGAAGATGTCGAAGACGTCCTCCATCTTGCTGCCGCGGGTGGCCAGGTAGTTCTCGACGATGATGTGTGCGGCCGCGGCGCCGACCGAGCCGGCCAGGGTGCGTTCGGTGAAACGTTTCAGGCTTGGCAGCTCGTATTCGGACAGCCGCCCGCGCTGGTCGATCTCCCGGTCGCCGATGTATTCGGCGATGGCGGTATGGGCCTGTTTTTCGCCGATGAACTTGATCATCAGGTCGACGAATTCCATGATCGTCGGCGCCCGGCTGATGCGTTGGCGTTCGGCGGGAAGGGTACGGCCGCCGAAGGCTCCGATGAATTTGTCGGCCTGTTCCTCCTCGTTTTTCGCGGGGCTGGTCAGCAGTGAGAGTGTAAGAAAGGCGCCGATATTGAAGAAAAGGGTCCAGAAAAGGGAGTGGGACCACATGTCGAAGCCGCTCAGGCCGAACAGTTCGAGAGGACGCAGGATGGGAAGGCCGAACGGGCCATCGACGAGTATGCGGCTGTCCAGCCACCCCGAACGGGCGAATGAGGGGATGATCAGGGTGTAGAACCAGACGATGAAGCCGAGAATCAGGCCGGTGGCCGCCCCCTTGCGGTTGGCCCGTCGCCAGTAGAGGCCGCCGATCAGGCTGGGGGCGAACTGGGTGGCGGCGATGAAGGAGATCAGGCCGATGTTGACCAGGGCGTAGGAATCGCCGATGACCCGGTAGAAGAGATAGCCGAGAAAGACCACCACCAGAATGGCCAGACGCTTGAGGTTGATCAGAACCACCCAGTAGTTGTCGACAACGATCCGGAACTTGAGAATCAGCGGCGTGATCAACTGGTTCAGAATCATGGTCGCCAGGGCGACAGACGAGATC
>CAYTVY010000007.1:0-7030 GCA_964441925.1 uncultured Geothermobacter sp.
CGACGGCGGCGGTGCCGAAACGGGCCGCCAGCAGCCGGTCGAAGGCGGAGGGCGAGCCGCCCCGCTGGTAGTGGCCGAGCACCATCACCCGCGTTTCGAAGCCGATACGGTCCTTGATGCGGGCGGCGATCTCCTGGGCGCTGCCGGCGCCCTCGGCCACCATGATGATCGAGTTGAACCGTCCCTCCTGGTAACGGCGGCGCAGGTTGGCGCAGATGGCCTCCAGATCGAAGGGGGTCTCCGGAATGATGGCGTGTTCGGCGCCGGAGGCGACCGTCGCCGCCAGGGTCAGGTAGCCGCTGTTGCGTCCCATGCATTCGACGACAAAGGCCCGGTCGTGGCTCGAGGCGGTGTCCTTCAGGCAGTCGACGGCGTAGATGATGTTGTTCAGGGCGGTGTCGACGCCCAGGGACATCTCGGTATGGGAAATGTCGTTGTCGATGGAGGCCGGGATGCCGATGACCCGGACGCCCCGGCCGGCCAGGGCGCGGGCACCGCGCAGCGAGCCGTCGCCGCCGATGACCACCAGCCCTTCGATCCCCAGCCCTTTCAGGGTGTCGGCGGCGATCGCCTGTCCCGCCTCCTCCAGCATCTCCCGGCAGCGGGCGCTCTGCAGAAAGGTGCCGCCGCGCTGCAGGACGTTGCTGACCGAGCGGTTCTGCATGATTTCGTAATGGCGGTCGATCAGTCCGCGGTAGCCCTTCTGGAACCCGACGACCTCGACGCCGGCGTTCATGGCGGTACGCACGACCGCGCGGATGGTGGCGTTCATTCCGGAACAGTCGCCGCCACTGGTCAAGACGCCGATTCGTTTCATCGAAGCCTCCTTCTTGCACATGGACGGAACAGGGATAGTTAACCACAGGGCCGGGACATGTCAAAAGGAAGTTGGCTGCGGAAGTTGGCTGCGGACTGGCCGGAACGGGACGGTTGATCTATACTGAAGCGGTTGGCATTCACCAACATTGTGGAACGGAGGACGAACCCGATGAGAGGAAGCATGTTCACGCGGCTGGCCGCCGTTTTTTTTGTGCTGCTTTTTGCCGCCGCCGGTCAGGCGGCCAGCCTGGAGGAGCGGGTGCAGGAGCACCGGTTCGCCAACGGCCTGCGCCTGCTGGTGGTCGAGCGGCACACCAGTCCCACTTTTGCCGCCTACCTCACCATCGGCGTTGGTGCCGTCGACGAGGACAGCCGGACCCGCGGGGTGGCCCACCTGCTGGAACACATGCTGTTCAAGGGGACCAAAACCCTGGGGACCACCGATTATGCCGCGGAAAAGCCCCTGCTCGACCGGATCGCCGAAGTCGGCGGGCGGATCGACCGGCTGAAAAACGATCCTCGGGCCGACCGGGCGGAGCTTGCGCACTTGCGTGACGAGCTGCGCCGGCTGCAGAAGGAGCACCGGCGTTATGTGGTCAAGGACGAGTTTTCCCGCATCTACGCCGAGAACGGCGGCACCGGCTACAATGCCTTCACCAGCAAGGACCAGACGACCTATACCGTGTCTCTGCCGGCGAACAAGCTCGAACTCTGGGCCCTGGTCGAGTCGGACCGGATGAAGAATCCGGTGTTGCGCGAGTTCTACACCGAACGCGAGGTGATCAAGGAGGAACGCCGCCGTTCCTACGACAGTCGGCCCGGCGGTCTGCTGTACGAGACGCTGCTGGCCAACGCGTTCACCGTTCATCCCTACCGGGAGCCGATCATCGGTTGGCCCTCCGATATCGACAATCTGACCCTGCGCGAGACCGAAGATTTTCTGCACCGCTATTATGCGCCGGTCAACACGGTGATCACCCTGGTCGGTGACGTCGATTTTGAACGGGCCGTCGACATCATCGGCCGCTATTTTGGCGACATTCCACCGGGGACGCCGGTGCCGCCGGTGGTGACGGTCGAACCGGAACAGCGGGGTGAGAAACGGATCGAGGTGCGTTTCGACGCCGAGCCACGGCTGGCCATCGCCTTTCACAAACCGACCCTGCCGCAGCGGGATGACTATGTGTTCGATCTCATCGAGCAGATCCTCAGTGACGGGCGGGTTTCCCGGCTCTATCGCAGCGTGGTCGAGCGGCAGCAACTGGCGGCGAGCGTTTCGGCCTACTCGGCACCCGGGGCGCGCTATCCCAACCTGTTCGTCATCAGTGCCGTGCCACGTTACCCGCATACCGTCCAGGAAGTCGAGAAGGCCATCGAGGCCGAACTCGACCGGCTGATTCGTGAACCGGTCGGTGAGAAGGAACTGACCCGCGCCCTGAACCGCCTGCGTACCGATCATCTGCGCAGCATGCAGTCGAACGCCGGTCTGGCCCGCCTGCTGGCCTACTACCAGATCGTCGCCGGCGACTGGCGCTACCTGGCCCGTTACGACAAGGTGGTGTCGACCATCACCGCCGAGGAGATCCGGCAGGTGGCACGCAAGTGGTTCCGCCCCGAAAACCGGACCGTGGTCATTCTGCACCGGGAGGATGAAGGATCATGAACCGACTGTTGTTGGCTTTTTTTTCCGTTCTGCTGCTGGCCGGTTGTCTGCCGTCGACGGACAGGTCCCGGCGGCCGGAACAGCTCACCTTTGCGCCGCTGGAATTCGAGCTCCCGACCATTGAGCGGGTCGAGCTGCCCAACGGCATCCGCCTCTACCTGAAGGAGGATCACGAGCTGCCGCTGGTGCAAGTGACGGCGATGCTTGGTGCCGGCTCCCTGCGGGTGCCGGCGGGCAAGGAAGGTCTGGCCGAGTTGCATGCCGGTCTGTTGCGCAGCGGCGGGGCCGGCGATCTGGAACCGGCCGCCTTCGACGAGCGGCTGGCCCTGCGTGCCATCGACCTGGAGGCTTCGGCCGACAGTTACACCCTGAGCATCGGTCTGTCGGCTCGCAGCAACGACCTGGCGACGGGACTGGCGGCCCTGCGCGACATGCTGCTGCGGCCGCGTTTCGACAGCCGGCGACTGGAACTGTTGCGCCGGCAGACCATCGAGGGCATCCGTCGTCGCAACGATGAGCCCTCATCGGTGGCCCGGCGGACCCTCTGGCGCCATCTCTATCCCGGCCATCCGCTCGGCCGCGAGGCGACGGTGGCTTCCGTCAGTGCCATCGATCGTGAGGACATCGTCCGGTTTCACCGGAGTTTTGTCGCACCGGACAACCTCTGGCTTGCCATCAGCGGCGACTTCGATCGCCGGCAGCTGCTGGACTTGATCGGCAGGCTGTTTGGCGGCTGGCGTGCTCCGCGCGTCAAGCTGCCACCTGTGCCGCCACTGGCGGCGTCTGATCCGCCCGCCATCTGGGTGGCGGACAAGGCGATTCCCCAGACGACCATCCTGTTCGGCGAGGTCGGTCTGAGCAAGGACAATCCGGACGTCTATGCCGTGCGGGTAATGAACTTCATTCTCGGCGGCGGCGGCTTCAACAGCCGGCTGATGCGTGAGGTGCGATCGAACCGGGGGCTGGCCTATTCGGTCTATTCCTATTACCAGATCGGCCGCCTGTTGCCGGGCCCCTTCATTGCCGGCTGCGAGACCAAGACCGCCTCGACAGCTGAAGTCGTGCGCCTGATGCGCCGGCTGATGCGGCAGATGCGCGACGAGCCGGTCAGTCAGGAAGAGTTGCGACTGGCCAAGCAGAGTCTGATCAACTCCTTCGTCTTTGCCTTCGAGAACCTGCATGACATCGTCGCCCGGCAGATGCGGCTCGATTTCTATGGCTATCCGCCCGACTACCTGGCCCGGTACCGCGAACGGCTGGCCGCCGTCACCGTCGAGGATGTGCAGCGGGTCGCCCGGCGCTATCTGCATCCCGACCGCCAGCTGCTGGTTCTGGTCGGTGACCGGCGGGTGTTTGCGGATGAGCTGAACGGACTTGGGCTGCCGGTTCACCAGGTCGGAGACGACTGAGTTGCCCTGATCCTTGTTTTGGCTTTCGGAGATGGTTCAATAGAAGCGGGACGGAGCTGTGTCGCCAACCGTCCCGTCGGGAGGGAGGCATGCTCCAGCGGCTGAGGAATTTCTTCCAGCAGGAAATCTGGCGGATCGAGCCGGAGGGGCTCAATCCGCCCCAGCGGTTTCTGCTGCGGCTCGGTCAGGTCGCGTCCCGTACTCTCAGGGATTTCATCGCCGATCGTTGCCTGCTGCGCGCCTCGGCCCTGACCTATGCCAGCCTGCTCTCCTTCGTTCCCCTGCTGGCCCTGATGTTTGCCGTCCTCAAGGGGCTGGGGGTGCAGAACCGGCTCGAGCCGCTGCTGCTCGAACACATCGCCGTCGGTTCCGAGGAGATCGTCTCCCGCATCGTCCAGTACATCAACAACACCAATGTCGGTCGCCTGGGAACCTTCGGCCTGGTCTTCCTGGTGATGACGGTGCTGGCCCTGCTCTCCAACATCGAGGACAGCTTCAACGCTATCTGGTACGTGCGCGAGACTCGTTCCCTGCTGCGCCGGTTCGCCGACTATTTCTCGGTGGTCATTCTCGGTCCCATCTTTCTGGTGCTGGCGGTGACCATGACCGCTTCGCTCGAGTCGCAGGGATTCATCCTGCAACTGAAAAACACCGTCTATGTCGGACCGCTGGTCATCTTCCTGTTCAAGGTGCTTCCCTACGTCGCCATGTGGGCGGCCTTCGCCTTCCTCTACCTGTTCATGCCCAACATCCGGGTACGGCTGCCGGCGGCGCTGATCGGCGGTGTCGTCGGCGGCACCCTCTGGCAGCTCACCCAGTGGGGCTACGTCAACTTCCAGGTCGGAGTCGCCCGCTACAATGCCATTTACGGCACCATGGCGGCGCTGCCCATCTTCATGATCTGGATCTATCTCTCCTGGGTGATCGTGCTGCTGGGGCTGGAGGTGACCTATGCCTGGCAGAATCTCGGCAGCCTGCGCCAGGACGAGCTGGGCGCCGAAACCGGCACCGCCGCCCGTGAACGGGTCGCTCTCGGCATCATGCTCTATCTCGGTGGCCGGTTTCGCAAGGGGGAGCCGCCGGGACGGGCGCACCAGGTCGCCCGCGATCTCGGGTTGCCTTCGCGGCTGGTACGCACCATCATCAGGCAGCTGGTGCATCTCAGGTTGCTGGTCGAGGTCAGTGACGACGGGCATGACGAGGCGGGCTACCTGCCGGCGCGGGCCCTGGACGGGTTGCGCATCGTCGATTTTCTGCGGCTGTTCCGTCAGGAGGAGCCGGCGCCGCCGGACGACGGGCTGGCGGAGGAGCTGGTACAGGCGGCGCGGATCGGGCGGTTGCTCGACGAGGCGGCCGGACAGGCGCTCGGCGACCGCACCCTGGCCGATTTCATCCGGCGGTGAGGCCGGCCGGCCGCCCGTCGGCGGCCGAGTGCAGGCTGAGCACGCCGTCCTCGTGGACGGCATAGGAGAAATCGTGGATCCAGTCACCGAGGGCGACCAGTTTTCCTCCGGCCATCTCCTGCTCGAAGGGATGATGGAAGTGGGCGGTGAGGACGAAATCGGCACCTTCGACGATCTTCTTTTTGGCGTAGGCGCGCAGTAGCGGTGCCGGGTCGAAGGCGGGACGCTCCCGCTTGCGGCCGGCGCTGTGTCGGGCCAGGATGCGGGAGATGCGCCAGGTCAGATCGGGGTGCACGGCCGCCAGCAGACAGCGCAGCAGGCCGCTGCGCAGGATGCGCCGCAGCCGCAGGTAGGCCCTGTCCGCCGGGTTGAGCAAATCTCCGTGTGCCAGGTGGAAGCGTCTGCCGTCGAGCTCGATGTCACCGCCGTCCGGCAGGATGCGGCAGTCGAGATTGTGCTTGAACCAGGCCCCGAGGTGAAAATCGTGGTTGCCCTCGACGTAGGTGATGCGAACCCCTTCTTCCCGGTGCAGGCTTTGCAGCAGGGCGAGCAACGGCAGGTAGCGGCTGAAGACCACTTCCCGGTAACCGACCCAGAATTCGAACAGGTCCCCGAGAATGACCAGGTTGCGGAGGTCTTTTCGCCGGTCGTTGAGAAAGGCAAGCAGTTTCCGGTAGTTGTCATCCTGCGGATCGAGCAGGTGGGCGTCGGCGATGAAGAGGTCTTTCATGCCGGCGACTATAGAAACAGTGTCCGGCGAAGTCAAGCGACATGGCGGTGGCTTTTCCCCGGGGCGGATGATACAATAAGCAAATTACGCTTTTGCTTTCTTGCAATTTGCGGATGCTTCCAGGTGGTTGGGTCGGAAGCTCCGGCCATGGTCGGTCGCCGTTTGCCCTGCGGCGGTGCTGTCCGGGCGTGACAGGTTGCACGGCAACTCATGGGCAAAGAGGACAATGCAGACAATGACCGAACTCGACAAGGCGCTGGAGACTTTTCACCAGGACATGATGAACCCGGAGAACCAGTCCCAGTTCTACGACCTCTTTCTCAACGCGGCCATCTTCATCCCGGTGCACCCGGAGGAGGGGGCCGAGCCGGGCCGCGACCGTAGCGGTGAGGAGGGGACCGTCCCCCTGGTGCTGGAAGCGGATGGCGACGACTACCTGATGCTGTTCGACAGCATCGAGAAGATGGCCGCCTGGGCCGAACAGGATGTCGACTACATCGTTCTGCCGGGGCACGTCATCGCCGAATATTCGTCGCCCGGTCTTTTCTGGGCCCTGAATGTCGGTTCCGAGCACCAGAAGCAGTTCGTTCCCGATGAGATCAACTGGCTCAAGGAGATCGTCGCGGCGTTCAATGCCGAGAACGCCGGCCAGCCGGCCGGCAAGTAGCGGGCGGTTTGGGCATGCACCTTGCTTTTTACGGGGCAGAAGGACGTTTTTTGCTGCTGCACGGGAAAAGGAGGTGCAAGGTGGACATCGCTGCCTTCGACATCAGTCGCTGCCGCCGCCCGGAAAAGAAGGAATGTGAGGGGCTCTGTCTCTCTTACGACATGCTGCGCGGGCTCTGCATGGAGACAGCGGGGCCCTGCGAGGCTCTGGCCGACGAGGATGACCGGGAAGATTCCTGAGTTCACCGGTTGCTGCCGGGGCAAATTTGGGCAGCAGGATGTGAAATTTTTGCACGAAACGGCCTGGCTCCGTTTCCCGGAGCCAGGCCCTCCCATGGTC
>CAYTVY010000007.1:7130-18432 GCA_964441925.1 uncultured Geothermobacter sp.
CCAGGCCCTCCCATGGTCAGTTCAGGGAGTCGAGCAGCTCTCCCGCCTCGTCCTCGACCTGGGCGATCACCTCGCACAGGTAACTTTTGTCCAGATCCACCCGCCCGTTGATCCGGTGGCCGATACTGTCCGGGTCGATGCCGTTTCGTCCGTCCCGGACGAGAGCCGCGATCTGCACGCCGAGGTTGCCGTCTTCATAGCGGCCGGTGTGGTGTTCCCGGATGCTGGTAACCAGTTCGCCGGGAAAGTCCCAGTACTCGGCCAGGGCCGAGCCGATTTCGTTATGGCAGGTGCCGAAGCGCTGCCGCTCGAGTTCGGGCAGTTCGGTCTGGGGATTACCGAGCCAGGTCTGGTAGACCTGCTGGTAAGCCTCCCCCCGGGTCGCTGCCAGAACCGGTACCGCCATGTCCTGCAGCAGCCCGGCGGTGAAAGCCTCGGCCTGGTTGGCCGGATGGTACTTGCGGGCCAGGGCGCGGGCCAGGGCGGCGCGGCGGGCGGCCGACAGCCAGAAGCTCTTCATGTCGAACCAGCCGGGAACCAGGCACTGGTCGATGGTGCTCTTGGCGGCAACACCGAGCACCAGGGATTCCAGGCGCGAGCGTCCCAGCAGGGTGACGGCGTGGGCCACGTTGCTGACCTTGCGTGACAGGCCGAAAGCCACCGAGTTGACCGTGCGCAGGATCCGGACATGCAGGCCGGGATCGAGCTCGAGGTCGTCGGCGATCTCGTCGATGGGGATCTCGGGATCGCGCAGTTTGCCCAGGACGGTCATCACCGTACCGGGAAAGGTCGGCAGGTCGTAGGTTTCCAGAATCTGCTCGAAGGCCCGGCTTTTTTTCCGGCGACGAAAGATTCCCAACATCTCAGTCTCCACGCCTGGCGAGCTTGTTGCTGAAAATCGACAGCAGACCGCCCAGCATCATGTAACCGGTGGTCACTTCGGCCATCGCCACCAGCTGCGCCGCCGGGGTCGTCGGCACGACATCGCCGTAGCCGAGGGTGGTCAGGGTGACGACGCTGAAGTAGAGCGGGGACAAGGGGGTCGGATAGCGTCCGTAGTCGATGCCGGTCAGGGTGTAGAGCCAGGCGAAGAAGACGACCTGGACGCCGATCCAGAAACACCAGCGCACCATGCTGCGACCGCAGTCGCAGGTCAGCCACCAGGGCCAGTAGAGCAGGCTGGTCAACCAGTTGTAATTGCGGAACTCGCGGATGAAATTCTGGTCGATGATCTCCCGCCGCATCAGGTAGGCCCCGGCGAAATTGATATTGCGGATGTCGACGCCCATCCAGTCGGCCTTCTTGAAACCGCGGATCCGCCGCAACCGGGAACCGCGCAGATCGGCGTTCTGAAAACAGGCGCCGGCAACGTCGCTGAGGGAGAAGTCGGCGTGCCGCAGGTCGGCCTCGGTCAGGCGGGCCCGGCGCAGGTTGGCTTCGCGCAGCCGGCCGTTGCGCAGGTCGACGCATCCCAGGTCCGCCCCCTCGAGATTGGCCCGGGTCAGGCTGGCCTCGCGCAGATCGGCACCGAAAAGGTGGGCGCCGCGCAGATCGGCCTGACCGAAACCGGCCCGGATCGCTCTGGCCCCTTCGAGGATGGCATCGCGCAGGTCGGCGCCGGCGAACTCGGCGCCGGAAAGGTCGGCCTCGCTCAGGTCGGCGCCGGAAAGGTTGCTCCGGAAGAAGCGGGCGCCGGACAGCCGGGCGCCGGCCAACCGGGCGCCGGACAGATCGAGACCGGAGAAATCGCGGCCGGCCAGGTCGGCACCAGGGCAGAGTTCTGGGGGACTGTCCACGGTAGCGGCCGGTTGACCGCCGGTCTCACTCGGGACGCTGCTGTTCATGGCTTGGGACTCCGTTCTGCTCGGAGTTGGGACGGAACCGGCCTTCGGGGCCCTTGGCCCGATTCAGTTCTCATAGGGACTTGTCGGCGGAACGGCCGAATTTCTTTACTCCGCAAGGGCGGATGCGTTACAGGCCGTTTTCTGCTACACTGCCAAGGCATTTCACGCTGGAAATCCTGTCGGTTGGGCGTTTGCAGATGAGTGAGCACTTCGATGATTTCGACGACCTGCCCGAGCTGGACGACGACCAGCTCGAACAGGTGCAGGCCGCTCTGGATCGGGGCGAAAACCAGATTGCACTCGATCTGGCCGAGCTTTACCTCGAGGAGCATCCGTTCGATGTCGAAGCCCTGAACTACTGTGCCGTCGCCGCATCGAACCTCGGCGATCAGGTCAAGTCGATGGCCCTGTACCGCAAGGCGCTTCGTTTCGATCCGGGCAACGGCGCCCTGCATCACAATTTCGGGGTGCTGCTGGAGCGTTTGGGACGCTACGACGAGGCTTATCATCATTTCTGGCGTTCTCTGGAATTGCAGCCCGATTTTCCGGAAGCCTATGTCAACCTGGGCAACGTACTCGACGAGATGGGGCGAACCCGCGAGGCGCTGCAGATGTACCAGCGGGCGCTGCGGCGGCTGCCGAATTCAGCCGACATCTACTACAATATCGGCTATGCCCTGAACCGGATCGGGCATCATGACGAAGCTCTCGACTTTTTCGACCGGGCCCTGCGACTCAAGCCGGACGATCCGGCATCGCTCAACGGCCGGGGCTACGCCCTGGCCGGCTTGGGGCGTGATGAAGAGGCTCTGGACTGGTACGAACGGGCCATCGCCGTCATGGAGATGCCGAACTACCATTACAACCGGGGGCTGAGCCTGCAGCGTCTGGGACGGTCGGACGATGCTCTGGGCGCCTTTGACCGGGCGCTGGAGCTGGCCCCTGATTTTTTCGAGGCCCGCATCGAACGGGCGTTGCTGCTGGCGGAACGGCAGGACTATCCGGCGGCGCGACGGGATCTCGATCATGCCGAGGGGCTCGACCCCGCCCGGAGCGAGCCGCCGTTCTACCGTTCCATGCTCCTGGAGCGGCAGGACAGGCTGGAAGAAGCGTTGCAGGAGATCGAACGCTGTCTGCAGCGCGATCCCACTTTCGTCATGGCGCGCAACAACCGGGGCAATCTGTTGCTGAAACTGGGGCGGCTGGACGAGGCTCTCGCCTGTTTTGACGAGCTGCTGGCCGAAGCGGCCCAGCTCGCCGTGGCCCACTACAACCGGGCCTGCGTCATGGCCCGCAAGGGCAAGGTGCGTGAGGCGGTGCGGTCCCTGGCACAGGCCATCGAGCAGAATCCCGATTTCCTGCGCGAGGCGCGTCGCGATCCGGATTTCGACGCCATTCGTCGGCGCCCTTCCTTTCGCGCCCTGCTGGCGCGATGTGAGCGGACATCATGCGACAGCGATTGACACTGCCCGTCTTGGGCATGAAATGCGGCAAGTGTGTTGCCAAACTGGAGACGGCCCTCTCGGCGCTGGACGGTGTGGAGGAGGTGCATGCCGATCTGGCTGGCGCGACGGTCAGTCTGCTGGCGGACGACGAGCGAAGCGGACCTGAGGTGATCCGGCAGGCCATCATCCAGGCCGGCTTCACCGTCGGAGAGGAAACGGCCGGAGAGGAGCGTCTCGAGCATGCCGAGCTGAAGCTGTATGGCATGAGCTGCACCAACTGCGCCCGTACCGTCGAAAAGGGGCTGGCGCAGTTGGCGGGTGTTCGCGAGGTGCAGGTCAATTTCGCCCTGCAGAGCCTGCAGGTGGTCTGGAACCCGCAGCAAATCGACCTTGCCGCCATCCGTGCCCGGGTGCGCGAACTCGGGTTCCGGGCCGGCAGTGGTGAAGCCGCCGCAACTCCGGGCGAGATGCGGATCGCCATCGGTGGCATGAGCTGCAGCAACTGTGCCCGCACCATCGAAAAACGGCTGCTGGCCGTCGACGGTGTGCGCCAGGCGGTGGTCAGTCTGGCCGATGAGTGCGTCAGCGTGCAGTTCGACCCGGACAAGGTCGGTCGCCGGCAGCTGTTCGATGCCATCGTCGACGCCGGCTACCGGCCGCTGACGGCGGAGCGGGCGGAGGACGACGAAGCGGGCCGCCAGGCCCGCTGGCTGGTCTTTTCGGCACTGCTCTCGTTGCCCATCATGCCGCTGATGTGGTTTGCTCCTTTCGGTGACGCCACCCTGCCGCTGGTGGCCCTGCTCGCCACCGTTGTCCAGTTCAGTGCCGGACTGACCTTCTACCGGGGGGCCTGGCATGCCCTGCGCAACCGTTCCGGCAACATGGACCTGCTGGTCGCTCTCGGCATCAGCGCCGCCTGGGGCTATTCGTGTCTTTCCTTTCTGGGGCTGCTCGGCGCGGGCAGTCCGGTTTTCTTTGAAACCAGTGCCCTGCTGATCACTTTCATCCGTTTCGGCAAGTGGCTCGAATCGCGGGCACGGGGTCGGGCCGGCCGGGCTCTGCGCGAGTTGCTCGACCTGCGGCCGCAGACGGCGCGGCTGCTGGTCGGGGAGCGGGAGCGGGAGATCCCGGCCGATCTGGTCGAAGTCGGGGACCGGCTGCTGGTACGTCCCGGTGAGAAGATTCCAGTCGACGGTGTCGTCGTTGAGGGCGAGGCCGCCATCGACGAATCGCTGCTGACCGGCGAGTCGGTGCCGGTGCTCCGCCGGCCGGGCGACGAGGTCACCGGCGGCACCATCGATCGCGACGGGCGGCTGGTCATCGAGGCGGGACGGGTCGGGCAGGATACGGCCCTGGCCCAGATCACCGCCCTGGTCGCCGGCGCCCAGGCAGACAAGGCCCCCATCCAGCGTCTGGCCGACCGGGTGTCCAATATCTTCGTGCCGGCGGTGGTCAGCCTTTCGCTGCTGACCTTCTTGGGCTGGTATCTGACCGGCTCCGGTTTTCTTTTCGCTTTCCAGACGTCGGTGGCGGTGATGGTCATCGCCTGCCCCTGTGCCCTCGGCCTGGCGACACCGACCGCGATCATGGTCGGCAGCGCCATCGGCCTGAAAGCCGGCATCCTGTTCAAGAAGGCGTCGGTGCTGGAGCATGTCGCCCGGTTGCAGGTTCTGCTGCTCGACAAGACCGGCACCCTGACCAGTGGCCTGTTCCGGGTCACCGACATTCGTCCGGTCGCAGGTATCGACGAGGATGAATTGCTGGCGCTGGCCGGCCCCCTGGCGGCCGTCAGCAATCATCCCCTGTCGCGGGCGGTGGCGGCCAGGGCGGCCGGAAGGGAGCAGACGGCGGTGAACGAGGTCGTCGAGCAGGGTGGTGGCGGTATCGGCGGCCGGGTGGCCGGGCGTCGGGTGCTGCTCGGCAGCGAGGCGTTTCTGGCCGGACAGGGTGTCGAGACGGCATCTCTGCGCGAGGCCGCCGGGGCACTGCTCTCTGCCGGCAGGTCACTGGTCTGGGTGGCCTGCGATGGACGACTGGCCGGTTTTTTCGCTCTGCAGGACAGCCTGAAGCCGGATGCGGCCGCGGCCGTCGCCGGCCTGCGCCACCTCGGACTGCGGACCGTGCTGCTGACCGGTGACCGGGCGGTGGTGGCGGCGGCCGTGGCGGCCGAAGTCGGCACCGATGAGTTCGAGGCCGAGGTTCGTCCCGAACAGAAACTGGAGGTGGTCCGCCGCTATCAGCAGCAGGGTTTTCGCGTCGGCATGGTCGGCGATGGCATCAATGACGCGCCGGCGCTGGCGGCCGCCGATGTCGGCATCGCCATCGGCAGCGGGACCGATGTCGCCCGCGAGACCGGTGATCTGGTGCTGGTGCACGATTCGGTGATGGATGTGGTCCGGGCGGTCCGGCTGGGACGGCTGACCCTGGCGAAGATCCGGCAGAACCTGTTCTGGGCCTTCGTCTACAATCTGGTCGGTATTCCTCTGGCCGCCGGGCTCTTTCATCCCTGGTTCGGCTGGTTGCTCCGTCCCGAATTTGCCGGTCTGGCCATGGCCCTGTCGAGTGTTTCGGTGGTGAGCAACAGTCTGTTGCTCAACCGGCATGCCGCCGCCATTCGGGGCGACGTGCAATGAGGCGCCGGCTGCTGATCGGGGTCGTTGGTGCCGGCCGGGCCAGCGCGCAGGGCGTGCGGCTGGCCGAAGAGGTGGGGCGCCGCCTGGCCGAGGCCGGCGCGGTGCTGGTTTGCGGTGGCCTCGGCGGGGTGATGGAGGCGGCCTGTCGGGGGGCGGCCGGAGCCGGGGGCGAGAGTATCGGCCTGCTGCCGGGGACAGAGGCGGCGGCCGCCAACGCCCATGTGACCCTGGTGCTGCCGACCGGATTGGGACATGCGCGCAATGTGCTGATCGCCCAGGCGGCGGCCGCCCTGATTGCTGTCGAAGGGGAATACGGCACCCTGTCGGAAATCGCCATCGCCCTGAAGCTCGGTCGGCCGGTCGTTGCCCTCGACAGCCGGTGGCAGGTGCCGGGAGTCCGTCCGGTCCGGACCGCCAGAGAAGCGGTCGAACTGGCGCTGCAGCTGGCCGGCCGGCAATCCTGAACCGGAGGGTCTGGCTGTGCAGCTCGAACGATCCCGTGAGTTCTCCCTGCAGTTTCTCGAGTGGGTACGTGGCAAGGGGCGGGTTCTGATCGTTGCCCACGACAACCCTGATCCCGATTCCCTGGCCGCGGCGGCGGCGCTCAAGCATCTGTTGCTCAAGATCACCGGCCAGGAGGCGACCATTGCTTACGGTGGCATGATCGGCCGGGGCGAGAACCGTGCCATGGCCCAGGAGCTGGAAATCGACGCCGTGCATTTTTCCGGTATCGATCCCGGGCAGTTTCAGGTGATCTGCATGGTCGACACCCAGCCGGGGACCGGCAACAACAGTTTTCCCGCCGATCTGCCGGTGCATCTGGTCATCGACCATCATCCCCTGCGTGACGCCTGCCAGACCTGCCGCTGGGTCGACGTCCGTGAAGACTACGGCGCCTCGGCCACCATTCTGCTCGAGTACCTGCTGGCCAACGATGTCAGTTTCGGCACCCGGCTGGCGACCATCCTCTTCTATGCCATCAAGTCGGAGACCCAGGATCTCGGTCGGGATTGGGTCCGGGCCGACCGCGAAGCGTATCTCTACCTGCTGCCGCTGGCCAACAACCGCATTCTCTACCGGGTGACCCACCCCAAGGTGCCCCGCGACTATTTCTTTTCCTACAGCCGGGCGATCGAGAATTCCCGGATCTACGGCGACGTACTGGCGTTCAATCTCTATCGGATCGACAACCCGGATATCGTTGCCGAAATGGCCGATTTTTTGTTGCGCATGGAAGGGGTGTCTCTGGTGCTCGGCCTGGGGCATGACGGCGAGGACGTCTATCTTTCACTGCGTACCGGGCAGCCCGACATCAACGCCGGCGAGCTGATCCGCAGCATCATGGCCGATCTCGGAACTGCTGGCGGGCACCATACCACCGCCGGTGGCCAGGTCCGTTCCCACTCCGCGTCCCAGACTGCGCTGCGCCGGCTCGAACGACTGCTGACCAGGCGGTTGCTCGACGTCCTCGGGCGCAAACCGGTTCGGGGGAGAAGGCTGCTTCCGCAAGGCGGCTGAGGGCGCGTTGACAGGTCTGCCGGCAAAAGGGTATATAGACCCTGAATCAGTGAGCTTGTTACCGGCGAATAGCGCAAGCCATTGACCTGTCTGCGCTTCCCAAAAATCACCGGCGAACCTAAGGGTGCGCCTTGGATTTTTGGAAATCACAGCCAAGCCAAGCACTTACACTCTTCATCCGGCACAAACCCACTGATTCAGGTAGACCCCTGATTTTGTCGCCTGGCCGGTATGGACCGGGAGTTTCCTCCATCAAACGCGGCAGCCGCCGGTTTGCTGGTGCCGTTTCCGCTTCCGACGGGAGTTTCATGGCTCGCCTGTTCTTCATTCTGCCGGTGTTGCTGGCAAGTCTCGTTTTCGCCGATGCCGCGCAGGCGGTGGTGGAACTGGCCTGGAGCGGCAGCCGGCCACACCGCATCGGGGAGGTCTACAACCGCGACGGCGTGCCCTATCTTGCCCTCGAGGATGTGCTGACCGCCTTGCGACTGCGCGGCCGCTGGCATTCGGTCGAGCACCGATTCCGCTTCCGCACCCCTTCCGGCGTGGCATCGATCTTTCCCGGCGGCAACTATCTCGAGATCGACGGTCGCTTCATTCCCCTCGACCATCCGCCGCTGTTCATCGACGGCCGGCTCAGGGTGGCCGAAGATTTCGTCATCGACCAGCTGCCGGAGCTGGTCGGTCGCCCGGTCTACTACCGCAATCTCGATCCGCCGGAGGAGCTGGCGACCGCGGGCGACAATCCCATCGACCAGCTCTTCGCCCTGCTGCTTCGCCGGAAACAGTCACAGTCCGGACCGGGATTGCGGGCGGTGGCGATCGATGTCGGGCATGGCGGCGAGGATCCCGGCACCATCGGACTGCAGGGGACCAAGGAGAAGGACGTGGTGCTGGCTTTCGCCCGCCAGCTGGAAAAACTGCTGAAGATGCGGCTCGGAATCGCCGTCTACCTCAGCCGGGACGGGGATTACAGTCTCGATGGCCGCCAGCGGCTCAGAACCGTGCTCGACCGGGAGGTCGATCTGTTCATCGTGCTGCATGCCCAGGGGCATTTTGCTGCCGGGCCGCACGGCATCGAACTCTACATCCGGCCGCAGGAGGATTTTTCGGTGCGTGAGCTCCGGCAGGAGCGGCGTGGCGGCAGCCGCCGCCTCGCCGCCGAAGTGCGGCAGTCGCTCCTCGATGAAGGATTCACCGTCTCACCGGTGCGACAGGTCGGCCTGCTGCCCCTTGGCCGGGGCGATCTGCCGACCCTGATGCTCGAACTCGGCTATCTGACCAATCCCGATGACCTCGTCCTGCTCACCGACCCGGAGGCCCGGCAGATGCTGGCCGAGGCCGTGGTCGAAGGAGTGGCGCGTTTCGGTCGCGAACAGAGGAGAAACTAGGTGACAGAGATCTTTCGACGTTCTGACGGACGGGCCGCCGATCAGTTGCGGCCGATCTGCTTCGAGCGCAACTACACCCGCTATGCCGAAGGATCGGTGCTGGTCTGTTTCGGCGAAACCCGGGTGCTGTGCAATGCCAGTGTCGAAGAGAAGGTGCCGCCGTTCATGAAGGGGGAGGGCCGCGGCTGGGTGACGGCGGAATATGCCATGCTGCCACGGGCCACCCATACCCGCAGTCCGCGTGAGGCGGCCAGGGGAAGGCTGGGCGGCAGGACCATGGAGATCCAGCGGCTGATCGGCCGTTCCCTGCGGGCGGTGATGGATCTCGACCGGCTTGGCGAGCGGACGATCCAGATCGATTGCGATGTGATCCAGGCCGATGGCGGCACCCGCACCGCTTCCATCACCGGAGCCTATGTGGCGCTGGTCGATGCCCTGCGCAAGCTGCAGCGGGAGGGGCTGTTGCTCGACGATCCGTTGCGCGACAGCGTGTCGGCGGTCAGCGTCGGTATCGTTGAGGGGACTCCTCTGCTCGACCTCTGTTACGAGGAGGACTCCCGGGCCGAGGTCGACATGAATTTCGTCATCACCGGTTCCGGCCGTTTCGTCGAGGTACAGGGGACGGCGGAATCCGAGCCGTTCACCAGCGAGCAGCTCTTTGCGCTGCAGCAGCTGGCCCTGACCGGGTGCGCCCGGCTCGATCGGGCGCAGAAGGAAGCCCTGGGGGATCTGTTGTGAAGCTGGTCATCGCCACCGGGAATCCGGGCAAGCTTGCCGAAATCGCAAAAATTCTGGACGGTTGTCCGTTTGATATCGTTTCCATGAGCGCCTTCGCCGATCTGCCCGAGATCGTCGAGGATGGGGCCGATTTTGCCGCCAACGCCGAGAAGAAGGCGGCGGCCATCGCCCGGGCGACCGGCCATCTGAGCCTGGCCGACGATTCCGGCCTGGTGGTCGAGGCCCTGGACGGTGCCCCCGGTGTGCATTCGGCACGGTATGCCGGGGAGGGGGCCGGCGACGCCGACAACAACCGCAAACTGCTGGCGGAGCTGGCGGATGTGCCGCCGCCCCGGCGGGCCGCTTTTGTCTGCGACATCGCCCTGTGCACCCCGGGAGGTGATTGCTGGCATTTCACCGGTCGCCTCGAGGGGGAAATTCTGCAATCGCTCCGGGGGAGTGGCGGATTCGGCTACGATCCACTATTCTATATGAAAGAGTACGGCTGCACCCTGGCGGAAATGCCTCTCGCGCGCAAGAACGCCATCAGTCACCGTGGGCGGGCCCTGCGGGCGATGCAGCAGGCCTTGCCGGACATCCTGTCGCAGCTGCAGCCGTTTTCCTGAAGAGAGGATTCTTCATGGGCCGGTTGCCCCTTCTGTTTGTTTCTTTTCTGTTGCCGACGCTGTTTTTCGCCGGCTGTGAGGCCTATCTGCCCGCCACCGGCAAGCAGATGCAGGATGCCGTCAAGGCGAGCCGGCAGGCGGTCAAATCGGAAGAGAAGGCTTGGGCGCTGGTGCTGCGCATGGAAGAACTGGCCGGCAGGATGGAAAAGAGCGCCAGACGTGTCGAGGCGGCGGCGAGAAGGGCGGAAGCCGCGGCGAAGAGAGCCGAGGCCGCGGCCGTCGAGACGGCCGGTCTGCAGAAGAAGGCGGCCGATGCCGCCGGCAAGGCCTTCCTCGATGCCGAGCGCGCTGCCCAGGAGGCCAGGCGCATCGAGCGCCAGGAAGGGCAGTCGTTGCAGCAGGTGCTCGAATTTCTGCGCGAGCTTGGCTACAAGCCCTAGTCCTTCTCTGGTTCTTCCCGGCTATCCCCGTCGCAGTTCAAACCGGATCGGTAGAATCACGTCTTCCGCAACCGGCTTGCCATCCCTCATGGCCGGCTGGAAGCGCCAGGTGCGAACCTGTTTCAGGGCCGACCGGTCGAGAATCCGGTGGCCGGACGAGCGTACCAGGCTGGTTTCACCGACCCTGCCCGAGGCGTCGACCCTGAGGCGGATCAGTACCGTACCTTCCCACCCCCGCCGTCTGGCCAGTGCAGGATAGACCGGTCGTGGACTGGTCAACAGGGCTGGCCGGCTGTCGGTCCGCAGTCCGGAGTGACCACCGGCGGTGTTTTTGTTCGCCGCCGGACTTCTGCGATCTGCCGTTTTGGACGTTTTTTCCGTCATCTGGACGGTGCCGGCCGTATGCAGGGGGGAGGGCGGTGCCGCGGCGGTTTTTTGTTTGACCGCCTCCGGGATTGTTTTTCGTGCGGCCGGCTGCCGTATCGGGGCGGAGATCGTCTCGCCGGTTGCCGGTACCGACGTTGGCGGTTGCGGCCGGGTCGGTGCGGGAGCGGACGTTGGTTTTTCGGTTGCTACCATGTCAGGGACAGAGTGCGACCGTGCACCGGATGAATGCCGTCGGCCGGTTTTTTGCGGTTTCGGCGGTTGTGTCACAACGGGTTGTTCATCTGTTTTCGGTTTGACCCTGGTG
>CAYTVY010000007.1:18532-34630 GCA_964441925.1 uncultured Geothermobacter sp.
ATGGGATTAATTTCATTTGCCTTCCGAATGGCGGATTTGCTAAAATTCCCCAATTTTTCAATACGTTAGTTCTGCCATTTTCAGGTGGCAGCACGGCCGGAGGGGGTGTCTGGGGTGTTATGCGGTTGCGCTACGGGTTCGACATCCTGCTCCTGTTTGCTGCCTGTGCGCTGCTGGCGGCCTGCGGTGGTGGCGGCGGAGAGGCGGACTCTTCCTTTGTTGCGCCATCGGTCGGTACGCTGACGATTGCCGGGTATGTCGAGGATGGTGCCGTCAGCGGTGCCCGGGTCAGTCTGGTCGATCAGGCCGGCGATGTCGTGCGTCGCTGCTGGGCGAGCGGTCAGGGACGCTGTGAGGCGACCACCGACGATTCGGGGCATTTTCGTATCGATTTGGCCCAGGATGCCGATCCCTCGTCGTGGACCCTGGTGGCCACCGGCGGCCGGGATTCTGCCACCGGCATCGGTTTCACGGATGTTCCCCTTGACCTTTCCGCTCCCGCCGGAGCCTTTTCCTCTCTTTCGCAAATCGTTGTTTCACCGCTGACCACGTTGCTGGCCAGGCGGGTCGGCAGCGGCCAGCCGCTCAACCAGGCGCGGGCGGCGGTCGCAGCCTGGATGGGACTGTCCGCCCCGGACGACGTGCTTGCCCGACCAACCTCTTCGGCCGAACTGTTGCAGCGCAACCTGGTCCTGATGGGGGTCGTCCTGCAGCTTTTCCAACGGGGGGACGCCGCCCCCTGGAAGACACTTGCGGCACGTCTCGACCGGGCTCCGATGCTGGTCGACGGCAGCGGGCGGGTCAGTGGTCAGGAACTGTCGGCCGGGCTTGGCCTGGCTGCCGCGGAAACGACCGCCCTGGAGGGACTGGCCGACGATCTGGTCGCCGCGTCGGGAGGAGCGGCCTTCCGCCGTTTCAATCGGCACCTGCTGGCCCAGGTTCTCGGACCGGAACTGGACGATGTCCTGCGGGGCGTCGATCCGACTTTCGACACCACGGATGCCCGTTATCTGGCCAACAGGGAGGCGCTGTTCGATCAGCTCATGCTGCAGGGCGACCGCGTCCCTCTCTGGGACTGGATCCCCCAGCGTCTGCTGCAGCACCTTCTTTTTGCCTACGGGCTGGACGATCCCGACCGCTTCCTCCAGCCGGATACGGCCCGGTTCGTCGCCGGCCTGGTCCGTACCGAAAACGGTATTGTCTACACCCCGGCCGACGACCCCCGTATCGGAGAGATTCTGAGCGGGCGGCCGCGTATCTCCGTCCGTTCGCCTTTGCCGGCAGACCGCCTGCTGCCGGCCGGCGACAACAGGGCCCGGATCGCCTACTACTACGGTTCGGACCGGTCACATCTCTACCGGGCCGATACCCTGGCGCAGGCGGTGCTCGACGACCAGCTCAACGATGAACTGATGATCGAGCTGATCAGGGGCATTGCCCGCAGCGGCATGGTCCGGGGATGGGTGGCGGACCCGCTGCTCCCCTACGACCCCTGGCGGATGATCGACAACCGGATCTTCAATCCGGTCAACCGCGCCCTGGCCCGTATCGAACTGGCCGAAGGGGCGGCACGGTGGGGATTTTCCACCGATGCTCTCGACGCCCTGGCGCAGGCAGAGCAGGAGTTGCGTGCCGTTCTGGACGCCAAGGGGACGGCTTTTTTCAGTGCCGCCGATGCCGCCGATTTCCGCCGCCTGGCCCAGGGCTATCTGCATGCCGGCGACTTTGCCTCGGCGGTGGCGGTGTTGCGCTACCTGCACCGGGATATCGCCGTGCCCGTCGGCACCTATCTCGCCTACGACAACGCCTTTTCCGCCGGCCTGGGCATTGCCGACCAGCTGCTCGCCGACGGGGACGTGACCGGGGCGCTGGTGGTGATCGACGAGCTGAGACAGATCGCGGTCGAAACCCCGCCCAATCTGTCGAGCAGTGGAACACCTCTCTACTTCAAGGCCAAGGTCAATCATCTGGTGGAGACGGCACGGCGCTATGCCCGGGCCGGCAGTGCCCAGGATGTCCTCGATCTCTACTACGGCGCCGGCATGATCGTCGATTTGCGCAGCAGCGACGGGTTGTCCAACAAGACCGGCTCGAAGACCAGGTCCTTTATGGATGACATGGCGGTGGCGCTCTACCTGGCGGGAGACAAGGAGGGGGCGCTGGCGCTGCTCGATACCTTGAGCGGCTTGTCGCGCTCCTGGGGTTACAAACAGTTGGCGGCGGAAGTGGCGGTGGCCGAGGCGGCAGCCGGGGGGCTGCAGCCGGCCCATGCGACGGAGCCCCCGGTGGCCGAGATGACGGCTCTCGACCTGGTTTACTACAGGGTGCCGACCGATCTGTTCAACCCGACGTCGCTCGAGACGCAGGTGGAGGCGCTGACCTATTACGTCGCCAACCGAAAAAAGCCCTATCTCGGGTTGCGGCTGATCGAAGAATCGTTCGATGTCTCCGCCGCCACCGCCCTGCGGCTGGCAACCGAACTGACCCGCCGGATCGACATCAACCGGGCCAAGAAGGTCGGTACCAAGATCCTAGGATCGGCCAGGATCAATTTCGGCCTGGCCAAGATTGCCGATCTCTACCTCGATCTCGGAATGACGGCTGAGGCCCGCCAGTTGCTCATCGAGGCGGAGCAGGAGGTCGCGGCCATGAGTGATCCGAGCCTGGTCGCCATGGCACTGGCCGGCATCGGCGACGTCTATCTGCGGCTGGGAGATGCGACGACCGCCCGTGATCTTCTTTCCCGTGCCGGGCAGGAACTGTCGCTCGATGCCTACGACACCCTGATCGGTGCCATGTTGCGGGCCGGTGCTTCCGGCGTCGATCTGCAGATCGACGCCTACGGGTATCTGGCCTGGAGTCTTTATCCTGCGGCCGCCACCGATCGGGATCGGTTTGCCGTCGCCCGACACCTGCGACAGGCCGCGCGCTATGCCCATGCCATCGGTCGGCAGACGCAGGCACGCGAATTCCTCGAGCAGCTGCGGCAGGTCTGTCTGGCTGTGGACGATCCCCAGGATCGCCTGGACAAGCTGGTCGAATGGGCGGCCGCCTACGCCGAAATCGGCGACTACGAACGTGCCCTTGGGGCGGTACGCCGGGTGGAGGAAGAAGGATTCCGGATCGGGCGCAACAAGGCGTTGCTGGCCATCGGCAAGGTCTATGCCCGTCGTGATGACCTGGGGCGTCGCGACCTGGCGGTGGTGGACATGGATGCCGACGGCAGGCCCGATTTCTTTCACCCGTTGGTGTCGCAGCATGAAATCGACGCCTCCGGACTGATGCTCGATACCGACATGGATGGTGACGGCCTGCCCGACGAGCAGGATGCCAGGCCGATGTTTTTCGACGGCGGGAATCCCTGAACCCGGTGAATCCGGGGGGGGGCAGCCCGGCCGGCTCGCCTGCACGCCGCAGGTATTGCCGTGGCTTCATGGGGGCGCTGACGATTTTGTGACGTTCGCTCACGCCGGGTCGTTCCCTCTTGCCAGGCGTGAAAAGGCTTCGACTTGAATCAGTGAGCTTCTCGTTGGCGGATAGCACAAACCATTGATCTGCCTGAGTTTCCCAAAAATCGCCAGCGAACCTATGGGTGCGCTTCAGATTTTTGAAAATCTCATTCAGACCAAGCGCTTGCACTCTCCATTCAACAGAAACCCACTGATTCAGGTTCGATTCAATGATTCAGGAGGGCGGATGCATTCCGCACAAGAGCTTTTGTTCCACCGCAAGCTGCTGCATATCCTGTTGTCATCGATCGGGCTGCTGGGGTACTGGCTGTCGCCGGGCGCCTTCGCGGCGGAGCAGGGTGAGGTCGTTCTGCCGCCGGTGACCATCGTCGACCGTCTCGACATCACGGCACAGGGAGCCTCCGTGCTGCGACGTCCCATACTCGACCGGCTGCCGGCCGGCAATGGAACCCTGACCGAACAGCTGGGCATTCTGCCGGATGTCCAGTTCAGCGAATCCTTTCGCAGTGGCAATGCCGGCGGCGAGATTCTGCCGCCCGACATCTCCATCTCCGGTGGCAAGGTCTTTCAGAACGCCTTTTCTCTCGACGGCATCGACAATGCCGACATTCTCGATCCCATGGCCCGCAATCCCAGCAGCCCGACCGAGGTGCCGGGGCACCCGCAACAGTTTTTTGTCGATGCCGCCCTGGTCGACGAGATCGCCGTTTACGACAGCAACATCCCGGCCCGGTTCGGCGGTTTCACCGGCGGGGTGGTCGACGCCCGACTGCGCATGCCGGGGCAAAAGCCTGCGGCCCGACTCTCCTGGCGTCACACCCGCGACGACTGGACCCGTTTTCATCTGGCCGATGAAGACCATTTCACTTTTACCCAGTCCAACAGTGCCTCCCGGCAGCCGCGTTTTCGCAAAAACTTCTTCGGTGTCGGTTTCGACCTGCCGGCCGGAGACGACACCGGTCTGCTGTTCGAAGCCCGTCTCGCCCATTCGGATATCCCGCTTTTTCATCTGGGCCGGCAAAAGGTGCAGAAACGTGACAGTCTTAATCTCCTGGCCCGCATGACCCACGATGTCGGGAGTGATGCCTTCTACGATGTCAGTCTGCTCTATGCCCCCTATCGGGCGACCTATTTTCTGCCGGATGTCGAAAACAGCGGTTTTTCCGTGCGTCAGGGCGGGTTGCGGCTCGTCGGCGGTTTTCATCGCTACCGCCAGGACGGCGAAAGTCATCTGCAGCTCTTTTATCGCGGCAGCGAGAACCGGCGGGCTGCTCCCGGACATTTCCGCAACTGGCTGGCCAGTGCCAGCAAACCCTGGGGCAGCCTTGTAGCGTCCGATTTCAGCCGGGAAGGGGGGTTCGGCGACGTTGAGCAGACGCAGCAGAGTGCCGGGATGAGCTGGGACGTCACCTTCGAACCGCCGGCCCGGGGGCGGCTGAGCCAGGAAGTCGGCGCCGGTCTGCAGTGGCAGGTCCACCGGGGAACCTATGATCGTCCGGAAACCAGCTTCATCTTCAAGGATGCGGTCCTGGCGCCGGATGTCATCTGCACCGACGATCTGCTCGGCTGCATCGAGGAAGAGCAGTATTTTTCGCGGCGCGACATTCTTCGCGCCAACGCCGACGCCGTGTCGATGCAGGAACTGTCGCTCTATGTCGACGACCGCCTGACCCTGGCGCGGTGGCAGCTGCGTCCCGGTCTGCGGCTTTCCTGGGACAGCTATCTGCAGAACCTGGACCTGGCGCCACGACTGGCCGTCAGCTGGGACGTGCGTGGCGATCGGAACACGGTCCTCACCCTGGGGGCCAACCGCTATTACGGTCGGGGATTTCTCGCCTTCAAGCTGCGAGAGGCCCGCCTGCCGGTGATCAGCCAATACCGTCCCAAACGCAACAGTGCCGTAGGGGCCGGCAGCGTCGATCCCGGCACCACCGTCGATCCGGCCGATCCGGGGTTGTGGGAGCTTTATCCGGCCGGCCTGCAGAGTGTGGCACGTTTTTCCGGCCTCGACACGCCATACAGCGACGAGTTGGTTGTCGGCCTGGACCAGAACCTGTATGGCGGCCGGCTGAGTGTGAAGCTGGTGCAGCGCCGGGGACGGGACGAATTCGCCCGCCAGTTCGGCCCGGTGCAGGATGATGGCCTGCGCTATTACACCATGAACAACCGGGGGCGAAGCCGGCATCGCAGTTTCCGCATGAGCTGGGAGCGGAGCTGGCAGAAACAGTACCTGCTGCTGAGCTGGGTCTGGCAGGACAACCGCACCAGCAACGAGACCTACGATGCCCTGCTCGATGACGAGGAGATCGATCCCCGTGTCTGGTACCGGGGGCAGATCGTCTATCGCAGCGAGCTTCCCCGGTCCGACTACAACCGGCCGCACGTCGTGCGGCTGCTGCACATGATGACCCTGCCTCACGGGGTGCGCCTGACCACGCGCGCCGAGTATCTGGCGGGCTACCGCAGCCTCGAAAACACCCATCGGGAGGTGCCGGTTCCCGGCAGCCAGCAGCGGTTCGATGCCATCAAGGGGGAGTTTGTCCAGGAATCGCTTTTCGTCTATGATGAGGTCCGCCACAAGCAGGCGGTCCAGGTCGATCTGCGGCTGGCCTGGACCGGGCGGATTGCCGGGGTGCCGACTGCCGATTTCTATCTCGATATCTTCAACCTGTTCGATCGGGCCATCGAGTCGGGAACGACACCCGGCGACTACCGGCTCGGCCGCCAGTTCTGGGTCGGGCTCGATTTGCGCTTCTGACCATCTGCCGGAGGGGGATGCCTGGTGCTGAGGAACGCGCCGATACGACAGAAGCTGACCCTGCTGATGGTCAGTATCAGCCTGGTGGTGCTGGTTCTGGTGACCGGTGCCGTCCTTCTTTTCGAGATCTATTCCTACCGGCAGAGCATGGTCGCCAAGATCGAGGCCATGGTCAAGGTGGTGGCGCAGCAGGCACTTCCCGATCTGCTGCTCAAACGCCGGTCAGAGCTCCACGATGTCTTGAAGACCTTTTCCGCCGATCCCCAGATCCGGGCCGTCTTCATCTATCGCAAGGGGGTACCCTTCGCCTCCTACATGAAGTCGAATGCCCGTTTCCGGGACCGGGAAACCGGGCTGCCGTACAGCCGTTGTTCTTTGCTCGATACGATAGGGCCGACCACTGTCCAGCAATATCATTTCACGACCACCCATCTCGGCTTCATCTCACCCATCCGTTACCAGAACCGGATTCTGGGTCATCTCTACCTGCAGTCCGGGCTCGAGGAGCTGAACAACCGTCTGCTGCAGTACGGCGCGGTCATGCTCGTGCTCTTCCTTTTCTCCGTGCATTGCTCTTTCATTCTGGCCAGGAAGCTTCAAGGGGTGGTCACCGACCCCATTTACCGCCTGTACGAGGCGATGAAAAGGGTCTCCGAAACGGGGGATTTCTCGATCCGGGTTGCGGCACAAGGCGGAGACGAGATCGGATCACTGGTCGGAAGCTTCAATCAGATGCTCGAACAGCTGCAGATCCGCGACCGGCAGCTCGAGGATTATCGACAGACCCTCGAGGATCAGGTCGCCACCCGCACCCGGGAACTGGAAGCGACCATCGTCGAACTGAAAGAGGCGCGTGACCGGGCCGAGGCGGCCAACCGGGCCAAATCGCAGTTTCTGGCCAACATGAGTCATGAAATCCGCACCCCGATGATCGGGGTGCTGGGGATGACCGAGCTGCTGTTCAATTCGGGGCTGAACGAAAAGCAGCGGCAGCTGGCACAGACGGTGTTCAAGTCGGGCGAGGCCCTGCTCGAGATACTCAACGACCTGCTTGACCTGTCGCGTATCGAAGCGGGCAAGCTCGAACTGGTGGAGCAGGACTTCGATCTGCGGGAAGTCGCCGAGGAGGTCGTCGGCCTGATGGCGGAAAACGCGGCTGCCAAGGGACTGCGGCTCAGGTGCGAGATGGCGCCCGGCCTGCCGGTCGAGGTGAAGGGTGACGGCGGCCGACTGCGGCAGATCCTGCTCAATCTGGTCGGCAACGCCATCAAGTTCACCGAAGAAGGGGACGTGTGCCTGCACGTCGAGCTGATCGGACAGGATGATCGGACCAATCGTTATCGCATCGAGGTGTCCGACACCGGGATCGGTATTGCGCCGGAGGTCCAGGAGCGGATTTTCGAGAGTTTCGTCCAGGCCGAGGAGACACCGACCCGCCGGTTCGGGGGAACCGGTCTGGGGTTGGCCATCGTTCGCCAGCTGGTCGACATGATGGGAGGCCGTATCGAACTCGACAGTACGCCCGGCATCGGTTCACGTTTCATCCTGGAGCTGCGGTTCGTCCGTCATGAACAGGGAGAAGAGGCGAGTCGCTGGGCGGCGCTTGCCGGGTGCAGGGTTCTGCTGGTGAGTGACGACGAGCAGGTCGGAACGATACAGGGCAAGCTGCTGCAGCTTGGCCTCGAGGTCGATGTCGCCGGCAGCGGCCCCCGCGCCCTGGCCATCCTGCGTCGTTCGGCGGCCGAAGGAAAGGCCTGCCGGTTGGTCATGATCGACAGTGCGATGGCCGGCCTGGGGGGCTGGAAGCTGGTCGAGGCCATGGCCGGTGATCCGGCTGTTCCCGACCTGCCGGTCATCATGCTCTGTTCACCTGACGAATCGGACATCGAAGATCACCGCGTCGGGGGCATCAGTGTCGAATGGCTCTACAGGCCGGTGCGCAAGACCTTGCTCGGCGAGGCGTTGCAGCGACTGCTGGGCATCGGGAGCCCGTCAGGGGGGGAGAGCGGTGACCTGGTCTCCCCCCTGCCGGCGGACTGCCGGATTCTGCTGGTGGAGGACAATGCCACGACACGTGATTACGTCAGGGGACTGCTGCAACCGCGACCGGGGCAGCTCGTCATGGCGCACAACGGCCAGGAAGCGGTCGACCGGGCCGGCAGGCAAAAGTTCGATCTGATCCTGATGGATTGCCAGATGCCGGTCATGGATGGTTTCGAGGCGACGCGGCGCCTGAGGAGCATGGGATACGGGGGGCCGATTGTCGCTCTGACCGCCCGCGGTTTTCGCGAGGATGTCGAAGCCTGTCTGGCGGCCGGCATGAACGCGCACGTCTGCAAACCTTTTCGCCGTGAGGAGATGGTGAAGATCCTGGAAGACTGGCTGGCGATGCCTGGCAGGCTGCGCCGGGGAGGGGCCGGAAGTGCGTAAGGGATTGCTGTTGCTGGCGCTTGCGGTCGTCTTCGGTGTTGCCCTTGGTCTCAGCCTGGGCAAAGGCCGGGGGCCTCTTTCTCTCTCTCTGCTCGGTGTCCGTTCGGCCGCGACGACGGGAGATGGCCGGTTGCTGCTGCAGGTCGGCGGCACCGGGCTGGATGACGATACGCAATTCAGTCTGGTGCAGGCCTTCGGCAATCCGCGATTGGTGCGTGGCAGGCTGCAGCTCTTTCATGCCGTCGATGGGATGGCGGCTCGGGACGGTTATCTTTTTCTGGCCGGCAACCGGGACGGGCTGATCGTCTGTGACATCAGTCGGCCTGACCGGCCCGAGGTGGTCGGCAGCCTCCCGCTGCCGGGCCGGGTCTGGCGTGTTCTGCTGCGGGGAGATCTCGTCCTTGCCTTGAGTGTCAAGCAGGGGCTGCACCTGGTCGATGTCACCGATCCGCGGCAGCCGCGGCTGGTGCGAACCTTGCCTCTGCCCGGGGTCCTCTATGACATCACCGTCAACGAACATTTTGCCTATGTCGCTGCTTTTCGTGAAGGTGTCCATGTGCTGCGCCTCGATGGTCCGGCCGGTGTGCGCCTGGTGGGGACGGTTCCGGGCCGGGACCGGGCGAGGGGGGTGGCATTGGCGGATGACCTGCTGGTGGTGGCCGACAGCCGCCGTGGGCTGAGGATTTTCCGGGGGGCCGCAACCGGACGGTTGCGGCCGGTTACGACTGTGGGATTGCCCGATGTGGTGCAGCAGATGCTGTTTCTCGGCGCGTCCCGACTGGTCGTTCGCGGCCAGCAGCATCTGTTCGTTGTCGATCTGGCGGCGGATGAAGAATCACGGGTGTCCATCTATCGAAACCAGATCAATGCCGGAGGCGGACTTGTCAGATTGGACGAGACCCTTTTCTGGGGAGGGCAGAAGGGACTTTTCTCGGCCCGCATCAGTGCCGACGGCAAGCTGGTCGATCCCGGCATGGTTGTCTTTCCCAACGGTGTCCGGACCCTGTTGCCGATGGCCGGCCGGCTGTATGTCGCCGATCAGGGCAACGGGATCGAGGTGCTCGATCCCCAGGTTGGCATACGTATGGCCGGCAGGGAAATCTTTCGCCCCGGCAACCGGAGCAAGGACATGGTGGTCCGCAACGGGCGCATCTATCTGACCGGTTACGATTTTGAGCTGCAGATCGTCGAACCGGATGCCGGCGGGCGTTTCAGGCCACTTGGCAAAATGGCCGACCGTTGGCAGGTCACGGCGACGGCCGTTCATGGCCGCCATGTTTATCTCGGGACGGCCGACAAGGAACTGGTGGTTGTCTCGGCCGGTGGCGACCTGGACGTTGAAAGGCGATCGCCGTTGCCTGGCAAACCTCTGGATATGGTGGTCGCCGGTGATTATCTGCTGGTGGCTGGTGCGGATGCCGGTCTGCTCAGTTTCGACATTTCGAACCCGGCGTCTCCGGAGATGAAAGGACGCCTGCCGGTGCTGTGCAGCGCCGTGTCGCTGGCGATGGACGGCTCACACGTCTTTCTGGCCGATCTGCACGGCGGGGTTCACTGGGTGCGGATCGGGCAGGCCGGGCAGTTGACCGAACTGCGACGCAGTGAGGTTCCGGGAGGCGCCTACGATCTGGCGGTTGCCGGCGGCCGGCTCTATGTGGTGAATGGCCGCGGTCAGGTGTACTCGTTTTCCGTGACGGGTCGGGGCGGGGTGCGCCTTGAAGAGGCGTTGCAGGCGGCGGGCCCGGTCAAGCAGATCGAGGGCGATGCCGGACAACTGTTCGTTCGGGGCCGGGGACGGGGACGGTCGCTCTACCGTTACCGTTTCACCGGGCAGGGAGACGGGCAGCGGCCGGTCGACCCGCTGTTGCTGGCGAGAAATGTCGAGTCCGTCCGGTTGCAGCAGCGACGGTTGACCGTCGTCGGGGCGGGGGGACGGATTGCCGTCTATTCCTTGGCCGGTGCCGGTCGCCCGAGGTTGACCGCCGAACTGGCGGATCCCGGTCTTGGCCGCGAGGCCCTGCTGGTGGGCGACAACGTTCTCGTTTATGATCAGCGCCACTATGTGGCTTTTCGGTCGCTGACCTCCCGTGACCTGTCGTGGTCCGTTCTGGGCGGGCGTGGCAAGACTCTCGATGTCGAAGGGGATCTGGTGGTGATCGGCAGTCTCGACAGTCTGCGGATCGTCGATGCCGGCAATCCACGGCAGCCCGTTGAGCTGACACGCATATCCCTGGGAGGTCCGGTGGTTTCGGTTCGGTTGCATCAGGGGATCTGTTACGCTTATGTCAGTGGTCGGGGGGTGATCCTTGTCGATTTGCGGCAGCCGGGCAGGCCGATACGTCGCGGCCGGATCGAAATAGACGATCCCTTCGGGCAAGTTGCCGTCGAGGCAGGCCGGGCGGTGATCGCCACCAAGAGCAGCGGATTCTACAGTGTCGATGTCCACGACCCGGACCGTCCGGTCCTGCGCGACCATCTGGTTCTGCTGGCTCCGCTGAACCGGTTCAGCCAGGTGGTCGACGTGGCCCGAAAGAAGAACGACATCTATGCCGTCGACCACAACAACGGGTTGCTGGTGCTGCGAGAAGCCGGCAATGGCGTTCTGAAACTGGTCAACAGTTTCCAGACCGGTGGTCTTCCTTATGCGCTGTGTTTATGGCAGGGGAAGCTCTATCTGGCGGACTGGCGAAAAGGCATCTATGTCTTTTCGGTTGAAAATCCCCGCCAGCCGGAGCTGCTGGTGCGCTACCCGGGAACATCCGGCTGCCGCAAGGTCTGGGCGAATTCTGAAAAAGTTCTGGTTCTGGATGACCAGATGAAAGCGCTTTACTGTTTGCCGAAGCGTATCCCCGGCCGGATTCGGCAGGTTTCGGAGGACATGGTATCGCTGAGCTTTGCCTTGCCGCGCCAGGCGGGCCAGTATCTGCTTTTTGCCGCGGGGGGGATGGGACAGGACAGTCTACCCGTCATCAAGGTGTTCAGTGACGGACGGATCCGGTTGCCGGAATTCTGAAGAATGTCAGGGGGGCTCATGAACGATCAGCATTACACACTGTTGTTGGTCGACGACAATCCGACCAATCTCGCCCTGCTGCAGGCGCTGATTCAGCAGCATCTTCCCGAATGTGCGGTGATGTCGGCGAGTAACGGCATCGATGCCCTGGAACTGGCCCGGCAGACACCGCCAGACGGGGCCCTGATCGACATGCAGATGCCGGGGATGGATGGTATCGAAGTCTGTCGGCGTCTCAAGGCGGAGCCGCGAACGGCGCATGTGGCGGTCATTCTGATCACGGCGCATCAGTCGACACCCGAACTGCGGGCCGCGGGGCTGAACGCCGGCGCCCAGGATTTCATTTCGCAACCGATCCGGAATATCGAACTGCTGGCGCGCATCCGTTCCCTGTTGCGAATCCGCCATGTCGAGAGACAGCTGCGTCGGGCCAATGCCGGGCTGCAGAACCACCTGGTGCGCAAGACCGCCGCTCTGCGCTGGGTCACCGGTCTGATCAGTGCCGCCGAAAGTGGCGTCGACCTGTCGGCGGCCGCAACTCTCAAACAGCTTGGACAGTTGCTCAGCGACGACGGCGATCTCGATCTGACCCAGTTCGACGGACAGCTTTTTGCGCGCTTTCCCGACAACCTGCGGCGGACCCTGCTCAAGATCGGTCTGCTCGATTCGGTGCCGGCCGGGCTGGCGGAAAAGCTGGCCGAAATCGAAGATGTTCGTTCGGCTCTCGATTACCTGGTCCGGCACAACTATTTTGTCGATTACCAGAGCGACCGTGACACCTACGTGCTGCACGACCATTTTCGCGACTATCTGCAAGGCCGGGCGACGCGGGAGCTGGGGCACGAACACGTCCGTGATGTCTTGCAGATGGCAGCCGACTGGTATCTGGCCCACGACCAGATCGTTCTCGGTCTCGTTTTCCTTCTCAGGGCCGGCGACCTTGCAAGTGCCGAACGCATCTGTTCACAGTCGGTTCCCCGGATCTACGCCGATGGCGGTATCCGCCGGATTCAGCCCCAGGCGTCCGCTCTCGAGCGGGTCGACCACGAAAGCCATCCCTGGCTCGGCTGTCTTTACGGCCTGTTGCTCTACGAAACCTCGCCGCGTCTGGCCCGAGAAATTTTTGCGGTGGTTCGAAAATCCTTTTCCCGGTCTGGAGATCATGCCGGCCAGGTCTATGCCGGCGGCATGCTGCTTCGGATCGGCTGTCTGATCGATGGCGATTTCTCCGCCGCCCGAAGTCTCTACAGCGAAACCGCGGCGCAGTTTTCGGACCTCGATCTGACCGGGCAGCAGCATGTCCGTATCCAGGTCAGTTTCGCCCTGGCCATGGGGGCCTTGCTGCTGGAAGGGGATTTCCAGAAAGCCGACATCCTGCAGACGATCGCCATCGAAACCGCCCAGAATTGTGCCTGTCCCGAGTACCTCGTCCTGGGGCGGATCGGGCGCGGACTGCTGCACTATCACCGGGGCGGCTGGCGTTCCGCCGTGCGGGAGCTGGAAATCGCCGCCGGTCACGCCCGCAGCGATGAAATCAATCTGTCGACCCGGTTGCTGGGGCATGCGGTCATGGCCATGCTGCTGGAAGCGATGGGGGAAGTTCTCGGCAGCCGGCGACAGAGAAATCTGGCGCGGAATCTGGGGGGAGGGCGTTATTTCGAACAGAGTCTGTTGCAGGTGCACACGATCCTGCTCGATGTCCAGAGCGAGCTGGCGCATGGCCGCTATGAGCAGGCGCTGGAGATGATCGATGCCGCCATGGTATTGCCGTGCGCCGCCAGTCCGCATGTGAAGAGCCGGCTGCTGCAGTTCCGCTCATTGCTGTCGGCCTTGACCGGCCGGGTCGAAATGGCCGGTGCCGAGGCCGAAAGGGCCGCCAGGTTGCGCGAGGAGGCGGGTGGTCCGCTCTATCGGACCCGCATGGCGCTCTGCCTGGCCTGGTCGGCCTGTGCCACCGGTGACTGGGAGCCGGCCCTCGAGTGGGCGGAGCGGGGAATCAGGGACGCCGAACGGCAGGAGAACAGTTTTCTGCTGTGTACCGGCTGGGCCGTTCGTGGTCTGGCACTGCACCATCTGGGCCGTTCGGCCCGGGCGGTCGAGGACTTCTGCAAATGTCTCGAATTGATGCAGCGGGGTGGCTACCGGAATCTCTATGCCTGGAGCCCCCATTTGATGACCCGGCTGTTTTCGACCATGCTGCAACTGGGCGTCGACCCGGAAATGCCGCTCACCTTGAGCCGCAGTCGTCTCTATGTCAGTTTCGTCGACAGGGGACAACCCATTCCCACGTTGCGGTTTCGCATTCTGGGTGATTTTTCGGTTTTCGTCGGGGGAAGGACCATCCACCTGCGCGATGGCTTGACCACATCCCTGCGCCAGCTTCTCGGCCTGCTGCTGATCAGTCCCGGCCTGCAGCTCGAGCTGGACGAGATCCAGCATCAGTTCTGGCCCGATACGTCCGCCGAACAGGCCCGCTCCCGCTTCGACTCGCTGTTGACCCGTCTGCGCAAAGCCCTGGAAGAGCTGATGCCGGGAGTCAGCGTCAAGACCTATCTGTACCTGCGCAAGGGGGTGGTGCGGCTCGATCACTGCTGGGTCGACGCCAAGGAATTCGAGGTGCTCGTGCGTGATGGCATCCGGCACGTCCGCCGCATGGAATATCTGATGGCCGACCAGTTTTTCCGCCGGGCCCACCGTCTGTGGAACGGCGAGGTGAGTATCAGTCTGCCCAATGACGACGGCCGGGAATATTATCGTCAGGATCTGCTGCTGCTCTATATTGAAAGCACCATCGCCTGGATGGACCTGCTGCTGGCCAATCGCAGCTGGGACGAGGTGGCCGAGATCGGACAGCGGGCCCTGCAGTTCGATCCGATCAACGACCATGTGGTCAGGCGGCTCTATCTCGCAGGGCTGCTTTCCGGTCGTTCGCACCAGGCCCGGCAGGTATTGCGGGCCTATGAAACGGCCCTCTCCACCGACGGTTATGCCCGGGAGGAGGCCCTGGAGATCATCGACGCCCTGGTCGAGCACTGCCGGCAGCAGGCGGTGCAGTTCTGATCGTCCTGCATCCGCGACGCGTTCGCGGATCCACAAGGCCGGGTTATTGCCCGGGAGAAAAGTCGAGGAACTGTTCGAATGTCTCCCGGACCGAGCTGATGGGCAGGGCGAGGGTCGTCCCTTTTCTTGGAGCGTCTTCCTGGCGGCGGAAAATGATGCCGACCACTTCACCCTGACCGTTGACCAGCGGTCCCCCCGAGCTGCCGGCGGGAACCGTCGCCTCGATGCGGATGAGAGGTTGGCCGCGCCAGCTTTCCAGGTTTTCCACCGTTGTGGGCGTGATGGAGAGCCCAACCTCCAGGGGATAACCGATGGCTGTCACATTGTCGCCGACTTCGAGGCGGGAAGAATCGCCGAGACGTGCGATGCCGCGTACCGGGCCGTCGATGGCGAGGATCGCCAGGTCGAGTTCGGGGTAGCGCTGCACGATACGGGCCCTTCTCGGCTGGCCGCCATGGCCCTGGATGGTGATGCGGCCGGCTTTGTCGACCACATGCAGGCTGGTGATGGCGAAGCCGCGCCGGGAGATGACGAAGCCGCTGCCGACCGAGCGTTCGGTGCGGACCTTGAGAATCGACGGACTGATCAGCCGCACCAGATCCTGCAGGTTGAGCTGTTTTTCGGTGGAGTGTTTCTTCCGTTTTTTGCTGCTGCGGACCGGGGGCTTCATCGGCGCGGCGGCGATCTGCGGGGCGGGCGGTAGCCCCGGCGTGCCGATGACGTTGGCGGGGGCCCGCCGCAGATCATCGGCCGCCTTGCGCCACGAACGGGACACCAGTTCGGTCGGCAGGTCCACCAGGATCTTGCGCCGGATGTCTTCGATGGTGTTCCGGGTCAGATGGGTGATCCATTCCAGCTCCTGGGTCATGTCCATGGCGTCGTAGAAATCACCTGACATCTTGCCCTGTGAGCTGAACGTCTCCTGTACCAGCCGCAGCCGGCGGCCTTCACGGGTGAAGTAGAAGGCCGTCACCGTCGCTTCGGTGTGGGTTTCGTAGGTGAAAAGCGGCGCCGACGACAGCAGCAGGCAGGTTACACCTGACAGGCAGGCGGCCGCGGAACTGCTCTTGGTCAGGCCGTAGCGCGACCGGATGTCGACGGTGATCAGAAAGGTTTCCGGGCGCCCCTTCTCGCGGAAATCGGCCTGGTCTTCGAGCCGGTAGCCCGGGATCACCCGCAGCCGGCCGCGAAAAGTCGTCTTTTCCAGCCCTTCCGCCAGGGCCTCGCCAAGGTCGCGCGCTTCGTTGGTGAAAAACCGGTCGAGCGAAATCCGGTGCGAGGTCTCCCAGAGATTCGACTCGTAGAGGATGGGGTCGATACTGACGGCAATGTAGCCGCTGCGGTTCAGTTTGCCGTCGGCCCGGACC